>JANQSL010000001.1 GCA_028284075.1 Candidatus Sumerlaeia bacterium | reverse complement strand
GGCGGCGGTGCGGCCTGTGGGGGTCTCGGCGGCGGGTGGGGCGGGCGCTGCTGAACCGGTGGAGGTGCGGACGGCTTTTGCGCGGTTCTCTTCTGTTGTTGAGCCATAAGGGCCTGCTGCTCGCGGAGAGCCTGATCCGCCTCACGTGCCAGTACTTCTTCGAGGCGGTTCGCACCGCCGGGCATAATGGAATCGGGATTGTTGGCGCGTGTGAGGGCTTCCGCCTGTGCGATCAGACCCCGCTCCATGAGTTCCTTCAGGCATTGATCCAGTGCCTGCATTCCAATCTTTGAACCCGTCTGGATAATGGTTCCGAGCTGATGTGTTTTTCCCTCTCGAATAAGTGCCCGCGTGCTGGGAATTCCCAGCATGATCTCCATCGCCAGTACTCGCCCGCGCCCGTCCGAACGAGGCACAAGATTCTGGCAGACAATCGCTTCGAAGGATTCGGCGAACATCATACGGACGAGCTTCTGCTGCTCTGGTGGAAAGACATCGATCAATCGATCGCAGGTTTTGGGCGCACTTTGGGTGTGCAGCGTTCCGAAGACAAGATGTCCGGTTTCCGATGCTGTCAGAGCGAGAGAGATGGTCTCCAGATCACGAAGTTCGCCGACGAGAATAATGTCGGGATCTTCACGTAGCGCGCTTCGAAGAGCCGCCTTGAAGCTTTTTGTCGAGGCGCCCAGTTCCCGTTGGTTGATAATGGAGCGTTTTGTTCTGTGGACGAACTCAATCGGGTCCTCGATCGTGATGATGTGCTCATGGCGAGTCGAGTTAACGTAGTCGATCATGGCGGCAAGGGTTGTCGACTTGCCGGACCCGGTGGGGCCCGTGACAAGCACCAGACCGCGCGGTCTGGATGCCACCTTCATGAGTACGGGGGGAAGCCCCAGTTCCTGGAAGGTTCGGATTTTCGTGGGAATAACGCGAAAGACCGCCGCCTCTCCCCGCATTGTGTAGAAACAGTTGGCGCGGAAACGGGCGGCGTCCCCCAACTGCATCGCAAAATCCAGTTCGCGGTCCCGCTCAAGGATCTTGCGCTTCTCATCATCCAGGAGGTCGTAGAGCAAATGGTGGAGATTGGATTTGTCGAGAGGGGGCAGAGTTGATGGAACAATCGTGCCTGCAAACCGGAAGGACGGTGGTTCTCCAACCGTCAAATGAACATCGGAGGCATCGATCTCCACGGCTTTCAGAAGGATTGTCGCGAGGTCGTTGCCGCCGGAAACCTCGATTGGCTGAAGAGGGCGAGAGGACATGGCCGGACTCGTGGGAAGGGCGATTCGTCAATGTTTTACCAGAGCCTTTTGATTACTCCGAAAAGGGCACAAGTCCTTTATCGTCCGCCGGGGGTGACAGCATGACGCACAAGCCGTCTGAAATCAGCGATTCTTGCCGAGTCGACACACCAGCACAGGGACCTCCAGGACGTGTATTCCACATTGCAGGCAAAGCTCGTCAGCCCTGAAAATGCGTGGGTTGCCCCTTTGTCTATGAAAGCGCTCCGAGCTTTGAGGTCTGACTGAGATTTTAGACTTCCGTGGCTCGAGACGGTATAATCTTTGAGTCTGTCACTTTTCGGAAAAGTTCTCTGAAGGAGCAGGAATCTCAATGCGACTCCAACCGGCAATACTGCCTCTGATTTTGGGCGCGGCCGCATTTTTTGCACTGACCCCGCCGCCCGTTGCTGCACAGAGCAGCGAACAGGTTCTTACAGCTCAGACCTTCATCAATGTCGCCAGGAAGGTTCTGCCTACCGTTGTAAGTATCAACGTGCGTGTTCGTCCAAGTGACCGCTTCGAGCGGGAAATGGAGGAGCGGGGAGAGGACGATCCCTTTGGGATCTGGCGACGGCTAAGACCGGAAGATTTCGGGGCCTATGGCTCAGGCTCGGGAGTAATTATCGAGGTGGAGAGTGATTGGGCTTATGTGCTGACAAATCGTCATGTGCTGGAGGACAATCCCAGAGCCGAGTATTCCATCAGTCTTGATGGAAACTATTTACCGGAGGAATATGAGATTCTTCCGGAAAAGGTCGAAGTCGTCGGCTACGATGAACTTTCGGACATAGCCGTCCTGCGATTTGAAATGCCGGAAGAACTTCGAATCGAGCCCGCAGAGTTCGGTGACTCCGGCTCCGTGGAAATCGGAGAATGGGTTCTGGCGCTGGGCAATCCCCTTGATAACCACAACAGTGTTTCTCAGGGCATTATTGCGGCAAAAAACCGCGATATCCGGGCGAACCAGATCGCGCAAATGCTCCAGACCGATGCTGTCATCAATCCCGGTAATTCCGGCGGACCTCTTGTGAATCTGGATGGCAGGATCATCGGTATCAACAACGCTATCGCAACAAACACAGGGCAATGGTCGGGGATTGGATTTGCCATTCCCGGCAACACCGCTCGCCGTGTGTCGGAACTTCTGATCCGTGACGGGAGGATATCCCGGGGATTTCTCGGCATCACCATGACGGAAGCGGGAGATGGTTCGGGCGTTTCGGTTGTCGACGTAACTCCCTCAACGCCGGCCGAAGCGGCTGGAGTGGAGGTTGGCGATGTTGTAACCGCTGTGGATGGAAAAAACGTGAGTACCTCGAAGGAGCTGCTTGCCGAGATTGGCAATCGGTTTGCAGGCGACGAAGTTCGTCTCGCGATTCGAGAGAGCGACACCGCCAGCAACGGGAAGGAAGTCGTCGTAAAGCTGGTGGAGCGTCCTTCAGAGGAAGTTCTGCGCGATCGCAACAGGCTGCTTCAGTGGCTTGGGAGCGACAACGCTGAGGGGGGGCTTGCCGAATTGGCTCGGATCGGTATCTCCGCCGAGCCGGAATCAGAAGGGCGAGATGCCGGTATGCGTGTTACACGGGTGGAACCCGCCAGTCCAGCCGCTCGGGCGGGGTTGCGCAAGGACGACTTGTTGAAGCAGATCAATGGACTCGACACAACGTCACACAGAGGGTTGATTGAAGGTCTGCAGAATGTCGAGAAAGGCAAGGCTCATGTTATTCTCTTCCGTCGCGACGGATCCAATCAATTCGTTACCATCGATCAGTGAGGCTGATTCATGACCACAGCGGTAGATATCAACGAAGTTCGTGACATTGTCGAGCGCCAAAGCGCCTTCGTCGAAGACCTGGAGAGGGAGATTGGAAAAGTCATCGTCGGCCAGCGCAAGCTGGTCGACCGTCTGTTAATCGCCCTGTTATGCAACGGTCATGTTTTGCTGGAGGGCATGCCGGGGTTGGCAAAAACGCTGACCTGCCGGACGCTTTCAGCCGCCATTGACGCTGATTTTTCACGCATTCAGTTCACGCCGGACCTGCTTCCCGCCGATGTCATTGGCACGCAGATCTACAACATGAAGGAACAAACCTTCGAACCACGTCGCGGGCCGATTTTCGCCAACTTTGTTCTGGCGGATGAAATCAATCGCGCACCTGCAAAAGTTCAAAGCGCGCTGCTGGAAGCCATGCAGGAGCGTCAGGTCACAATCGGCGATTCGACTTTCAAGCTCGACGACCCGTTTATCGTTCTCGCGACTCAAAACCCCATCGAGCAGGAGGGAACATATCCACTTCCCGAAGCACAGGTGGACCGTTTTCTCTTCAAGGTGTCGGTTTCTTACCCGTCCCGCGACGAGGAACGCTCCATTCTTGATACAATGGCTGTTGCCGACACGGGAAAGCGAGAGATGGCGGGCGAGGAAGAAGTCCATGCGGTCGTTTCTCTCGATCAAATTCGAGAAGCGCGATCCGTGGTCGATCGGATTTACATGGACGAAAAAGTGAAGGAGTACATTCTGGACCTCGTTCATGCGACACGAGACCCCGACTCATTCCGAGTATCGTTTCATTCGAACGACAGTGCTCGGCCGCGCATCGAAAAAGCGATTCAGGTGGGTGCCAGTCCACGGGCCACGATCGCCCTTGCCGTTGCGGCAAAGGGTCATGCCTTCCTGCGTCACCGGGCACATGTCACACCCGATGATGTCAAAGCCATCGGGCCGGATGTGCTTCGTCATCGTATTCTCGTTACATACGAGGCGGAAGCCGAGGAACTCAGCAGCGATCATATCGTCCGTCAGATTTTCGATCAGGTCGAGGTTCCCTGACCACCGCCGGAACTCATGCAACTACCCGCTGAACTTGAGGACGCAGCATCCGTCCGCCGACTGGAAATCATGACGCGCCGCATCGTAAACGATGTCATGGCGGGGGAGTATCACTCCGTCTTTCGCGGCCAGGGTATGGACTTCAGCGAGGTCCGCGAATATCAACCCGGTGACGATATTCGAACCATCGACTGGAACGTCACGGCCCGTACCGGTGTTCCCCATATCAAGCGCTACGTTGAAGAGCGTGAGTTAACTGTCATTTTTGTCGTCGACGTCTCCGGGTCGACTCTCTTCGGCTCCGTGGCGCGCAGAAAGCGGCCGCTGGCGGCTCTGGTGACAGCCGTTCTTGGTTTTTCCGCCATACGCAACAACGACCGGGTCGGTTTGATGCTGTTCAGCGACCATGTGGAAAAGTTCATTCGTCCCCGCAAGGGCCGCAAGCATGGTATGAGAGTCATTACCGACCTTATTCATGAACCTGTTGGCAGGGGGACTAACATCGTTGAAGCACTTGATACGCTCAATCGCCTTCAGCGACGTCGGGCCGTCGTTTTTTTACTCAGTGACTTTCAACAGGATGACATTCACAACGCACTTTCGGTCACATCACGCCGCCATGATCTCATTGCAATATCAATCACTGATCCGAGAGAGCTGACTGTTCCGAATGTTGGCCTGATCGACCTTGAAGATGCAGAGACGGGAGAGACTCTTCTCGTCGACACATCCAGTTCTCGTGTTCGTCGAAGAATCGAACATGCTTTGGGCAAGAGGCGGGATCATGTTCGCCGCATGCTTCGCTCCTTAAAGATCGATCACATTGATTTGCGCACGGATCGTGATTTTGACAAACCGCTTATCGATTTTTTTGAGCGAAGAACCGCGAGGGCGTCTCATGGTTAGATTTTCCTCGTTCCTGGTGATCCTTTTTTCGCTGATTGCAATGTCGGCAGTACTGTCGGCAGAGTCTCTCGTGACGGAACTTGACCCGCCTGTGGTTTTCGTTGGTGACGAAACGGTCCTCAATATTCAGCTTCCAGATGCTGTCAGTCCTGAATCTCTCAGCATTGAACCGGCTGATGACCAGGCAGGCAAAGTTCTGGTTGGGGAATTCTCCCACGATATTGAGACAAACCGGCTACTGGTTCCTGTTCGCCCCCTGACATCTGAAGTGACTTCTCTTCTTCCGTTCACGGTGACGGTCCGATCCGAGGGTACTGAAGACCTTCTGTTTCAGACGCAGGAACTTCCTGTTATCGTTAATCCACCTGATTTGCCTGAAGAAGCGGCCAGGGAATACACCCCCTACATGGCTGCACCGTTTAACTGGGCAAGGGCCACTCTCATCACGGGTGCCACCGGCGTCTCACTGGCGACACTCGCTTTCCTGCTGCTGCTGTTGATCCGCCGCCTGAGATCAAAAGACACAACTGAGGCTCCCGCTTCTCCCCCAATTAATCCTGTCACGGAATTGGCGGCGGCACTGGATGACCTGAAGACACTCGGCCGCTTCCGGGCTCAGGGTACTGAGGCGCACTGTACGCTACTCTCATTCGTACTGCGGCGTTATCTGGAACGCACCTGCCAGATGCCGGCGATTGAGCTGAGCGATGACGAGGTCGTCGACCGTATCGAACGAGAGGAGTTGAATAACCCTTCTCTCACAACTCTCTCGAGGGTTTTTCACGACATGAGTCTCGCGAAGTTTGCACGGGCAAACATGACGGAGGATCAGATTCGTCGTCAGGTGGATCTCGCAGTGGTTTTTGTGAACGCCGAACGGGAGCGAATGGCGACTCAGCAACAGAGGAAAGAGGCTTCCTGACATGGAGTGGCGCTTTCTTCATCCCGGCTTTCTTGCACTACTGCCACTACCGTTAATCTGGCTTGTTTGGAACCATCGTGCTCGTCACCGCGTTCCCGCACTGGTCTATTCCGGGATTTCAGCATGGAAAAGCGGTGGCGGAACACTGCGTATGAGAGCATACGCCTTGCTGCCCTGGATCCGAACACTGGCTCTGCTTCTCGGCATTATCGCTTTGGCCCGTCCGCAATATGGTCAGGTCAAAAGAAGCCAGTCCGCCCATGGGATCGACATCTCCCTTGTGCTCGATATTTCCGAGACCATGGATCTTCCCGACTTCGAACCTGATCGTCTTGAAGTTGCAAAAGATGTTCTGTTGGATTTTGTTGAAGATCGGCCAACTGATCGTCTCTCCGTAGTGGTTTTTGGAACGGATGCCTATGTGCTCGTCCCGCCGACGTTCGACCGCGCGGCGATTGAAACTTTCCTGGGGTCGATTGATTCACGAACATTGCCGCGTGAGCAAAGAATGACAGCTATTGGACTTGGTCTGGCCCGTGCCGTGGAGAAGTTGAAGGACAGTACAGCGGAAAGCCGTGTTGTGATTCTTCTCACCGACGGAGAAAATACTGCGGGAAATATCGAACCTCTACAAGCCGCCGAAGCTGCTCGGGCGTTAGGTATTCGAGTTTATACGATTGGCGTTGGCAGCAATCAGACTCTGCGTATTCCGGTTCGCAACATGTTCGGAATGACCGAATTCAAGTCTGTAACTGTCACGCTGGACGAGGAGACTCTTGGGGAAATTGCCGAGATGACCGGTGGACGCTACTATCGGGCGACAGACGAGGATGCGCTTCGTGACATCTATGGCGAGATTGATCGTCTCGAGCGAACTGAAATTGAAACCAATGAGTTTGATGATTTCAATGAGCGCTTCATGTGGCTGTGGACGCCCGCCCTTTTCCTTTTACTGGGCGAGTTCTTTCTGAGAGGAGTCTGGCTTATTCGCCTGCCATGAGTTTTCACAGCCCAACATTTCTTTGGCTGATTCTTGCAGTCATTCCCGTGACCGGACTCTGGTTTGTTCTGCATCGTCGCGCTGCTCGCGGGACCGAGCGCTTTGCGGAACGGGCGACATGGCACGTACTCAATCGTTCGGTTTCGCAGGCGGGCCGTCGCTGGAAGGCGATTACGGTGTTCTGTGCACTTTTGTTCGCGATTGTTGCCGCGGCCCGGCCGCTGTGGGGCACACGGGAACGTGTCCTCCGGGAGCGTGGAGTCGATTTGATTGTCGGCATCGACGTCTCCAGAAGCATGCTTGCCCGGGACGTGCAAGAGGGGGCGAACGATGCGGATGCACAGTCGGCAAGCCGTCTTGAAGCCGCAAAGAAGCAGGTCGATCTTTTGTTGGGTTATCTTCCAGGGCACCGTGTCGGCGTTATGCCGTTCGCTGGAGAAGCCTTTTTACAGTGTCCTCTCACCTCCGACTATTCCATTGCGGCGCGCGTACTTGAAGAAATCTCCCCTTCAACGATTCCCGTCGCGGGAACCAATCTGGCACGTGCGTTGGAAGTGGCAAACAACAGCTTTGAATCAAGTGCACTTGGAACACCGGTCCTGTTGCTGATTACCGACGGAGAGGACCACGAAGGCGGGGTAGAGGAACAGCTGGAGCGAGCCCGAGACCTCGGTGTTCGTATTTTTGCCCTGGGAATCGGATCTGAAGAGGGCACCATCGTTCAGTATCGAACAACTTCCGGCCTGGAAACACTGCACGATTCCGAGGGCAAAACGGTACTCTCTCGCCTTGATGTGGAGACATTGCGAAGTCTTGCAGGCAAAACCGGTGGACAGGCGTGGATATCGAGGCCGGGTGAGCGGCTTGACATTCGACCTGTTTCCGATGCGCTCACGGAGCTTGAGCAGGGTGATATCGGCCGGAACGAAAAGCGGCGCCTTGTACGCGAGGAGCGTTTTCAGATACCACTGGCCTTTGCGCTGGCGCTTCTTCTTGCAGAGGGCTTTATTAGTGAGAGGAAGAGAACAACACGTCAAAGGAAGACTGTTGCATGAAGTCTCTTGTCTTTGCGCTTTCCTTTGTGACTTTTCTACTCGTATCGGTCTCTTCCGAGGCGGTTGATTTGGCGGACAACTACGGTCGGCTGATTAATGAGGGAATTGACGCGGCCGGGCAGCAGAATCTGGATGCGGCGGTTACCAGTTTCAATGACGCTCACCTGACGAGGCCAGGAGGACGGGAAGCACTGATGAACCTGGGGCTTTCGCTTGCGGGAAGCGGTCGATTTGATGAAGCCATTGAGCGATTCGGCAAGGTCGCATCTTCCGCCAGGTTGGAGAATCCGCCGCTTGCCGCGCAAGCGCTCTATAATCGGGGGCGTGCGCAGTTTGACAAGGCAAGCGTTGCACTGGAAAACAGCGACATGGAAGCAGCACTTCCCGGTGCTCTGGATGCACTGCGATCGTTCAACGAAGCACTCGATCTTGATGAATCTTTGTCAGAGGCACACTTTAACCGCGAACAGACGCGCCATCTGATCGAGAGAATCGCGGAGCTACAGCAACAGCAACAGGAACAGCCTGAAGACAATCAACAAGACGATGGGGAGGAGAATCAGGAGCAGAAGGAAAACGAAGGAGAGAACGATAACCGGCAGGACCGGCAGCAGCCCGATGAAGGGGAGGACGATAAGCAGCAGGATGAGGGTGAAAATAACGAAGACCGGCAAAGCAACGAGGGTGAGGAGGGTAGAGATCAGGAACAGCAGTCCTCACAGGATGACGAAAGCGACGATGGGTCTGAGGAGAACAGAGATCAGGAAAGCAATCAACAGGATGAAGAAGACGGAGAGCCACGGGATGAGAGTGCTGAGAACAATCCCTCCGATGACCAGCAAGAGGATGCTTCCGGTGGCGATAGTGAAAACGAGCCACAGCAGATGGGCCAGATGACTCCGGAGCAGGCCCGGAATCTACTTCGTCATCTTGGCAGAGAAAAGCTCATGCCTGTACGCCTCCACAACAGAGCCCGCGTTGTGGAAAAGGAGTGGTGATGCGAATCGGGTGCTTCAAACTGACTCTGCTGACTTTCGCACTGGTGGTTGTTGTAACCGGAGTAAAGGCCCAATCGGTTCAGCTTAATCATGACGAGTTGTACGAAAACGCCTCATTTTTGCTCATTATCAGCACTCCGGAAAGCCTCGTTGACGTCCAGGGCCTTGATTCTCTCGAAGGAAACGTGCGGCTGCTCTCAAGCGGACCTGCAGGGAATTCCTTTTCAGGAAACAATCGCGGAGGAAGAACCTATCATCGATGGTACAGGTATGCCACGGGATCAAAAGGAGAGTTTACGATAGGTCCCTTTGTTCTTCAGAGTCGGGGTGCATCCTGGGACGTCGGCGCCGTAGAGGGAACAATCATTCCTCCTCCCGACTTTTCCGCAAAAGGCCGAGTGAAGACTCAGAACAGACGACTGAACGAACAGCTCGAGCCAGTCATGTTTACCACACTCAGAGTTCCCGAGGAAGTTTACTATGGTGAACCCTTTGAACTCGGAACGATGCTTTACGTTAATCAGGCGGGACTCCGTGCCGTGTTTCGCCAGGGAACGCTGAAGATCGGTGAGTTTGACAGTCGTGCGGATCCCAGCACGAACCCTGCCCTTCTTGGGGCGGAGCAGGACTCAACAAGGGTGTATTCGCTTGGCCGCAGCGCGCCTCGCGAATTGAGAATCGGAGGTGAAACGTTTCTTGAGTACCTGGTTGCGGAAAGTCCTGTCGTTGCCGTTCAGAGCGGCAAAGCCACTCTCTCCGGGGCAAGCCTCGTCCTCGACCCGCCACTTCAGGTCCGGTTCTTTGGAGATTTCCCATCCATTCCCCTCGAAGCGCCTTCGGCCGAAATCATGGTCAGGAACCTGCCGGCTCGTCCCGATGATGTGTTTGGACAGGTCGTTGGCCAGGTGACACTCGGAGAGATGAGCACGGACAGGCGCGAGCTCGAGGAAGGTGATCCATTGACGCTCACTGTAGTGGTTTCCGGAAAGGGGTTGCTTGGCGGATTGTCTTTGGAGGACCTGCCGGATATCCCGGGACTGGAGCCGTTTCCTGGTTCTTCGGAAACGAATGTGGACATTGTGCGCCCTGATAACCCCTTTCTTCAGCAGGCCCGGTTGACACGCACATACCGGGCTGTTCACGCGGGTGAGATTGAAATACCTCCCGTTCGACTGGCGGTCTTTGATCCAAGAACGGGCAAACAAACGATTCAAACAACCGAAGCTCCCTCTCTCCGGGTTGCATCACGCGAGGGGAGCGTCCGCACCGTTGACGAAGGCATCGGAGAGGATCCGGATCGGCCCGGAGCGCGGGTGATCGGCAACGAGAGCGTTCGACATATCTCAACGGCTGCTCTTGAAGGCCCCGTATCGGACAAGAGTGGAAAACCACTGTATCGTCATCCTGTTTTTATTGGTGGAAATTGCGCACTGCTGCTTGCTGCCTGCCTTATATGGGGAACGGAAACCCGCAAACGCCGTATCGCGGACGATCCGCGCCGCAATCGCGCGTGGCGTTGTCGTCGGCGCGCGGCAGAATGTCTCGATCAGATGGAATCTCTCAGCAAGGAGTCTGAAAGGACAGGAGAGGTCTACGCCGCTCTTGCGCAGAGCATTCGTGAGGCTGCCGCCGCTCTTGGTGAACGGGAGGCATCGGGCCTGACCAATGAGGAAATTGACGAACTGCTCGCAGGGCATGGACTGGATACCGGGGACAAACAGGCTGCTGCCGCTCTTCTCGCGAAATGCGATACCATTCGCTATGCGCCGGTTTCCAGTACGCAGGATGTTCAAGCCGACATGGAGAGTGCACGTCGTCTTGTGCAGCTGCTATTGAAAGAGAGCATCTGATGCGAACAACGCTTCTGATTATTTTGCTGCTGATGATCACCGGTGTCGGGCACACCGCCGAAACACTGGACGAAGCGAACGCCCTGTTTGCACGCGCCAATCAAGCCTATGAGGATGAACAATTTGCCGAAGCACTGACAATGTACGAAGAGTTGATGGCGGGAGAGTACGGTACAGGCGACGTTCTTGCCAACGCAGGGACCGCAGCCTGGCGCACGGAAGATATTGGCAAGGCTGTGCTGTATTATCTTCGCGCACTCAAGATTGAGCCGGGGAACGAGCGTGCCCGGGAGAACCTGGCTTTTGTGCAGCCCGGAACCAATGTCGTGGAGGAAGAGTCCTTCTTCACGTTGCTGAGAGCATGGTTCGCGGCAACATCCGCGTGGCCCTGGTACGTTCTGTTTCAAATATCTTTCGTTCTGTTGATCACAGGCCTGGTGTTTGCCGCACGCACGCAGCCGGGCACTGACAGCCGTATTGAATGGCTTGGCCGGTCTGGTGGGGGAGTTGCCGCGTCGCTTGTCATGGGTCTGATTGTCTTCTTGCACGCCGAAGCGCGTCAGCCTCAAGGCGACGGTGTTGTGGTTCAGGACAAGGCGATTTCCCGCAGTGGTCCCGCACTCAACTATTTCGAGCAGCTTGAGATCCCCGCGGGCACGATCATCGCCTTCAAGAGCGCTCCCCGAAACGGCTGGGTTGAGTTTCGTCTCCGTGACGGGAGCACGGGTTTTCTGCCCAGCGATGTGGTCGAAGCGATCTGAGAACAGCTTCAGGCCTTCTGAAGAAGCAAGTGGTGGACGGTGGTGGATTCGAACCACCGTAGACCGTTAGGTCGCCGGATTTACAGTCCGGTGCAATTGACCGCTCTGCCAACCGTCCACTTGGAAAAAACTGGTGCCGGCGAAGGGACTCGAACCCCCAACCGCCTGATTACAAATCAGGTGCTCTACCAATTGAGCTACACCGGCAGAGCCACGAGGGCGCCGCCCCCGCGGGAGAGGGGTTCTGCGGGAGACCCCTGCCCCGGTCAATCCCGAAATTACCTCTATTGTTGCACACTTCAGGGATGTTCATAGCGGAATCCAATGGCAAACCGGTTCCACGCGTTGATTTGAGTAATCAGGAGGGTGAGATTGACAAGTTCCTGATCATTGAAATGCTCCCGGACTCGCTCATAGACAGTGTCCGGAGCGTGGTTTTGGGAGATCAGGGTAAGTGACTCCGTCCACGCGAGGGCTGCCTGCTCGCGTTCCGAGTAGAGAGAAGACTCTCTCCAGGCGCTCAGGAGATAGAGCCTTTTCTCAGTCTCACCGTTATTGCGAGCATCCCGGCTGTGCAGATCGAGGCAAAAAGCGCAGCCATTGATTTGGGAGGCCCGCATTTTCACCAGCTCGACAAGAGAGCGTTCGAGACCGCTCTTCTTCAGATGTTCCTCGACAGCCATCAGTGCCTGCATCGCTTCCGGGACAGTCTTGTAGGCATCAATCCGGTTCGTGCTCATTCAGGAGACCTCGAAAATGAAATTGGGAGTCATGGTTTTGCTGACTCTAGGGATGCTGGTAGCGAAACCCGACATTGAATCTGTTCCACGCGTTGATTTGCGTGATTTGAAACGTCAGATTGGCTAGTTCCGCGTCCGAAAAGTGTTTTTTGACCTCTTCATAAACATCTTCCGGGGCCTGTGTATCCGCGATCAAGGTGAGGGCCTCCGTCCAGGCAAGTGCTGCTCGTTCGCGCTCTGTGTAAAGCGTTGATTCCCGCCAGGCATTCAAAACGTAGAGCCGTTGCTCCGTCTCGCCAAGTCTTCGGGCGTCCTTGCTGTGCATGTCCAGGCAGAACGCACACCGATTGATTTGCGAGGCACGCATTCTCACCAGATCAAGCAACGCAGGCTCGAGTCCGCTCTTTCGAATATGTTCCTCTGCGGCCAGCATCAGTTTCGCAATATCGGGATCGGCCTTGTAGGCATCCATCCGCTCAGACTTCATCATCATAAGAGTTGGCTCCGTCTTTGGAAGTTGGGGGGACACGCAGCAGGAATCAGGCTCGATGGTGAACAGCCGCGGTGACAATAAACTCCAAACTTCGGACGATATTGTTTTCCCTATCGCGGCTTTTTTACGAGCAGGAGGGATCCTCGCGCCACAAGCTTCGGTTCCGTGCCTTCTCCTGCAATGATCCACGCCGAAGCCTCGCCGTATGCCGTCGTTCGCCCGGCGCGTACCATTCGTCCTTCGACACGCAAGAGCCCCATGGTAACGGGCGAAAGATAGTTAATGGAAAGCTGCGCCGTCAGTGCGGCTTCTTTTTTGAGGTCCAGTGATGCGTTGACGGCACGCCCCACGCAATCGTCTACAAGAACGGACAGAACGCCTCCGTGCATAACTCCAAGCCGCTGTATTAGCTCCGGGGATACTTGAAGTTCCCGCACACAAAGGCCAGACTCAAGGCGGGTTGTCCGGATACCGAGGGATTCGAAAATGGCGTCCAAGGTCAGATGCCGTTGGCGACAATGTCCTTCAATTGCACAACACCGTAACGGGCGAAATTCTTGAATTCCCTCAGCGATGTAGCTCCGGACAACGTACGGGCGATGAACTTCGGGCGCATGTAGAACTTTCTCAGACCCTGTGTCCGAAGTTTTTGCAGACGCTCCAGCGAGATCTGCGTCGTCGCCATGGCCGGCATTCCGTAAGCCTCTTTCGGGATTTCGCCGTCCCGCAGCAGTCCCTTTTCAACGGCCTCTTTGTACAGCGGAGTGCCGGGAAACGGATAGGGATAGAATATCTCAAGAAAATCCGGATCCACTTCCTTGGCGAACTCGATGTCGTTGTTCAGAGTCGCTTCATCGTCGTCCGGCAATCCGAAGAGCAGATACATTGATCGCTTGATGCCCGCTTCACGGGTAATCCTCAGCGCATGGCGAGCCTGGTCGACCGTGGCCTTCTTGTTGATCTTCACGAGAGAAACATCGTCGCCCTTTTCAACACCGAATGCGATAATCCAGCAACCCGCCTTGCGCATCCACTTCAGTGCTTCCTCGTTGATCGTGTCCACGCGGGAATTGCAGGCCCACTCGATGTCCAGCCCCTCATCGATGATTCCCTGGCAGAGACGGATTACCCACTTCTTGTTTTGAGTGAACAGATCGCTTCGAAACAGAAAGTTGCGGATCCCGTGCTGATGCACGCACTCGCGAATTTCGCCAAGAACGTTTTCAACGGAACGGTAGCGGTTCTTCAGCCCGCTTACCTGGTTGGCCAGACAATAGGTGCAGGAGAAAGGGCAGCCGCGATTCGTGACCAGCGTGGTTTGCAGCTGTTCCGTATCGGGTCGCAGATACAGGCTGTTGTTTCCAAGATGGCGTGCGGGGTAGGGAATTTGATCCAGATCGTCCGGCAGGCCACGTTCCGGATTGCGAACGATGCGGCCCTCATCGCGCCAGGTCAGCCCTTCGATATCGCGCACATGTTTTTCACCCCGCCCCAGATCCATGCAGGTCAGTTCATACTCACCTCTCAGTGCCAGATCCAGCTGAGGATAAGCCTCCATCGACTGGACATCGAGCGTGTTGAAATGCGCCCCCTTCGCAATTGTGATAATCTCAGGGTCGATGTCCTTGCAGAGCTTCGCCGCTTTCATGTCGTCCTTGAGCGAAGGTGTCGTAATCGACATCACGACCATGTTTGGCTTGAAATCGCGGATATCCTTTTCCAGTCGAGCCCAGTCCAGGTCCTCCCCGGGATAGTCCACGAGTCGGCAGTCGGCACCGGTTTTTTCAAAACAGGCTGCCGCATACATCAGGTCAACGGGCGGTCGAAGAGCGACCGTCTTGAGCTTCTCGATCGGCGTCTGGCACCGATCTTCTCGGATGTACCGCCCCGTGGGCGGCACAATCAACAATACGCGTTCCGGCTTCATCCGGCTCTCCGGACTGGTGAGAGAACTGGGCGGCGAAAGCATTCTCCGCCGCGATAAAGAACGTTATGGGCGGTTCGAATCGGACGTCAAGGGACT
Organism: Candidatus Sumerlaeia bacterium; assembly: GCA_028284075.1. GTDB lineage: Bacteria > Sumerlaeota > Sumerlaeia > SLMS01 > JAHLLQ01 > JAJFLJ01. Next base: position 5,507 of record JANQSL010000001.1, on the reverse strand, counting down.
CTGATGATCCGAATTACATGATGTGGCCACAGGACGGACAGCGCGAGGAGCCGCGAGTGTCCGTGCCACAGATGGGACAGTTCGAGTCACCACCCTTTGAAGCGCTGTAGGATCGGACCACCCGGTAAACGCGGGCCTTCCCTTTCTCCTCATCCACTTGGATCTTGGGTGACCGCAATTCGTCCCTTGGATCCTTCTCTTTTGTCAGACCACCCTCAGCATCCGGCGTTAAAATCCCGACGGAGCGCAGCTGGCGTGTTTTGGGCTCCTCATCATTGACGGAGAGGTCCTCCAGTTCAAGTTCCCCGTCCGCCTCGCCGTCATGCAGATCAGCTGCCGCCGACTCCGCTTTCACTTCCGCTTCTTTCGCTTCCCCTCCTTCCTGAAGAGGCAGCGTTGGAGCCGGCACAGTGGGTGGTTCATCATCTTCCGGGGGCTCCGGTGGCGGAGGCGCCTTCAGCACGGCGTCATATTCCTTAAGCTTCATCTTGTTGGTCGTGGGAGAACCGTCATCCAGATCGTCCGCATCCGGCAGAAAATCATCCCGCGACTCCAGCTCCAGAGGGTCGACCGGATCGGAGAGACGCAGGCTTTTGTCCTGTGATTCCAGATCCTCCAGACTCGATGATTCGCGCCGTGCCTGCTGGAACTGACTGAGGACGTCCTCCAGATCTCCGGAACGCTCTCCCGATACTGTATAGGCCTGGTCGATCAGATAGAGGGCCAGGTTGACGATGTATTCGACAAATTCCGGTTCATTCTTGAAGAGGGTGACGTTCTGTTTCAGGATATCGATGATTTCCTGCTTCGAGAACCCCTCTTTGGCGGCTTTGACTGCCATATGGAAACGATCCGTGCGGATGATATCGCGATTTTGTAAATCCAGTTTCGACGCGTTATTGAGAATGTTGCCCACGCTGTCAAGGGAACGCGCCTCGTCTGAAAGGGTGGGGGTATTGCGTGGTTTTCTCCTTTACCCGGTACACTCGGCGACGATTGCCTGCCCCGCTCGTCGCAAATTCGCGGCAATCAAGGGACAAAGGATGGTTTCCATGACGAAGGCAGAGCTGATCGATATCATTGGTGAATCCCTCCAGGGTGTCAGCAAGGCTGACATCAATCGGGTACACGATGCCGTTTTCGAGACCATCGGAAAGGCGCTTGAAGTGGATGGCCGTTTTGCGGTTCCCGGCTTCGGCACCTTCGAAGTAAAATCGCGTGCAGCCCGCAAGGGACGCAACCCGAAGACGGGCGAGGAAATTGATATTCCCGCCAGCAAAACAGTTGGTTTCAAGCCCGCCGCAGCCCTTAAAGGCAGTCTGGGATAATCAGCTCAAGTCTTCTGGTGACAGGAGTTTGAGCGGCTGTAACCAGAGGCCTGTAAATCGTTTCAGCTCCGCCGGTGGATTTCCCGGCGGAGCCGGGACAGTTTTCACAACCGCCATGGCGTCTTTTCCAAGCGGGCAAAGAAAAGCCAGGTCGCCGATCCCGGGGCTTCTCGATTCCCCGTCCAATTCACACATTCCCACCGGTATCGCCTGGCCCCGGCGAATCCACAACGCCCCGTTCTGATTGATATGGAAAACGGGCCACTCGGGAATCACGTCCACCATCGGAGTAACCAGGCTGCCGAAAGTCTCCGCTTTGCTTTCACGAACCTCCTCCAGCGAAATTGCCTCGGAGATGTTGAAGTCCCCAATCTCTGTTCGTCTCAATTCCTCCACGAGAGCCCCACAACCGGCCTCAGCGCCCAGATCATGAACCAGTGATCTCACATAGGTTCCGGATGAGCACCTCACCCGAAACGTTGCCTTGTTTTGCTCCTGACCCAGAAGGGTATATTCATCGACCCGCACCGGACGCGGCTCCGCTTCAACAGTCTCTCCCTTTCGCGCGTATTCATAGAGCTTCTTTCCCTTGATCTTCACCGCGCTGTACGGAGGCGGGATCTGCTCGATTTCACCCGTGAAGTCCTGTGCCATCTCATTGAGTGCATCGATACCCGGCAGCTCATCGATGTCGGTCTCCTCCACGCGCCCCTCCACGTCATAGGTGTCGGAGCGCGCACCCAGATGCATCGTGCCTTCATAGGTTTTGTCGTATCCGACCAGGTATTCTGAAAGCTTTGTTGCTTCCCCCAGCATCAGAAGCAACAGGCCGGTTGCCAGCGGGTCCAGTGTTCCCGTATGACCGACGCGGCGTGTGCCCGCAGCCTTTCGTACCACCGTCACGACGTCCTGAGACGTCATCCCCGACGGCTTGTCGACAATAATGATACCATGATAAAGAGACTGGCGTTTTGAGCCTTTCGGCATCTGCTTCACCTTCCGACGACAATCAAGGGGATGAGATTCGCAATTCGTTTCTCGCCCTCAGTCAGCCCATGATCTGGATTTTTGCTCTTGTGGGGCTGACCTTTCCGTTTCTCCCTGTGTATTTCTCGGACATTGGGATGAGCGACAGCAAAATCGCCATCCTTCTCGCGATTCCACCGCTGGTGATGCTCTTCACCGGCCAGCTTGTGGGATACTTAACGGACATTCACCTCAATCAAAAATCCGTGCTGGCCCTGCTGTGTCTCATGGGAGCCGGAGTCTATGCGGTTTTTCCCTATGCTCGGAGTTTCACCACACTGATGGTGATGATGACGCTGCACTCCATCGCTCTACGTCCCTGTTTGTCGCTGGCGAACTCCCTCGTCCTCGCGAGCAGTGACGGCGAACGACGCTTCGGTCTCCTGCGGTCTCTGGGTTCCGTTTCGTTTGTTGTGGCGAGCGTTGTGGTGGGGGTTCTTGCCGATGCCGACAAAGAGTCAGGACTCATGTGGATGTTTCATCTGGGTGTGGCCGTGAACATTGTCGCGGCCACAACCGCCATGGGATTGAAAGACGTGCCTTTGGGTCACGGCAGCCGGCTGGTTGGCCGTCAACGATCCACCTTTTGGGCTGTCCAGAAGGAAATCATGGCCGAGCCCATCGTTCGCGTCTTTCTCGCTTTCACGCTTCTCAGTCAACTGGGCCATGGTGCAGGCGTCATCTTTCAAAGCCGTTTGATCACGGACCCCGAAATGATTGGTGCCCGCAACGTCGACGCCGCTGTTGCCATGAACATCGGAGCGGTGTCGGAGATCTTTGTGTTCCTTTTCTTTAATCGATTGCTGGGGCGAGTGCGTCTCATGCCCCTTTTTTTGATCGCGGTTCTCGCGCAGATCGTTCGATGGGCGATTATCTGGAGCTTTCCGGTCTTGTGGGTCGTGCAGGCTACCAACGTACTTCACATTTTTACGTTCGGCCTGATGCATATCTGCACTGTCGTGCTCATTAATCGCGAGACACCTCATCATTTGAGAGCCTCGGGTCAGGCGCTCCTCTCCATCGTTTACATGACGCTGAGTGGTACTCTCAGCCAGGTAATTGCCTCCGCCTTCTTCGCCGTTGGTAATGTGCATCAGTTTTATGGTCTTGCCGCACTTCTCGCCATTCCGTGCCTTCCCCTCTGGCTGCGCATGAAGACTCTCTACGAGCGAAAGCACGGTGTCTCGGGATTCTGGATTCGAAACTGAAGACTTCCCCGATCGACGAAGCCTCTTCATCCAAACCTGAAGATCTCGACAGGTAGGGCGGGATAAGTTCCACTCAAGATGAGAATATGGAATTTAAATTATTTGTTATCAATCATTTGCATCTGTCATCCCCGATGGTTTTCGCGAAGAAAAGTGTATCCACTGGAATGTGACCTGCCAGGACTTCATTGACAGTAAGCGCGTAGTCTTCTCATCTTCTACTAACGAGTAATGAGATGAGAGATTCAGCATGAGTAATCAGGAACGTGCCCTCAGGGAGGGCATCGACCAATACTTCGCGGAATTCGGCCCCACCGCCTGCGGTACGATCTACGATGCGATCCTTCACCACCGGGGCGTCGGACCTGTCCTGTTGAAGGTTGGACTCACCATTCCCACGACCTCGGATGCTCAGTATCAGGCGCTCATGGAGTATCTGCGCAAGCATGGTGTCGATTCTTTTGCACAAGCCATGAGCCGGAGAGCTGTCGCAGCCGCTTCCCCGGCGGGGTCGTCCACCTCCAGACGTGCCAGCGACTCCACCTACAAACGTGTCCGAGCGAAACCGATGAAGAGTGACGGCGCCGCTGAGAAACCGGCAACTCTCAATCCGGGGGAGTCGCTTCCACTTCCGGGTGAAACGAAACCCGTGAAACCCCGGAGGGAACCGACTCCAAGTCCTTCGGATACATCCGAAGCCCGGCAGTCCTCCGCCGGTCTCCCAATGCCTCGCCATGGTGCCAACTACGACCCCGTCGCGGATGCAATCCAGCAAAGCAGAGCCCGCAAGGCTCGAACCCCGGCGAAGAGCGGCAAATGGGACGGCGTCACGGAACGTCGGAGTGGTCGAGACCGAAGAACCGGCGAAGACCGACGTAGCAAGGTGGCAACCTGCGACCCTGACACCAACAAGCGATATGGTGGTGAACGCCGTAGTGGCATTGATCGTCGCAGAAGCTAGGCACAAGAGACAAAGAGGCTCGTTGCATCTGGCAACCACGTCGCGAATCGGCTTGGCCTTCGGTGCCTGTGAGCTGATCTTCCGCACATGACGCTGTTCGCGGTGATTCGCCCCATTCTTGTGATGATTCTGGCTGCGTGGTGGGTGGCATGCATTGTTGACGCCCTGCGGCAGCATCGATCCTGGCTTTGGGTTCTCGGTCTCGTCTTTGTTCCCATTGTTAGTGCGCCGGTTTATTTTCTCAACTTCAAGTTGGGAGGCTCCAACAAGGGCCATATTGACGCGAAGATGAATCTGCTGAAGCGCCTTCGCGATCTTCAGGCTGAACTCGCGGTGCGGGATGTGCCTGCACTGCGGAGGGACATTGCCGGTGTGTACTACGAACTTGGCCGGTGGCGTGAAGCTCTCGAGTCGCTGCGGCCGGTTCTGGATGACGACCCTGAAGATCTGGCGGCACAATTTCAGGCCGGTATGTGCTGGGTCCGGCTCGGGCAGGCGGAGGCAGCCGCAAACCACTTGGAATATGTTGTCGATGAAGAGCCGAAGTACGCGCGGGGGGAGGCGCGAGTCGCCCTCGGGAACGTATGGAAGGAGATGGGCAGGGATGAGGACGCGGTGGAGCAGTTTGCCCGTGCCGCACAGGAATACTCCATTCCGGAAGCCGTGGTGCGGCATGCGCGATTCCTTCGCGAGCGGGGTGAACGAGACGCGGCACGGCGGGCACTACTGCAAATGCTGAAAGGGGCGGGCGACCTGGATCCGGACCTGAAACGCAAGTCCCGCAAATGGATTCGTGCTGCAGCGGAGGATCTGAAGAGCCTGGAGAGCGATGGTTGATCGCCCCGGAGCGATGCTTGCATGGGCCCGGTGAGGAGAGGCCCGACGGATGCCATGACAGACGAAGCACTCAACAAATCTCCACTGCATAATCAGCTGTTCGATGCCGGCGCCCGCTGGCGAAAGTTGCATGGCTGGATTGTGCCT
>JANQSL010000259.1 GCA_028284075.1 Candidatus Sumerlaeia bacterium | reverse complement strand
GGGCAGCGACAGCCCGGTGGTGGAAGCTGCGAGCTGCTGCTCCTGAGGCCACTAACACCCACGGAAGACGGTCGCGCGCGATGGACATGTCTGGCCCGGCCTGGCAAAAAGCTCCGCCCCGGATCCTCTGTCCGGGTTGCTTCTGACCTTGAGGCCGAGATCGAGGCGGACACTGAGAATGGCGAAAAGATTGTCCGGCTCCAGAGCCCATCCGGCCTGCACGATGCCCTTGCCCGGCACGGGAACATGCCGCTTCCCCCTTATATCCTGTCGAAACGGGGAACAAAGGGGAGTACGGTGGAGGATCGTGAGCGCTACCAAACGGTCTATGCAGATCCTGAAGGTTCCGCCGCAGCGCCAACAGCAGGGTTGCATTTTACGAACAAGCTGCTTGATGAACTGAGTACCCAGGGTGTCGAGATTCGGAAGGTCACCCTGCACGTTGGTACGGGAACCTTTCAGCCTGTTTCAACAGAGTATCTTCGCGACCATCGGATGCACACCGAGGAGTACGTTGTACCCGAGGCTACGGCATCGTTTCTGAACCAGGCAAAAACGAAAGGCCGGCGAATCATCGCAGTGGGAACAACAACCGTGCGAACACTTGAGACGGCAACGGATGAAAACGGTGTTCTTCATACGGGCTCGGGCGAAAGTGCCTTGATGATTCGGCCAGGCTACCGATGGAAACTTGTGGACGGCCTGATAACGAACTTCCATCTCCCCCGCTCCACTCTTCTTTGTCTTGTCTCCGCGATGACCGGCCGAGAAAGACTGCTCGCCGTTTATCGTGAAGCAATCCGTCAATCGTATCGTTTCTATTCTTACGGCGACGCCATGCTGGTTTGGAGAAACAGAAATGAGTGACGTTTTTCCCCGGGTTCCCCTTCTGCTGGAACCGGTGTTCTCGGAGCGCCCCTGGGGCGGCAAACTGCTCGAAAGCCGTTTTGGGAAATCTGTCCCGCCGGGAAAAACCATCGGTGAATCATGGGAACTGTCGGATCATCCGAACGGGCGTTCGCGCATCGCCGAAGGCCCGTTTGCCGGGCAGGAGTTCGGGGATGTTCTGCGCAGGTTCCCGAGGCAAATGGTGGGCGTTGACCGCCTGCCGGAGCGCTATCCCCTGCTGGTGAAGTTTATCGACGCGGCGGAGGATCTTTCCATTCAGGTTCATCCGAACGATGAACAGGCAAAGCCAAAGGGAGATCGTGGCAAGACCGAGTGCTGGTATGTCATGGAGTGCGAACCAGGTGCGGAAATCGTTTTTGGTTTAGAGAACGGTATCAGTGCGGAAGACCTTCGGCGTGGTGCAAGAGACGGAAGCATCGAGGATATGGTCGCGCGTTTTCCAATAAGCCCCGGCATGTTTCTTTTTGTAAGAGCAGGGACAGTTCACGCGATCCTTGGCGGCACGGTGATTTGCGAAATCCAACAGTCCAGCGATACAACCTATCGCCTGTGGGACTGGAACAGACAACCTCCCCGCCCTCTTCACATCGAGGAGTCAATTGAGGTGACTGACTGGAAAGCGTCGAAAATCAGTCCACTGGACGTTTCAGAGATCACGCAAAAACCACGAGTACTCACCGACAACGAATTCTTCCGGGTGCGAGTTCTCGATGTGGACAATGAGATGGCACTCCCGACCGATCTTTCCGGGTCCGGCCTCATCATCGTTTGTCTGAAGGGGGGCTTGACAGTGACGGCCCCTGAAGGCGTGAGTGAAATGAACACTGGCAATACCGCGTTTATTCCCGCGACAATCGAGCGGGCGACAAGACTAACGGGAAACAAGGCGCGTGTTTTGCTGGCCGAGAGCAAGGAATTGTAAGGCATTCCGGAGCAGGCGGAATTCCCGTTCATGTCAGAAAAAAACAAGCGAACAAAAACCACAGCCTCCGGTGGGCCAGGGTCGGCGGAGAAGCGTGCCTACGAACGTTTTTCCATCAAGCTGCGCCTCCAACTGCACATCCTGTTGCCGGAAGAAACCTTCACTCCATTCGATATCCCGGCAATTGCAACGGAAGTTTCCGCCCTCGGCTTGCGTGTAAAAACACCCCTTATCGGCCAGGATATGGCGGAGCGGTTGCACAAAGGCCCCGCCTGGGTGAAGTTCGAACTGGAAGCGCCAGGCACCGGAGAACGTCTGACTGTAAGGGCACGCCCCTTCTGGGCAAAGTATTATCCCGAAAAGGCGAATGAGCGGGCCTACACCGAGCTGGGATTTTCCATCAAAGACATGGGAGAGGAAGAGCGTATTCAGCTCGGTGACCTTATTCGCGACCTGATAAAGAACGTTGGGGCCGTTATTTAGACCTGAGTAAGCTCAAACAAACCGGTCGGGATCAAGAGGACGACCAAGTCTCAGGCAAACCATGCGCAGAGGGACAGTCTGCTCCGATCCTCTTTCCCCTAATGTTACATATCTCCGTTTGAAGCTCTTCGCAAAGTCTCCTGCTCGCCAGCCGAGACACGGATTCACTAACCATCCGGTCAGTGGTCGCGGCGTATCTCCTGTGATGAACTGGTTCAGGTCTTGTGACTCTTTGGAAACCTGGGGGGATCCCATTGAAACGCTATCTGCCTGTTGCATTCCTGCTTGTTGGATCGACGAACGTGTCAGCGGATCCGTACTCAGCCAGGCCCGTGCCCCCGGACGATGCCCCTCTTCTTGATGTGTCTCAGGCACCAGCCGCCAGGCAACTCACAGCTGGCCGAAAATCACCACCTCTCGTAACGGGCGGTACCTGGCAACCGGCGGGACCATTCGGCGCTCGATTCGGCCAGGTTGAAAATATCAGCCCCGACAATATGGTCTGCGGAGCAGTTCATACCGTAGCCGCTCACCCGATAAACGCCGATATTCTCTATCTTGGAGGAACAGGAGGCGGGGTGTGGCGAACAACGAATGCAACATCGGGTTCTCCGAACTGGACTCCGCTGACGGATGGTTTTCCCTCGCTCAACATTGGAGCCCTTGAATTTGACCCCACCGATGCGACTCACCAGACGCTTGTGGCGGGAACAGGCCGGTTCTCAAGTTTCAACGACAGTGCCGTTTCCTTCGGCCTGCTGCGAACCACGGATGGAGGCGAAACATGGACGGCAATGGAGGATCCTGACTTCGTGAATGCGAGGATTTCGGGTGTCGCTCCACGAGGAAATATCATCGTGGCAACGGCAAATCCCTTCGGCACGGGCGAGGGAGTTTATCGCAGCACGGACTTCGGAGTAACATGGACGGCAATCGATGGATCGAACGGCCTCCCCAACGGAGCCGCTTTCGATCTTGTTGGCGATCCCAACAACCCGAACGTTCTCTACGTGCCGATGGAGCAAAACGGCGTCTACAAGTCCGTGAACCCGGGCTCCACCTGGACTCAGATCG
>JANQSL010000249.1 GCA_028284075.1 Candidatus Sumerlaeia bacterium | reverse complement strand
GCCGGCGGTGGAGATCCCTTTGGTGGCGGCGGCCAGTTCGGGGGCGGCGCTGATCCTTTCGGGGGCGGGGGTACCGGGGCGGATCCGTTCGGCATCGGTCAGAAGTAAGAGTTTTCTTTTGCGTTGTTCATCTCTTGTCCCGACCCCGCGCCCTGTGCGCGGGTTTTTCATCACCCATATGCATAACTCATGAAACACGTTGTCGCAATCATCAAACCCTTCAAGCTGCCGGAAGTCAAAGAAGCTCTTCAGGAAGCGGGCTTCGGAGGCCTGACAGTGTCCGAGGTCAAGGGATACGGCCGCCAGAAGGGTCATACGGAACTCTATCGGGGCTCAGAGTATCAGGTCGACTTTGTTCCAAAACTGCGAGTTGAACTGGCAGTCGAAGACGATCAGGCAGACCGCGTTATCGAGGTTCTGACAGACACGGCCCGCACAGGTTCCATTGGAGACGGAAAGATTTTTGTCTTCGGTCTGGACGATGTGATTCGAATTCGCACCGGAGAGCGCGGCGAAGCCGCACTTTAAACAATGTCTTCCACTGTTTCCATAAACCGCATTGACGAGATGTTCGCCCGGTGTCGCGAGGAGAGGCGGGCGGCACTGATTCTCTATCTCACGTCCGGCTTTCCCGATGAGGCCACAACGCGCAGACTGCTGCCGATTCTGGAAGAAGCGGGGTGTGACCTGATAGAGCTGGGCGTACCGTTTTCCGATCCCATCGCGGATGGACCAACGATTCAGAAATCTTCAACGGTTGCACTCGAGAATGGCATAACCGTGAAGAACACTTTTTCCGTCCTGAGGGACTTTCGCCGGACATCCTCGATGCCAATCGTATTGTTCGGCGCGCTCAACCCCTTCCTGCACCAGGGATTGACCACATGTGTTGAGTCCGCCCGGGATGCGGGCGCGGACGGTTTCCTGATTCCTGACTTTCCCGTCGAAGAAGCTTCTGAGTTTCGTGAACTTTGCGCCGGACACGGACTTCATCTGGTCTCCTTTATCGCGCCGACGAGCCCGGATGAGCGTATCGCACGAATCGCCGACGCCAGCAGTGGTTTCGTTTATTGTTTTGCTCTCAAGGGCATAACGGGGGCGAGAGCGGCCATTTCGGAGAATGTCTTTCCCTATCTTGAAAAGATACGAGCAAGAACCGATCTTCCGAGGGCTCTGGGATTTGGGATTTCGAAGCCGGAACATGTGGCCGCAGTTGCTCCACACTGCGAAGCCGTTGTTGTTGGCAGTGCTCTGATCAGTCTTGTCGACAACACGATTGCCAGCGGAGGCGACCTGGAAACCGTCGTTGGCGATTACGTGAAAAGCATGGCTGATGCAACAAAACGACCGGCCTCCTGAGGCCTGAAAGCCGTCCTGCTCCATGCCCGGCACGACGCCGCTTGTTGTTTTCTTCCTGGTGGAACCTGGTTATCTTGAAGAGCAGGCCCGCTTTCTCTGCGAGAGCATCCGTCACTTCGGAAACTCCGCCGACAACGTGGCACTCCATGCCATACAGCCGAGAAAATCGTCCATCCCCCTTCAGCCTGAGACTCCGGTCGTTTTCAACCGCTGCCAGGTCGACTTTCACACCCAGTATGTAAACGACGGCCAAATGCGAGACTATGCTCTCGCGAACAAACCCTGCGCGGCGGCATGGATGGAGGAGCAACTCGCGGAATCGGATGTTACGCTCCTCTATCTCGACACAGATGTGTTCGTTGGAAAGCCGCTGAACGACTTTATCCTCAAATCACGGGAATCACTGGCAATTCGTCCCGCACACTATGCCCAGGATGTGGCCTGTCGGGAGGATAATGAACCGGACGAGTACTGGAGGGAACTCTACCGCATCTGCGGGGTCGACGATCCGGGACGCTTCAACATGGTAACGACACACGACCAGACTCGCGTCCGATGCCATATTAATTCGGGTGTCATTTCCGCCGATCCAAAGCACGGTCTGTTTCGATCCTGGCGCCACAATCTCGAAACGATATGGGCGGAGCGTTTTTTCGAGAAGGTTCAAATGAATGACCGGCAGAGGCGCCTTTTGGAGCAATCCTGCTTCTCGGCAACAATGATGGCGCAATGCCGGCCGGAGGAAGTGCGCCTCCTGCCAGGATCACACCATTATTTCGTTGATCGCGAAGACACACTTCCGGCGAACGAGCGTCTTCCACTTCTGGACGATGCCGTGGTCGCCCATTATCATCGGATGTTCGATTCCGGACGATGGGAATCCATCCCCATGTCTGATGAACTGCGGCACTGGCTGGCACAACGGCTCCCTCATAAATCCCGCCACATTCCGGAATGGAAACGTTTTTTTCGACGTGCACGACGCAAGCTCTTCGGGATAACACGCGCCGGGTAACGACGGCATTGCCCCGTTGTTTCCCTCGCAGTGGCAAAGTCACACGGTAGCCAGCCTTGCGACAGAGTAACCGGCTACCCGCACCGTAATCACCCCTTCACAAGGGGTTTTCCGCAAGCGATCCCCCCTCCCTCACCAGTTCTTAGCTTGACCTCCACAGTTTAGCCATGGGTACAAATTACCCGCCCGGCCGCACACTCGCGGCACGGAGCCCAGCCAGGTGCCTGATACACTTGATGAAACCTCTCAGACTTTTTCCCGCCGCTTTCGTCCTCCTCGCCGTGTTGATGATTCCAGGATCGGCGCTCCCCGCCTGGGATGGAACTTATCCCTACAAGGTCACGGCAACAGTGGGAATGGTTGCGGATATCGTGTCGAATGTTGCCGGCGACAAGGCGGAGATCACGACCCTCATGGGTGCGGGAGTTGATCCACACACTTACGCTCCGTCCCGCGGGGATACGGCCGCGCTGCTGAAGGCGGATGTCGTCTTCTATTCCGGCCTCCTCCTGGAGGGGCGAATGTCCGACATGCTTGTCAAAGTGTCCCGCCAGCGACCGGTTTATGCCGTGACTGAACTCATCCGGGAAAACTTTCTGCTCGAAAAAGAGGCGGGTATTCCCGATCCTCACATCTGGATGGATGTCCAAGGCTGGATCAAGGCAACGGAGGCGGCTTCGCGCAGTCTTGCCGAATTTGATCCCGCCAATGCGGAGTTCTACGCAACAAACGCAAAGTCACATGTCACAACACTCCAGGAGCTGGACCGTTATGCAAAGCGGACACTCGCATCGATTCCGGAAAAGCAGCGAGTCATGATCACGGCGCACGATGCCTTCAGCTACATGGGTCGCGCTTACGGCATTGAGGTGCATGGCATCCAGGGGCTGTCCACTGAGTCCGAGGCGGGGCTGCAGGACATCAACCGTCTTGTGGAGATGATCGTTCAGCGCCGCATTCCCGCAGTCTTCGTGGAAACCAGTGTGTCCGACAAAAACGTTCGCGCGCTTCAGGAAGGTGCAAAGTCTCGCGGGCATGACGTCACAATCGGCGGTTCCCTGTTTTCAGATGCAATGGGCCCAAAGGGAACTTATGAAGGAACCTATGTGGGAATGATCGATCACAACGTCACGACAATTGCTCGTGCACTGGGTGGAAACGCACCGGCGGACGGCATGCAGGGAAAACTGACAGGCAAGCGCTAGATGGTCCTCGCTGAAGACAAACTCAGCAATGCACGGCGGCACCGGCCGGAGTATGGAAGCGACCATCCTCCGGAAGTACCGCTCTCGATTCACGACATGACGGTGGCTTATCATCGGCGGCCCGTGCTCTGGGATGTGGATCTGGACTTTCCCGAGGGACAGCTGGTCAGCATTGTCGGGCCGAACGGAGCGGGAAAAAGCACGCTGCTGAAAGCGGCGATCGGCCTCGTCCCCATGGCGTCAGGACGCGTAACGGTTTATGGTCGACCCTTTGCCAAACAACGCCGCCTGGTGGGCTACGTTCCACAGCGGGAGAGTGTTGACTGGGATTTTCCCGTCAGCGCGCTGGATGTCGTTCTCATGGGCCGCTACCGGCGAGTGGGATGGTTTCTGCCGCCCGGTCGGGTCCACAGAGACGCCGCTCTGGAAGCCTTGAACAAAGTTGGCATGAAAGACTATGCCTCGCGTCAGATCAGTCAGCTTTCCGGCGGCCAGCAGCAGCGTGTTTTTCTGGCACGGGCACTGGCGCAGGAATCGAAGATCTATCTGATGGATGAGCCTTTTGCGGGAGTGGATGCAGCCACGGAAAAAGCCATCGTGGCTCTGTTGCATGAACTGCGGGAAAAAGGCTGTACCGTCGTTGTGGTTCATCATGATCTGCAGACGGTCAAACAATACTTCGACCACGTTGTCCTGTTGAACATGCGAGTGGTTGCAACGGGTCCAACGGAAGCCGTCTTCACGGAAGAGAACCTGAAAAAAACTTACGGCGGACGGCTTACGCTCCTGAGCGAGGCGGCTCATGCCATCGCGACCGACAAGCACCCTTAGCATCTCCGGTTTAATCATGACGCGCCTGTGCGCTGCCTTTCTTTTCATTGTTCTGCTGTTTCCCGCGTTCGCGGCGGCAGGTCCCGGTGGAACCGCTCTGCCAAACGTTGAAGAGCTGTGGCGTGTTCTGACGTTGCGCGACTATAATACGCGGGTCGTCGTCGCGGGAACAACGTTTCTGGGAATTGCTTCGGGTCTTGTGGGTTCATTCCTGCTTCTCCGCAAACGTTCACTTCTCAGTGACGCCATCAGTCACGCCACCCTCCCGGGTATCTGCATCGCCTTCATTGCCTTGCAAATCATCACTGGAAACGGCAAGAGCCTGCCGGGACTGCTCGCGGGAGCCGCCCTGACGGGAACCCTTGGCATGGCAACGGTTCTTGCCATCAGCCGCTATTCGCGCCTGAAGGATGATGCGGCGCTTGGCATTGTCCTCAGCGTTTTTTTTGGAGCGGGTGTTTGTCTGATGACCATCGCCGGACGTGTCGAAGGAGGTAATGCTGCCGGGTTGCAGTCGTTTATTTACGGAAAAACCGCCTCCATGCTGCTCTGGGATGCACAACTGATCACCATAACCGCTTTCTGTGCCGCGGTGGTCAGCGTGGTTCTCTTCAAGGAGTTCACCATCGTTTGTTTCGATACCGATTTTGCGAACGTGCAGGGATGGCCTGCAGGCATTCTCGACTTCTTGATGATGTCACTGGTCGTCGTTGTGACCGTGATCGGCCTGCAGGCTGTCGGATTGATTCTTGTTGTTGCCATGCTCATCATTCCCCCGGCGGCGGCGCGATTCTGGACATATAACCTGCGCATCATGCTGATCCTCGCGGCGGCCATCGGTGGGATCAGCGGTTTTATCGGCTCGGCACTGAGCGCTCTCATGGGTTCTCTGCCTGCAGGAGCAATCATCGTTCTGGTCACAGCCGCGTTCTTCGGCCTGAGCATGATCTTTGGTTCATCTCGCGGGCTCGTGACACAGTGGCTGCGGCATGTTCGCCTGACGCACCGCGTTGGCCGCCAGCATGTGCTCCGGGCGATCTACGAAGTCGCCGAAGAGCTCAATTCCGATGATCCCCGTTCAACAGTACCAATAGCAGAGCTGGCCGGAAAACGCTCCTGGTCCGCTCGGCGCCTGCGTGCCCGTTTGCGCCGGGCGGCTCGCGAGGACCTTGTTCAGTTCGAGACGGAAACATCCGTGTCTCTGACCGAACGCGGCCTTGTTCATGCCCGGCGGGTCATTCGCAATCACCGGCTGTGGGAAATGTACCTCATTACTCATGCCGACATTGCCCCCAGCCATGTTGATCGCGATGCGGACATGATCGAACACGTTCTCGATGCGCCAATGATCGAGAAACTTGAGGGGTTGTTGCTGTACGGATCGGAAGAGCCGGCTTACGTTCCGCAAAGTCCGCATTAGAGAGTTATGATGCTTGATTGGTGGCAGACATACGACACGTGGATTGTGGTGACAGGCGCACTGGCCGCGATGTCCTGCGCTCTTCCCGGAACGTATCTCGTCCTTCGGCGGATGAGCATGATGGGTGATGCCATCAGCCATGCGGTATTGCCTGGAATTGTCATCGCGTTCCTGATGACGAAGAGCCTGGACAGCCTGCCCATGTTTCTCGGAGCGATCGTCATTGGTATCCTGACGGCGCTTCTGACGCAGATGATTCGTCGCTTCGGAGGACTCGATGAAGGGGCTTCCATGGGTGTCGTTTTCACGTCGCTGTTCGCGGTTGGATTAATTCTGATACGCGTCGCGGCGGATCACGTGGATCTCGATCCGTCCTGTGTTCTATACGGTGCGATTGAGCTTGTACCGCTGGACGTCGTAACCGCGGGAGAGGGAAATCTCGAAATTCCCCGTGCGGTTTTGTATAATGGCGGAATGTTACTGGTCAATCTGCTGTTCGTCGGCTTGCTCTGGAAGGAACTCAAGATCAGCGCGTTCGATCCCGACCTTGCAACTTCGCAGGGGTTCAGCGCCGACATGATGCATTATGCTTTGATGGCGCTGGTGGCAGCGACCACCGTAACGGCGTTTCATGCCGTCGGCAGCATTCTCGTGATCGCGATGCTGATTGTCCCGCCCGCCGCGGCGTACCTGCTCACGGACCGCCTTGGCCGCATGGTGGGGTTGTCGCTTGTCATAGCCGGGTCGAGCTCATTTCTTGGTCACTGGTGGGCGGTGGAAGGGCCTTCCTGGTTCGGTTTCGAAAGGATGGAAACCTCCACCTCCGGCATGATCGCGGTGGCCACGGGTTTTCTGTTCCTGACCGCCTGGATGTTCTCACCGCGTCACGGCCTGATCAGCCGATGGATCAGCAGCTTTTCTTTGTCGCTCCGAATCATGCGGGATGATGTTCTCGGAACTCTGTACCGAATAACGGAAACCGGGAGTACCGCCTCTCGACCGGTCTCTCGTGCACAACTGCGCGAAACGCTGCCGGGCGGTCCGGTTTTTGGCACCGCACTCTGGCAACTCCGCGTGGGCGGCCGGATTGATTGTCGGGATGGCGGGTTTGTTCTGACTCCGCGTGGTGAGAAGTCAGCGCGAAAACTCATCCGCTCACACCGTTTGTGGGAAGGCTGGATGGTGGAAAAAATGGGTCTGCGCCCCGATCATGTTCACAGCACGGCGGAACGGCTTGAGCATATTACAACCCTGGAGATGCGAACTGAACTTGAACGCCAGGCGGGCGAACCGGAGCACGATCCTCATGATCGTCAAATTCCCAGGGAAGACGAGTAGCCATTGCGCGTTTTGAGGCGTCAACGACCCCATTCGTGCGGCAATTTTTGCCTTCCCACTCCGATGTAATTAAGAGCTTGTCGTGTTGATTGTAACCAGTCATGGTTTCGACGGACTGGACGTGAAACATGGCTGTCTCCGTCACCCGGCAATGGAAACATGAACTTCGTAATACGGCCGTTTGTCTGATTGCTCTGGGCGGTGCCGTTGCAGTGCGCGGAACAGACGAGTCGGTTTCAAACACCCTCTTCGCTGCCAGCTTCGCCGCCGGTCTCTGGTATCCGCTGAGAGAGGCGACCGAACAGCTTCGTCGCTTCAGTCTGAATATAGACTTTCTGATGCTTCTGGTCGCCGGTGGAGCGGCAGGTCTCGGTCATCCCGAAGAGGGTGCGGCGCTCCTGGTGCTTTTCGGCCTGAGCCGGGCAATGGAATCCTGGGCTCATAATCGCACGGAGAACGCCGTCCGTGAACTCATGCGTGATTTTCCGGCAGAGGCAATACTTGTGGATGACGAGGAGGCGCGATCGATTGCAATTCATGAAATTGTTCCTCATCAACGATTGATGGTTCGCACGCACGAGACCTTTCCAGTCGATTGTCGTGTGGTTGAGGGAACCGGCACGGCAAACGTCTCCGCCATCAACGGTGAATCCGATCCACTCGAGTTAACCGTGGGCGTTGATGTTCCATCCGGCGCCGTCAATGGATCCGGGGTTGTGACTGTCGAGGTTTTGAGAGCGGCGCACGACAGCGCTTATCAGAAGATCATGCAACTCGTCGAATCCGCACCGGATCGCAAGTCCGACGCACAAATACTCAGTGAGCGCGTTGGCAAATGGTTTACATGGGCAATCCTGGCGGTGGCAACAGGAGGGTTTCTGGTCTGGTGGCTTGTTCTCGACCTCGCCATAAGCGAATCCATCTATCGTGCAATGGCGCTGTTGGTGGCGGGATCGCCCTGCGCACTTGTTCTTTCGATTCCAAGTGCGGTTCTCGCCGCGGTGTCCTCCGGCGCACGAAACGGAGTGCTCTTCAATGGTGGCCGCGGGCTTTCGAGCGCGGCATGCATTCGAACCGTGATCTTTGACAAAACGGGAACACTGAGCACGGGTGTTCCTTCTGTTGTGAGAATCAACGGAGACCGCGCGGACGATTCCGACCTGCCCGGTCTCGCACTGACACTGGCAAACGCATCGAGTCATCCCGCATCTCGCGCGGTAGCATCCTGGCTCAAGACACGCGTCGACAGTGTTGCCAACGTCGAAAGCGTGCACGAGATTCCGTCGCAAGGCGTTGTATCCGCCTGGAATGGTCACAAGGTTATGCTCGGGCGCGATCCATCGCCTTCAACGGATCAACCACCTGGCGCTGTCGTCGCGCTCAGCGTTGATGGGAAAACCGCAATTCGGTTCATGTTGAGCGAAACGCTGCGACCCCATGCCCGTCGGGTCATTGAATCTTTGCACAAACAGGGCTTGAATACGTTGATTCTATCGGGTGATCGCAGCAACGCCGTCGAACGGGTTGCGAATGAGCTTTCCGTGGACAAGGCCATCGGCAACCTGAGCCCGGAGGAGAAGTATCGGTTCGTTGTGGAGGCACGCACCCTTGAAAACGGCGTCATGATGGTGGGTGACGGCATCAATGACGTGCCCGCCATGGCAGCCGCCGATTGCAGCGTGGCCATGGGAACACGGGGAACAGCGGCGGCCCTTGAGCAGGCCGATCTCGTTCTTGCACGAGATCGGCTCGACGACCTGCTCGGAGCGATGCAACTCGCTCGAAACACACGTCGTGTTATCCGTCAGAACATGACGATCGCCATCGGAGCCGCTGCGGTTCTCGTCGGCTTTGCCCTGGCGGGTTCACTCCCCCTGGTCTTTGGTGTCTTCGGTCACGAGGGGGGCACTGTCCTCGTCGTGCTCAACAGTTTGCGCCTCCTCCTTGGCAAACCCCGTGTCCTTGAACTCTCTCAACGGACGCCAGCTGCGATCCCCCTTGATCAGCAGGCTTAGAAGGCGGTCCGCATATTCTCCGCGTTCCTCCGTCGACCAGTTTTCAGGCCCGTCCTCGCCATAACGAATGCCCCACAATGGCGAAAAAGTATGAGAAGATGTCGAGTATCGCATGTCCGCCACCACCGGCGGTGACTCCCCGGGCAACTCGCCTACAAAACCGTCGCTGAACCATGCAAAGACCTTGAACACTCGCTTCTCTCGCTCTGCTCTCTTTTGAAGGGTTGCAACGGGAAGCGAATGGCCTGCTTTCACAAGAGTCGTTCCGAGCCAGGGAGTACGCAATCCGTCCGCATACATGACACCGTCCTCAATGTAGATGCTCCGCCACAGGACGAGAGTTCCGGGAGCCGGCATAACGCGGCCGTGTTCGATCGAATGCCCGCGCAGTTCGGCGATGGCCCGCTGCGCACTTGAAGCCCGTGCCTGCATCCAAACTCCGCAGAGAATGTAGAGCCCGGCAATGCCAAGCACGATTCGTGCGGGCAGCGGCCCTCGCCTCCACAAAGCAGAAGCACAACCAACCAGCAAAACCGGCGTGAAGAACAAATCAACGATAGGTAAAATGTCCCAGGCGAGACGCTTGCTGGAAAAGGGCAACAGCATCTGTGTGCCGTAACTCGTGCATGTATCGAGAAGCCCGTGAGTCGCCCAGCCCAGAGTCGCCGCGGCGACAACCCACCAGCGGCGCTCCCTCAACCGCGGGATGAACACGAACGCGAGCGCAACAAGAGCACCACCAAGGGGGATGGCGGCAAAGGCGTGAGTGATGTGCCTGTGATAGATAAACCCGTGCACCGGATCAGCGGGGTTCACGTAGATCACGTCAAGGTCCGGCGCAAATCCCGCCACAAAGCCAATGAGTCCCGCCCAGCGGCCGAGCTGTTTCGTGAAGGCGGCTTGTGATGCAACGGCTCCGAGAAGTCCTTGAGTCAGTGGATCCATGGATCGGCGGGCTAGCGGAATTGATGCCCGTCATGAGTTGATCCGTCGGATCAGCTCATTCGCCGGAGCGCATCCACGACAAGTCTCACCCCCCAACCCGTCCCACCGGTGTTGAAATAACGCGTTTTGGATTTTGCCCGGGCCGCGGCGGACATGTCGAAATGCGCCCACCGTGTGCCTTCGGGAACGAAGCGCTGCAAAAAATTTGCCGCATGAATGGCTCCACCGGCGCGGAAGATACTGGACGTGTTGCACACGTCGGCAAGCGCATGGTCCAGGCTCGAATCGTACTCGCGCCAGAGCGGCAGTTGCCACGTGTTGTCACCGGTGCGTTCACCGGCAGCAAGAAGGGCATCGCGCATTTCATTGTCATCCGTAAAGAGCGCACCCATTTGCGGCCCGAGCGCGACCTGCGCGGCGCCGGTCAGTGTCGCGAAGTCGATGATCATCTTTGCCTTCTCGATGCCCGCGTGAGTCAGCGCGTCCGCCAGAATCAGCCGTCCCTCCGCATCCGTATTGTCGATGAAGACGGTTTTGCCACTTTTTGACCGGATAATGGCGCCGGGAAGATACGACGCCCCGTCCACAGCGTTGATCACGGCGGGAATAATACCGGTCACATGCATTGGGAGTTTCAGACTGGCGATGGCCTGCATGGCACCCATCACGGCAGCACCTCCGCCCATGTCACCGTTCATGGTGTGCATGCCGCTTGCGGGCTTGATGCTGATACCACCGGTGTCGAAACACACGCCTTTGCCAACAAGTGCAACGTGCGGCGACCCCTTCTTCGTTCGAGCCGGCTTGTGACGCAGCACAATGAGGCAGGGAGGCTCACTGCTCCCGCGGCCGACTGCGCTGATCAGACCGTATCCGCGCTTCTCAAGAGTCGAAGCCGAAAGTACTTCACACTGAAGCCCGGTCGCTTTCGCTACCCGGCGTGCCTTTTTGGCGAATTCGGAGGGAGTCAGGACGTTGTTTGGCGCATTCACAAGTTCCCGCGCGAGATTAACGCCCTCGAGCACCGGCTCCCGGGCGGCGAGCGCTTTCCTGACAGCTGTGGCGCCGGCCTTCGGTACGACGAAGGCCAGCTCCAAAGGCGGACGCTTTCCCGGCTTCGATTTGAAACGCGTGTCGTTGAAATCGCCCAGCACGGCCCCTTCGTACATTGCCAGGACACTCGCCTCCACGTTCTCTCCTTCCGTACAGACGAACGCGATCCGCGCAAGGCTGTAGCGGCGGCAGTTCTCCACGGCTCGAGCCGCAGCCGTCTTCAGGCTCTCGTCACCCGGCATCCACGACCCAAAAGTCGCCGATTCCAACAGCATATGCGATGTGCGGCTCGCTGCGGCCTTCTCCAGCGTACAAAACCACTCGGCCCGCGTGGTCCCGCTGGAAACAGCCTTTGCAAATTCATCGATATGCTTCTGAACGGCTTTATTGCCGGACCGACCCAGCATCCCCTCGGCGGCGTGAAGAACAACGAGCGCGTCAGCAGACACACGGGAGAGGTCGTCGGTTGCGACGCGATAGCGGATAGACATGAAGAAGAGCTCCTTGGCGGCCAACAGTGTGAACGGATGCACAAGACGGGCCATTGGAAACTCCCGGTCCGCCTGCGGCGCAGCCCTGGCGCGACGCATGCTCCGGGGTGGTGCGGCAGAGAGGGCACGGCCGTGAGCCGGGCAGACCGGCAGGAAACCGCCCGAGTCAATCCTTGCCCCGCGCCGGACGCGGGTCCCATAGCTCCCCGCACTACCCCGGAGCATGCGTCGCGCCAGGGCTGCGCCGCAGGCGGACCGGGAGTTTCCAATGGCCCG
>JANQSL010000245.1 GCA_028284075.1 Candidatus Sumerlaeia bacterium | reverse complement strand
GAGTTGCCCCGCCGGACGCGGAGCCGGACCGTCCCGCCCCCGCGTCGGAAGCGCCGCCAGAGACCACTCCAACAACTGGTCCGGAGGCTGGCATGGAGACGGAAGAAGCGGAACCGGAGATGCCCGAAGAGGCCGATGACGCGGAGGTATCCCAGTCTGATTTCGGAGGACTTTCCATGACCGAGCCGTCCGTGAGTACGCCTTTCTATTACCTCGCGCTTCTGGAGGAGGTGGACCCTCAGTCTCGCAAGGAACTGTTTCAGCATCTTGCCACACGCATTTCGGCGAACAGCCATCTTGTCGTGTCCGGCGTGACGGATCATGCCGTTATTCCTCAATCGCTGCGGGAGCGGACAACGTTGATTCCGACGGATGTGAAGGCACCGCCGGCGCAATGGAACCTGGCCGCCAAAGAGGCTGGCGATGATGGAGTGGTCGTCTCTGTGGGTCCGGACGTGCGCCTGAATGCTGACTTCGAGGACGGCGTCCGCGAGTTTGTCGATTCGAAGCGCGAAGGGCTCCTCTTTTACTGCGATCACAGCGAGCAGAAGGGTGCGGCGGAGGAATACGTCAAGCTGCACGATCACGAGGGTTGTCCTCACGAGCGCTTTGATTTCGGCGAGGTCATGATCTACCGCGCCAGAGCGATCAATGTTCTGAGTGGCTTTGACGAGTCGCTGAAGCACGCATGGGAATATGACATGCACCTGCGTCTTATGCAGGAAGGTTTGATTCTCCGCGTCCCGGACGCTCGCTACAAGGTGATCCTCCCGGACGTGAAAGACGGGGCGCCGGGCAAGCTGCACTCTCCGGGCCGCGGCAAGCTGGGCGGTTTTTCCTATGTGTTCTATCCCGAGGATGTGGAAAAGGAAGTCACATCGGTGTTTGAAAAGGGTCTGAAGGCGATTGGGGCATGGATCGATCATCCGACAACGGAGGTTCCGCTGCCAAAGGAGAAGCCGGCCTGTCTCGCGACGGTCGTGATTCCTGTTCTCAACCGCGTGAAGTATATCGGTAACGCTGTCGACAAGGTTCGCGAAGGAACCTTCAATGACTTTGAAGTCGTCATCATCGACAACGGTTCGACGGACGGCACGATCGACGTCGTGAAGAAGATCGCGGAAGAGGACAGCCGTGTTCGACTGCTTCACGGTACGGGCGGCAGTATTGCCGCCGCCCTGAACGAGGGTATTCGCGCGGCCAAAGGGAAGTACATCTGCCAGCTCGACAGCGACGATCAGTACGCTCCCACAACGCTGGAACGCATGGTGGGCCATCTGGAGAGCCACCCGAAGTGCGGTCTTGCCATCAGCTACTATCGCCTGATGGATGAGGAGGCGAATGTCATTGAGGATGTGGATCCCATCACCCACTCCGGTTATACCCGAAATCAGATTCTTCGCCGTGACGGCGCGGGGGCTCTTCGCGTCTTCCCGAAGGGTGTGCTGGAAGAGATGGGTCTCTATGACGAAGAGCACTACGGCAACTTCGGAGAAGACTACGACATGGTGGTCAAAACGGGGGAGAAGTACGATGTGGACCGCGTTCACGAGGTGCTCTATTTCTATCGCCGTCACGAGGACAATACGGACGTCACGCGGGATCCTGAGATGAAGTACAAGAACAAGAACCGGGCACGACAGGAGGCACTGCGCCGACGGATTGCCATCAATGAGGCTGGCAAGGCTTCGGCATGACGTTTGCCCGGTCATCAGGCTGAAAGTGACGGTGTGACCATGCTTTTCGCCTCTCAGCCGACGGACGGGAAACTTTGCCGCCAGAGGATCGGGCTTCTCGCCTGTACCCTTCTGGCGGCTTTCGCTTTTACAGCCGCCTGTTCCCGGGAGGATACCGATTCTCTCAAGACGAGCGTCGTTAAATCAGGCCCTTTCGAATCGGTGCTTGAGGAAGTCGGCGTCATTGAAGCCACGCGGACGGTTTCCTTCAAGGCTCCACGGCGGGCGAAGCTGATCTCACTGGTGGAGTCGGGCACGATGGTCGATGAGGGTGACCTCATCTATCAGCTGGAAAACGAAGACGTCATTACCGACATACGCGATGAGG
Source organism: Candidatus Sumerlaeia bacterium (assembly GCA_028284075.1). Classification (GTDB taxonomy): domain Bacteria; phylum Sumerlaeota; class Sumerlaeia; order SLMS01; family JAHLLQ01; genus JAJFLJ01. The sequence goes on along the minus strand of JANQSL010000245.1, from coordinate 22,657 downwards.
TGAACCAGCTCAAGACCGTGAAGGCGGAGCTGGAGGCAAACGTGGAATCGTTGCGGATTGCTCTTCGTTCCAATACGCTCGACCTTGATCTGGCGGAGGCACAGCTCGCATACAACCGGGTGCGGCTTCAGGATGTGAATATCAAGCTGGCGGAAACCGAAGTGCTGTTACAACGCTCCGTTGTGCCGGAAGACGATCTTCGGGACGCGCGTTACAATGTGGAGAACAGCCGCTTGAATACCGTCAGCACCAATCTGGATCAGCTGGGCATGAGAACCACTGCAAAAACAGATGAATCGGAAAATGTTGCGCGTATCGAGCGCAGTCTTCTCGAGGCAGAGAAGGGCCAGAGGGATATTGCCGAGGCGAAGCGGAAGCTGGACGAATCGAAGGCGTTCGCACCCGTTAATGGTTTGTTTGTACGCTCTCGGCGATGGAGCTGGCGCGAGCAGAAGATGGTGGAACCTCGTCCCGGTGATGACGTTCGGGAAGGGCAGGAGTTGGGAAGCCTTCCGGACATGAGCGAGCTTGTTGTCAAAACACAGGTTCCCGAGTCTTACCTGACCCGTATTCAGGAAGGCGGTCCGGTTGATCTTGTTTTTGACGCATACGAAGGGCTCAGACTGAGCGGAACAATTTCCCGAATCGGCAAGGTTGCCATTGAGCGGGAGGCGAGTCCGGCGGGGTCGCTCATGCAGTCAGATTCTTTCTCGGGGCAGAAGGTTTTCGAGGTGACGGTGGATGCCGAAGGGGACACGACCAGGCTGAAGCCGGGTATTACCGCAAACGTGCGTTTTGTTCTGGTTCGTGAGGAGAACGCCCTGACAGTGCCGGTCGATGCCATCATCATCCGGGACGGGAAGGCATACGTTCAGGTTCTGGACGGGTCCTCCGGCGATGTGAGAGAGCAGGCCATCGAGACCGGCCGGCGGGACAACGGCCGCGTCATTGTGACATCCGGCTTGCGGTCCGGGGATCGAATTGTGACATCTGCGCAGCCGTCCGCCTGACCGATTCCGGTCTCCTGGCGGCCGCTCCCGGTACACACCGAAACCACCTCTATCCGGAGATCCCGTGTCCCCGCAAACCCCTTCATTGAAAACTCCCACGCCTCCCATGGCTCTGGGACTCAAGCGCCGGAAGAAGTATCGTCTGCGGCGTCAGGCTTATAGTATTGTCACGGCGGAGCCGGACGGCTCCGGAGGAGACTCCGGCGAGGCCGTCGAACAACTCCATGCCCGCCTTCGGAACGCGGAAGAAGAGATGCGTACGGCCAGTGAGAAGTCGCTGAGGGCGCTGGCGGATCTGGAGAATCAGCGCCGCCGTCATCAGAAGGAGAAGGACGATATTCGGAAGCTGGCAACGGAGGATCTCATGGGCGAGCTGCTACAGCCCATGGATCACTTTGTTCTGGCGCTTCAGTCGCTGGATTCCGCCTCGGAGGTTTCCGCCGTCCGCCAGGGAATCGAAATGATCCACCGTGAGCTGGTGGGGGTGCTGGCACGTTCCGGTCTGGAGGAGATCAATCCTGTGGGGCAGCCTTTCGATCCCGCTCAGCATGAAGCTGTCGCCACCGAGAAGGATTCCTCCAAAGGTGACGGCGAAATCCTTCAGGTCATGCGCCCCGGCTGGTCGCTGCGGGGAAAAGTGCTTCGCCCCGCCATGGTGAAGGTCAACAAGCTGACAGAATAGAACTCAGCCGGTCTTTTTCTCGTGCAGCTCGCGAGCGTGTCCCACGACGTCATCGGTCTTGCGGATGCTGGCCTCGGCCAAAGCGATGCCCGCCTTGAGGAGTTCATTCTTGCTGGCGGCGAGATGCTCTGTCACTTCGACGGGAACCCGTTCAAGAACGGCATCCCGGGCCTGTTCGCCCATTTCACAGGCTGCCTCGACGACCCGGAGACGAGAAGACGACCCGCTCTCCGGCTCCTCGTCATAGTAAGTCTCAACAGGCTCGACTTCAGGAGCTTCTTTGGTGTTTTTGGGGGTCTCTTCGGCCATTGTCAGTATGCCTCCTGTGAAAGGTCCACATGTGGAGCATACAAAAGCCCTGCCAGGGTCCAAGGGAAAAGGCCCCCTGAGGACGAAACCTCCGTTGACCGGATCTTCCCGAGACCGTCAGCCTTGAACCGAGGCGCACACGCCCCCTTGCGATGGAATCCGAGCTACTTCTCCGTATCATTCAGTTCTACCCGATTTTTCTTTTCTCGCTGACAATCCACGAGATCGCGCATGCCTTGACGGCCAACTGGGGCGGAGACCTCACGGCAACGTACCAGAATCGTCTCTCACTCAATCCGGTTGTCCACATGGACCTCTTCGGAACGGTGATCATTCCGCTCCTGCCGTTGTTCTTCTCTCCAGGGATTGCCCTTTTCGGATGGGCGAAACCCGTTCCGGTCAACCAGGCCCGCTTTCGCGATTCGACGTGGAATGTTGTGGTGGCCCTGGCGGGACCGTTCTCAAATCTGCTGCTGGTGATCTTTGGAACTCTTTTGATGAGTTTCGCGTTCAATCTTGGTCTCTATGGCCAATCGCAGGGGTGGTGGACGCTCAGCGAGCAACTCCTTCGGAGTTTCGCCTCCTTTGCTTTCTTCTTCGTTGCGATCAACATGGCTCTTTGTCTTTTCAACCTGATGCCGATTCCTCCTCTGGACGGTTCTCACGTTTTCTATCATTTCTTTATCCGTGGGCGTGGTCACTTGTACGGTGGATGGGATTTGTACCAGCGTCTGGGGATCTTTATCCTGATTATTGTTGTTCAGTTCATCCGGCCAGGTTTATTCTCGGCACCGCTGGAACTGGTCTTTCGGACACTTGCTCCCGAAATGGCTTCCGCACTGTTCAGACTGTATTAGCCGATGTTGATGGCCATTGTTCTGATCACTTTGTTTTCGGCGGGTACCAGCTTCCTGTGCTCCCTGATGGAGGCGGCCCTTTATACGATTTCTCCCGCCAAGATCGAGGAACTGCGGCTGGCGGGCGTTAAGGGAGGGGAGCGGCTTTCCAGGTTGCGCGCCAACGTCGAGGAACCCATCGCGGCCATTCTGACTCTGAACACGATCGCCAACAGTGCCGGGGCCGCATTTGCCGGGGCTCTTGTCGGAATGACGTTCACGGAGAATCCCGGTCTGGCGACAACGATCTACAGCATCTTCTTTGTTCTGCTGGTTCTTTATGTGTCGGAGATCATTCCCAAAACACTTGGTGTAACATACGCGGACCGTCTGGCCCCTCTCCTCTCTCTGCCGTTGTTGGGGATTATCCGTGTTTCCAAACCCTTTGTGAAAACGGGTCAGTTTATTACGCGCATGATTCGCAAGGACCCGGGAGAGAACCATCACGCGCCCAGCGAGAACGAGATTCTGGCGATGACGGAAATGGGTGTGCGGGCCGGAACACTGTTGCCGGAGGAGGCTCGTTGGGCAATCAACGCACTGAGACTGAACGATGTGACGGCGCGGGAGTTGATGACGCCCCGGACCGTTGTCTACATGCTTCCGGCAGATCTTGCTCTTCCGGATGTTACGGTCCATAGCGAGCATTGGGTTCACAGTCGTCTGCCGGTGGTGCAGAACAACAACCCCGATCATGTGGAAGGGATTATTCATCGCCGTGATGTCTTTGACCGCCTTGCGGGAAAAAAACCGGAAGAGCTGGAAGGTCAGAAGCTGAGAGACTTGATGTCCGCACCGGTGTTTGTTCCGGAGACAATTCGTTGCAACGATGTTCTCCGGCGCTTCATCGAAACGCGCCAGCATCTCCTGATTGTGACGAACGAGTTTGGTGGAATGGAGGGAGTCATCACGCTGGAAGACGTGCTGGAGTACATCATTGGTGAGGAGATTGTGGACTCTCACGACAAGCACGCCGACATGCAGGAGTATGCGCGTGAGGTGGCTCGCCGGAAACGTCAGGGAGGCTCAGCTTCGCGGGACTAGCGATTTCTCAGGTTTCACGGTTCGCGAGGAGTGCAGGGACTCCGGGACCGACGTGCAGGGCAAAACCGATCGTTACGACCAGCAGGACACCGGCGACAATTCCCGGCGCAAGGGGGTTGCCAATCACGGCACTGGCGGGCAGCGCCACGAGCCACAGTATGATGATTGCTCCCGCAGACCAGCACTTTCCGGCGGGTAGCAGGGTCTTGCGAATGCAGAGCCATGGTATGGAGAAGATCATGAGGACGAGAAAAGGGGCGAGCAATCCCCACAAAACAGCATAGAACCTCTGGCCCTGGGACCCGGCGATCGCTTTTGACGCGCATATCAGATACAAGGGGAGAAGGACTCCGGAAAGGCTGGCGAGGATCGGACGGGAAACTGATTGGGCAATGGCTCCGGTGATTTCCCGGGGGGTCATTTCCGTCAGAAGCAATTCGTCAAGGAATGAGTCTCTTTTGAGAAATGCCATTCGCTTCCCCATGCGATGACTTGTCCACAACACATGCAGGCCGACGGCAACGCTGGCGATGAGGTCGAAATCCTGGAGAGAAAAAGCTTTGGGAATACCCTGGCAGAGGGCGATAATCAGACCGGACAACAACAAGCCGAAGACTGCATGTTCAAGAACGGAGCGGGATATTCGCAGTCGCCCATACGTTCGATATCGGCCAAAGCGCCAAAGGAGAGGGTTGTTCCACGCATCCTGCGACTCGCCTCTGCCAAGAGCGGGGGCGCGCAATGGGCCGAAAGTCTGAGAGTGTTCCTGATCGCTCACAAGCATGATCCGGGAGTGGCTCCACCGTCCCCTTTGCACGAAGCAATGCTGTTATGGTGTCTCACGGGGGCGCCGTCCGGCAACGTACAACAGCCCGAGCCTTGCCATCCCGTCCGGCATTCCACAATAATCGATCCATCATGGATGAACCCTATCACGAGTCCCCGGAAACCGATGGCGAGATCCTGCCGGTCTGCGATTTTGACGATCGTGTTATTGGTACGGCCACCCGGCGCGAGATTCACGAAAAAGGAATGATTCACAGAGCTGTTCACGTAGTGCTCATTACGCGGAATGACAGGATCGTTCTTCAAAAACGAAGCATGAACAAAGACCGTTACCCGGGATGGTGGGATATTTCGGTGGGGGGTCATGTGGGAGTGGGTGAAACCTATGTCGAAGCCGCAAGACGGGAGATCGGCGAGGAAATGGGTATTTCGAATGCCGAGCCGGTGCTGGCCGGGGTGCATGCACCGAGCGGCTGGAACGGGTGGGAACACGTTCATGTATTTTATGCCTGCATCGACCGCGATCCGATTCCGGCTGAGGGTGAAATCGATGCCTGGCGCGATGTTGACCCGAATGAGTTCCACGAATTCGCGGACTCTGAATCGTCCAGTATGGAATGGCGCGTGACGCCTTCCTGTATCGAAAGTGTCCGTGAATGGCGAAGAGCGGGAATGCCTGGCCTTAGCTCGCGGCCGTGATGGCATCCTCCGGCACTTCGATACCGGCTTCCGCCAGCGCTCTGAGGATTAACCGGACGCACTGTTCCTGGTTGAGCCGATCGGTATTCAACATCATGTCGTACCACGCTGGATCGTTCCAGTCGCGGCCGAACGTCTGCCGAATGAACTTTGCTCGTTCTTCATTGAGTGTGGTGACGGCCTCTTCCGCGTCCTCAAGTTCGATTTCACGTTCGCGGGCCACGCGCTCCGCGCAGCGCGCCGCGGACCCGGCAATTCGCACCCGGAATGTGTTTGTCCGGTGAAGGATGTAGTTCGCGCCTCGCCCGACAATGACACCACCTTGTAACGATATTCCGATGACCACGTTCTTGAGGTGTCGCAGATAGTCTTTTCGCGTGGCATCTTTTCCCCAAATGACGCTGTAGGACCAGTCCTGCAGGACTGTGCTGATGTGCTCATCGAGACGCTCCATCAGATGGCGATCGACTTTGGCGTCCTTTGCAATGGCATCGATCAGTTCGCGGTTAACGCATCGAACGGCGAGCCGCTCTGCCAGCCTGGCTGCAATGGCATCGCCTCCGGCGCCGCAGTCGCGGGCAATGGTGACGGTCGGACCGGGACGTGGTTTTGTGCGGGCGGCTTCCTGATGTTCGGCGGTCATTTCCGCTCCGACAATGGCTTCAACCAGGTTGATGGAATCTCGGGTCAGCATGGCGGACTCCCTTCAAGGAAGTGAAACTTCACGCCCGCAGACTGACAGAAGGAGGCCGTACCGTCAACCGATTCACGGCATGGTGGAGAGGGATTCCCGCCATGAGCGGATTCTTATACCAACGCGGCGAATATCGGAGCGGGACGGTTGATAAACCAGACCACGCAACCCCTTGAGGTTCTCCGAGGAAAGGGGGAGAGGAAGGCGAGCAAACTCCGCCAGTTGAACGAAGGGAAGTGTGATCGCAGAGGGAACAGGGATGAACAACGGACGTCGGCCGCTGGCATGTGCCAGTTCGCGGAGGAAAGTTCGGAGACAGGTTCCTTCCGCCTCTGCGGCAACGAGCCGTCCCGTTATCTTCTTTTGGACCGCAGCCCGAACGAAGTGGCAAAGATCGTCGATATGGATGGTCTGGAGAGGGCCGTGTCCTCCGTCGAAAAGCGGAACGATCCGGGAACCCACGAGTGCATCGCGCATTCGGGAAAAGACGCTGCCGTTACCAATCACAAATCCCGGACGAACGATGAGGTCGCGCGCCGGATCCAGCCTTTGCTCCACCGCGAGTTTCGTCCGGCCATACAGACTCTCCGCCTGGTTGTGCGCGGAGCAGGACGACAGAAAAACGAAACGACAGCCGTGTTTGCGGCAAAGACGTAATACGTGAGCTGTTCCCTTGATGTTTGTTCGAAGTGCGTCTCTGCGAGTACGCCAGATCATTGTCCAGGCTGCATGAATGCATACGTCGGCATCTTGAAACGGAGATTGCGACACGGAGTCCGGCAAGTCGCACCGGAAGGGATGAAAGAATTTCGTGTGGTGCCTTTCAGGCTCCCGGACACCACCGAAAACCCGCCATCCCGCCTCATGAAACACGCGGCAAAGTGCCATGCCAATAAAGCCGCTCGCGCCCGTAATCACAATGGTCTTCACGATTTCAACTCACGAACGAGCGCTGTGCCGATTCGGTTTGCGTTTGCCATCAGCGTAAAAGTCAGACCCTTTGCAGGCAGGGTTGGGAAGGTGGAGCCATCGGCGATGACAATGCGCCTGGCACCACGAAGACGGCCTTTGATATCACATGTCAAAGGTCCGGTGAGAGAAGGCTGTTGATGCATCGGCAGCGTTCCGGCGTAGTGAATGCTGGCACCCGGACCGGGATCGATTCTCTTGAGCGGAACGCAGCCAACCTTGCGAAGAAGCCTGCCGATGCGCTTTTCATGGGTATTTCTCGCTTCATTCATTTGTTTGCCGGAGCGGAGAGTGACAGTGCCGTCTTCCGAGAGAAAGAGGCACTGGTCGTTCGATGGCCGATCAGGATGAAAAATCCCGACAATGACAAAGTACTCCTGAATGGTTCGCAGAAGCGGGATGGACTCACGAACAGGGAGAGGCGATTCCTTCAGCAGCTTGAAAAGCAGGAGAGAGCGATAGCTGTACAGCTGAGGCTGTATGACGTTCCGCCCCGTACCATCCGGGTCGTAGATCATCGTCAGCTGTGTCAGACTGTGCCGGCGATTGCGGGTGGTTTTGCCAATTCGTGCCAGTGCAAGGCTCGGCAAATAGGTGTAGGGATTTGTGAGAAAGGGAACGGGTTCGTTTACTCTGCCGAGAGACTGTAACGCGAGACGTGCGCTACCGATGGCTCCGGCGGCAACGACAAGCTGTTTTGCCGTAAACGAAGTCTTTTCATTTGTCTGTACATCCATGGATTGAACTGTAACGGAGGATTCATTCTCCGACCATAGTCGGGCAAAGAGTCCCGAAAGTTCATGGAAGTTTGCACGAGTCTTTAGCTCGTCGATGGTGAAGGCAGGGCGATACACCGAGCGGCGCTGATCCGCCCAAAACTCCATGTCACCATAGTTGAGCGGTCCACGCCCGTGATGTGGCCTTGTGCAGATGGCAAGGCGGGCCTCTCCCATTCGAAAGCCACTGGAAAGCAGGTTTCCTCGAACACGTTCATAACGACGGTAGATCCAGTCCGCGTTGGAATCCAGTCGTGGCGGCGGCATCAGTGGATCGATTTCGCCGACATGCCTCGACAGATCGTCTTTCTTTGGGCCACATACGCCGATGCGTTCCGCGACAGCGTTGTAGTGTGGCTGGAGATCGGCTCGGTCGATGGGCCAGTCGTACAGATCTTCGTTTGTGTAGGGCATCGTCGAGGCGCCCCAACCCGCCCCGAGCCCGCCCCGCGCGAAGGATTGAGTGGCCTGGAGGACGCCTGCTTCGACACGGGCGTCAATGCCGTCGTTGCGCGTGATGAACTGGCGGGGAGGAGTCAGCTGGGCGCCAACTCTCACCGGACCAAATGGAATGCCCTCGAATTCGTCACCAAGGAAGTAACGATGCTGGTCCGCATCGGCTTGGCGAATGGAGAGGAAGTCGTCATCGGGAATGCGGGACCGATATGTTTTGTCGTGATAGCCCGGGTCGATCATACCAACGGAAAATCCCGCTTCGACAAGAGGGTGCGCGGCATGGACTGCACTCGCACCGGAGCCAATCACGAGAACGTCGAATTCCTTCCGCACCTAGCGTCCTTTCGAAAAAACGGCAATCACGCTGTAGCAGGCAATTCCTGCGGTCACTTTCAGGACCGCGCGCACGCCGTGCCACATTGTGGCGGCTGCAATGAGCAACCGCGGCTGATTGCGTGGCAGGAAGAAGTCCGCATGAGTGGTGGTTGTTTCGAGAATGGCGGCGGCAAGGAGGAGGCGTTTGCGCAGCCCGTTGTCGGGCGAAAGAAGTCCGCATGCGGCATCAAGCGGACCAAGCAACGCCGGCATTCGACGGGCTGCGCTCAATATGGCGGAAGAGGGTTCGTCCTGGAAGAGAGTCGAACAGGCTTTTGCGTAACGTTCCGCGAGCGTGCGTGACGGTCTAACGCCGATCAGGTAATGGGAGAAGACTCGAAACTCGCGGAGTTCGTCATTCATGCGGGTGCGGCGGCTTCCCGCCGCTGCGGTTCTGCAAAAAGATCTGCCGCCTCTTCGACCCCTTCCACAACGTCCAGCTTTTTGATACGCTTTCCCTGATCATCAAGCTGATCCTTGAATTGTGGATCGTACAGGTGACAGGAGACCCTTTGGCCACCGGGCAGAGAGGCAAGCCTGGGCACGATATTGTCGCATGGTGCGAACCGTGCGGGGCACCGTGGGTGGAAATGACAGCCGCTTGGCGGATTGACCGGGGAAGGCACGTCACCCGGCAACAGCAGCCGCTTGCGCCGTTGCTCTTTCTCGATCGTGGGAACGGCGCTCAACAGCGCTTTCGTGTAAGGATGCCGCGGCGCGTTGAAGATGGACAGTTTTTCACCTTCTTCCACGATCCGGCCGAGATACATGACCGCCACGTTGTGACAGAGATGGCCAACGACGGAAAGGTCATGGCTGATGAAGATAAAGGCCAGACCCATTTCCTTTTGAAGGTCTTCGAGCAGGTTAATCACCTGCGCCTGGATGGAAACGTCGAGAGCGGAGACGGGTTCGTCAGCGACAATGATTTCCGGTTCAACGGCGAGGGCTCGTGCAATGCCGATACGCTGTCGCTGACCACCGGAAAACTCGTGAGGAAAGCGTTTTGCCGCATCCGCCGGCAGTCCCACCTGGTCGAGCAGCTCACCGACGCGTTTGCGCCGAGCTTCTCCGCGCGGACGAAGATTGTGAATGGCGAGTGCCTCTTCCACAATGGAACCGACGGTCATGCGCGGATTCAGCGATGAATAGGGATCCTGGAAGATCATCTGGACGCGGCGGCGGTAGGGGAGCCACTCGCGATTGGAGAGCCTGGAGAGGTCGGGTGAATCGCCGATGAAGACTTCACCCGCGGTTGGAGGGATCAGATTGAGGATCAAACGACCGGCGGTGGTTTTGCCACAGCCCGATTCCCCCACGAGCCCCATGGTCTCGCCAGCCGGAAGGTCGAAGGAAACGCCGTCCACCGCTTTCACGTGACCGACGACGCGATTGAAGAACCCCTTTTTGAGCGGGAACCATTTTTTCAGGTCCCGCACCCGCAGAAGGGGCCTGGATCCATTGGTCTCGGAGGGCGCTTCACTCATGGACGTCAGGCTTGTCCTCCGTGGCGGGTGACGCAAGCGCCAACGCCACGGAGGACAAGCCGTTTTGGACCAGCCGTTAGCGGATCAGGAAGATGTCGCCCTGGATATCGAACCGGGCGGCACCGGCCTGAAATCCGTCCTGTAGCACGAAATCGCCACCTGTCAGTGCGGCTCCCGTATCATGCTGACCAACGGTATCGGAGACAGTGAAGTCTCCGCCGGTGGACAATCCGCCGCCTGCGTCCGTGCTGTCCCATGCGATTTCAAAATCGCCTCCCGAAAGGCCGGATGTGGCGATGACGGGGAGCGCCAACAGGCTCGCCGTGAGCGTGCAGGCTGTGAAGGTTTGCCGCTTCATTCGCCACCTCTTTCCGCCATGAGCATGGCCTCCAATCGTGCGAGGCGGGTATTGAGGTCATCGATCCGGTTTTTTTGCTGTTCGATAACGCGTTTTTTTTCTTCCAGTTTCGCGTTCAGTCCCTGGATCGCGGCCAGAGCCACACCATCGGCGTCAACGGTATCGATCATGCGCTCGCTGGTTCCGGTTCCAAAGGCGGCGTGAAACTCCTGGGCGGTCGGGCCAATGTGGCGAATGCCGTCTTCCTGGGTTTTGTAGTTCCATTCGCGGATGTTGAGAGACGAAACCTTCTCAAGGATCTCTTCCGGACTCAGATCCTGGAAGTTCTCCTTTGCATCTTCATCACTGACGCAACCCCATGAGCCGGAACCGGGAGTGAGACATGCGAAGGTTGACAGATCAGAGGACGTATAAAGCAGAAATCCGCCGCTGGCGCGGACCGCGAACTCGTTGGTTCCCGTACTCTGCAAAGTTGCATCGCCGGTTGAATCGCCAAAGACCATGGCTCCATTGTGATTTGCTTCGGCGTTACGGCCGGCGGCAAAGCTGTAATTTCCCGCCGCGACGGCGTTCACGCCGCCAGGAACCGTGGCACCGAGTCCGGATGCCTCATTGTTTTGACCGCCACCGACTGTCGAGACAGTTCCCGTGGCCTTGTTGAAAAAGCCGCCGCCGATCGTTCCGTATCCATCCAGGTTACCCTTCTCCTCGCCGCCTTTGATGATCTGCGTGCCGATAGTGTTTTCTCCACCTCCGGCGATTGTGCCGAACGCGTCATGGACCGTGTTGTTCTGGCCCCCGCCGATGGTGGCACCAAATTCGTTCGCGGTATTGTTTTGTCCGCCGGCAATTGTTCCCGGCGATGCGACCACCAGGGGCGGCCCCTTGAAAATAATCGGGGCGTTAATATCATTATCGATTCCACCGGCAATGACCCCGTATTCCTGCTGAACCTGATTGCTCGATCCACCCCCCACAGTCCCGCCTTCCGCGTTAACGGAGTTTCCGGATCCGCCGGAAACGGTGGCACTTGGACCGAAGGCCGGGATGATGATTCCGCCTTTTTCCGATTTGGAGAACTGTGGACCGATAAAATTAAAGAACCCGCCACCAATTGCTCCGTCGAGGACGGCGACTTGATTGTTCATCCCGCCGGAAACAACACCATGGGCGACATCGAGAGTGTTGGATTCTCCGCCTGCGATCACGGCATGGTCAGTGGAAATGCTGTTCTCCTGGCCGCCCCCGATGGTCGAATGCGTGGGGGAGGAGGACCCTTTTCCGTCCTTGGGGTTCTGAGGTCCGATGGCGTTTTCCTGACCTCCGCCGATGAATGAAAAGTCGGCATTTCCCTCAATGCTGTTCTGGCGGCCTCCCGAGATTGTTGCCGAGTCGGCGTCCGCGGCGTTGCCGAAGCCGCCGCCGACGGTCCCTGCCTCTCCTTCGACTCTGTTGCTTCCACCACCACCGATTGTTCCAAGGTCTTTTCTGATCGTCTGGATGAACCCACCGCTGATCGTGGCGTAGTTGGTTCCGGGTGGAAGTGCGCCTTTCGGGTCGTTGTCCAGCTCGATCGTGTTGCCGGTACCGCCTCCAATCACGACACCCTGTCCGACGGCCGTGTTGTCGCGTCCACCGGAGATTACACCGGAGGCTCCTTCCAGGCTGTTGTTGTTTCCACCGGTGAGGACGTTGTCTTCGGGTTCGAGATCGTTGATCCCCTTGCCACCGTTTTTGACTATTGTTGTGAACGGAGCGATTGTATTGTTCTGCCCTCCACCAAGAAAACTGTAGGACGTGCTGACACTGTTGGAAAAGCCGCCTCCGAGGGAGCTGTAGTCATCCGAGACGGTGTTTTGCTCCCCTCCGCCCAGTGTGGCGTAATCCGCAGTGTCGATGAAGTTCTGTCCGCCGCCCAGGAGGGCTGACCAGCTTCCATAGACGGTGTTGGTCCGGCCTCCACTAATGACGGCATTGTCGGAGTCCACGGCATCGCTGGAGTCTCCGATCGTGTTTGCTCGTCCTCCGGCGATTACTGAATTGTCCGCATCGGAGTCGATGGTGTTTTCCAGGCCGCCGCCGATGCTCGAGGAGCTCGCGTAAACACGATTGGAAATTCCGCCAGCGACTGTCGTGCCCTGTGCGGTCGCTTCGTTTGAGCTTCCGCCTCCAACGGTTGAGTCCAGCTCGCTGGCGGTATTCAGCCGCCCGCCTGCAACGGTAGCTCCTGTCGTGCTTTCGATATCGGCGTCCGGGTTGCCTGCGGAGTTGTTGGAACCACCTCCGACTGTGGCCGCACGGTCATAGGCGTTGTTGCTGAATCCACCGCCCACGAAGGATGTCACGCCAAGGGCACCGTTCTGCCGGCCTCCCGTAACTGCGCTGTCTCCGGCTGACGCATTGTTCTGCCGGCCTCCCGCGACCGTCGCGTACTCCTCTGTTGCGGTGTTTCCGGATCCGCCACCAATCGTGGAGAGGTTACCGCTGGCAACCGAGCCCGAGCCTCCACCGATGAAAGACGAAGAACCGCTTGCATTGTTGTTGTTACCACCGCCTACCGCGGATCGAAAACCGTTCGCCTTGTTCAGATTGCCGCTTCCGACGAATGCCTCCTGACCCAACGCATCGTTGGAGGTTCCACCGGTTATGGAAGAACCGTCCCCGCTCGCTTCATTCTGTGTTCCACCGAGAATGGCTGCGTGAACGCCCGACGCGATGTTTGTACTTCCTCCGCCCACAACCGCGCCGTTCGCGGCAGCCATGTTACCACTGCCGCCTCCAACGGTGGCAAAATCCATTGTCGCTTCGTTATCGTCCCCTCCCCCGATGGCCGAGTAGATGCCTGTTCCCGCCACGCGTGACTGCGGAGAAGGTGTCAGCCTTCGCAAGGGTGAGAGAGAAGTATAGCCGCTGCCGTTGGCACAGTCACCGACCGCTCCGTCGCGCACGTCGATACGCATCCAGCGGGCCTGGGATGAAAAGGCTTCGATACCAAAGTCGATCTCCGTGGCGAGAAGGCCGTCCTCCACCATAACGTCGTTAACGCAGGTTTCGCCAACCATTGATACCCCGGCGTTATCCGAAAAGAGCGTGAAGGTGAAATCGTACAGGCCGTCGGCGGTTTGGCCGGCGTCAGAGAGCCGGGCCTGATAAGTGAATGATGTCCCGACAGGTGTTTGTGCGAATGCCCCGATTGTTACTCCCGCCCACGCTAGGACCGGCAGGGCGACTTTCCTCGTGTGTATCATGAGGAGGCTCCTTTGAATTGTTATCCAGATTTCAATTCAATGGAGGGGAGGGGCCGGGTTCCTCGCAAGTCGAAAGCGGCGGTGGACGAAGTCAGGATGAGGGAACAGCTCTGACGCGGTTCAGGAGCATCTCGTGACACACGCCATTGCTGATAACAATTCCGTCGGTCAGGTGAACATTCTCATGATTGTAACTGATGAGGTCTCCATTTAGATCCGTCACCCGGCCGCCGGCTTCCTCGACGATAAGCTGGGGAGCGCAGAGATCCCATTCATTCGAGCGGCTCCGGCTCGTCTGGAGGTAGAAATCGACCCTGCCACCGCCAACTTCCATTGCTTTGACTCCAAGTCCTCCCCGCCGATCCAGAGCACTGATCTCCAGTGCATCAAGAATGGCGCTCAAGCGCCTGGGCATGTGTGTCTTCGAAGCAACGGCGCGAAGTTCAGTTACCTCCGAGCGATCAGAGACACTCAGTGGCAGGGGTTTGCTGAAAGGGATTTCATGAGGGCTTTGGACGCGCCGCTGCCACCAGAGAGTCCCTTCGTTCGATTTCTCCACTTCAACGAAGGCACCACCATCTCTGCGTGCACTGGAAAGGCGCCCGCTGACCGGTTCGTAAACCACAGCGACGACGGGATGCCATGCTCCATCCGAATTTCTCGAAGCCAGTGCGACATGGACCGCGAAGTCAGGACCGCCTTCGATGAAGTCGTTTGTTCCGTCGATGGGATCGATGATCCAGACGTGCTCCCGTTCGAGGCGGGAGAGGTCTTCCTCCGATTCCTCAGTCAGAAACCCGGCGGCGGGGTAGCGTTCACCGAGCCAGGCGATCAGGAATTCATCCGCCTCGCGGTCCGCGTCCGTTGCAGGTCCGGCTCCGTCCTTTTCGTAGATACGAAATTCACCGCGGAAGTATGGCATAACTTTTTGCCAGGCCAGAAGTGCCGAGAGTTTCGCATCGACGAGGGCTTTTTCGAGATCGAGGGGCATGGCAGGGCGGAGGACCTTTCAAAATCAAAGCGCCTCCCGGTGTTGCGGGCCGGGAGGCGCTGAGTCAACTCGTCGCGAACTGATTTTCAGTTCTTTTGGAGCGCTGTAAATTCATCCGTGGAGAGAATGTGTACGTAGCGGCGTCCTGTGCCTTTACGCTCGAACTTTACGTGTCCGTCGGTCTTTGCGAAAATGGTGAAGTCCTTGCCCTGACCGGCGTTGCGGCCCGGCCACCACTTGTTGCCGACCTGACGAATCACAATGGAACCGCCGGTGACGAACTGGTTATCGTGTGCCTTGGTTCCGCGGCGCTGAGCATTGGAGTCGCGATTGTTCTTTGTGGAACCAACACCTTTTTTATGTGCCATGATAAATGTCCTTTATGGGCATCAAGCCGGGATTGGCTCGCCGCCCTTCGTGATGGCGGTAATCTTGAGTTCGGTGAAATCCTGACGGTGACCCTGCTTCTTGTGGTAGCCCTTGCGGCGCTTGAACTTGAACACGGTAACCTTGCGTCCACGATCACTGCGGAGGACCTTTGCCTTCACCTTGAAATCGTCCAGCACGGGCGCTCCGACCTCGCGCATTTCGTCGTCACCGACCATGAGAATGCCGTCGAGTTCAATCTCGGCACCCTTTTCGGCTTCGAGCTTGTCCACCTGAATGACGTCGCCTGGAGAAACTCGATACTGGCGGCCGCCCTGCTTGAGAATCGCGTACATATGACTGACCTGATTCGAAATAGGGCGCGGGAAAACGCACCTGCCCCAAAAGGGCCGGTGTGACTAGCCGCTTATCCCGTCCCCTGTCAAGGCTGGAGACTCGTCCATGAGAGGCAAAGTTGGTTCGAAAGCGGCTGGAAGTGTGTGACTGGAGCTAAGTGTAGTTGAATCAGTCAATTGCAAGAAACTCTGGAATTCGCGGATCCAGACCGAGCGTGTGGCTGCTGAAGATGTGAACTCTTCCGGAGTCGATCTGAACGGCTCCCGGGTCTTCCGTCGGTGCGCCCACGACCAGTTCCGGAGTACCTTCTCCGGAAAAGTCGCGCATTCCTCCCACCACGGAGCCGAATTCGCCGCCGGATTCCGTGTCCGGCGAATCCACGGCGGAGAGATAAGCTCCGGTGAGGCGCTCGAAGGCATGAGCGCGCCCCTTGAATACTCCATCGCTGAAACGGCGTTCTCCGGGAGAGCCCACCAGAATGTCTTCCGCCTCATCGGCCGTGACGTCCGGAATTCCGCCCAGCGTGAAGCCGAAGTTGCCTTCGGCGACTTCCGAGGGCGATTGCATGGAGAAAACAAGATCGCCGGTCGAGGCATCGTATACATAGGCTCGTCCTGCATCCAGAGGCGAGGTATCTGTCTCCTCGTGAGGAGCACCGACGAGAAGCCGAATCATTGTGTCCTCCTCCGTTGGCATCAGGACATCCACATCGAAGCCAAACCATCCGTCCGCCTCACGGTTCGCGGAGTCGATGCGCCGAATGAGCTGACCCGTTGATCCGTTCACAAGAAAAACGGCGCCGGAGTCTATCAGCTGGTTATCAATGGGACCTTCCTCAAAAGGAGCGCCGATCGCGATATCTCCCCGGCCGTCACCCGTGATGTCGGGAAGCCCGACAATGGACGTCCCGAATTCGTCGTTATTTGTGCCGATGGGGCTGACGATTGTGCGAATGAAGGAGCCGGTGGAGCCGTTATAGAGGTGAACCCTTCCATTACGGGTTGCACTGACGGGGCCCTCCCAGGGGGCGCTGACGGCGATCTCCGGAAAACCGTCTCCGGTTATGTCCGGAACGGAAGCGATCTCCCGGCCAAACGCTCCCTGGAACTGCGGCGATGGAGAGACGAGAGTGCGCAAAAGGGAACCGGTCCCTCCGTCGAAAACATACACCCGGCCCGCATCAGCCTGGTTGCCGACCTGCTCGTTTGCCGCGCCGACGGCCAGGTCGGAGAGGGAGTCGCCCGTCACATCGCCGAGTGCCGACACACCTTCTCCGAAGGAACCGTCGAATTCCTGGTTGGGACTCGTAAAAGCACGAATCAACTGGCCCGTTGCGCCATTGTGGAGATAGGCGCGTCCCGCGTCATTCTGGCCGTTTGGCGGAGTCTCGTTTGGGGCGCCGATGAGCAGTTCCTCCACGAAGTCTCCCGTCAGATCCGGGACGACGGCGAGGGATGATGCGAAGAATCCCTCGATTTCCTGGTTCGGCGATGCCAGTGTTCGCACGGGTATTTGAGCCTGCGTTGTTGAAGCGGCGCTGATCAGACCCATCGCGATGATTTGGCGTTTCATGCAGTTCCTCTGGACACGGTTCGTTTCACGGCTTCTTCGGACGCTCCTGTTTTCCCATGACAGCGCCAACGGTTTTCAGGTTGAATGAAGCATCATTCGTGCAGGAGCGGCAGCCGTGTTTCTTTTTCGTCCTCTTTGTCTTCTGTCCGGGCTATTGATGCTGACGGCCTGTGCCAGTGGTCCGAAGAAATGGTATGGTGTGCCGGAGACGGAACTGCCCACGTTCAATCGCCTGGTACTGGAAACAGCCTTCGAATATCCCCGCAATGGAACGCACACGTATTGGTGGCCCAAGCAAACCGATGAAGACTTTGTTTCGTATGATGGTTGCTCAACCGATGTGTATCTGCAGGGCGAGCAGGTGATGCGTGGCGAACCGGGCGGGCGAACGTTCTGCTGCGGATGGACGCTCGAAGTGTTCGTCGAAGCCTGGCAGCGATGGCTCGACAGGCGGCCGGAGAGTTCCGATTCATCTCTTCGTGCCGAGGACTTCGATGAGTTCAAGCGGCTCTGGTATGTGACCGATCTGAACGGGCCCGGTCCGTCGGCGGCGCTGGAGGCGTTTGATCTTGGCCGGGAGATTTCCTGGACAGATGCGCTTCCCGGCGATTTCGTGCAGATCTGGCGAACTGAAAATGACAAGGGGAAGACTACAGGTCATAGCGTGATTTTCCTCCGATGGGTCGATGACGGCCGAGGCTTCGAGTACATCTCCACACAGAAAAGCACCAACGGTATCGGCATTCGAACCGAGTACTTTGGGACCTATGGAAACATGACGACTGTTTATACGTATTTCGGACGAGTGGATCCCGGCACCGGTGACATTGTCACGTCAATGAACTGAACAGTTTTCGCTTAAGGTTGCCCAGAATCAAACCGGGCCTGGAAGCGGCACTAAGGCCCGCGCCGATGAGGTACTTTGCACTCGCAGTTTGTGAGTCCACCATGAAGGCATGGGCAAGGGGCAGGTCGGTGTTGTTTGAAGGAGCCGCATGGCGGTGCAGCAGCGAATCCACTGCGATGGTGCGCACGACGCCGATACCGCGAGAGTTTGAGCGCTCTTCAAGACGGCGCGCGATGTGCATGCAGTCTGTCGATAAAAGGCGAAGATGAGCGAGAACGGCAAGACCTGCGGCGGTGCATGTGGTGTTTCCGCGCTCGATTGCTGTGCGTTCAAATTCGAGCAATTCCGCGGGATCGAGTTGAGACACCGCGATCGCAAGATCGCAGACCCATATCCATCGATACCACAAGTGCCGGCTGCCGTGGATTGCAAGATACCACGCGAGATCGACTTTGCCGGGGACCGGAATGCGGTTCCCGGCCAGAGCAATGGCGGAACGCCGTTTCCACAGCGTTCCGAATCCCGCACGGAATTTCATAAGCCGTGGTGAAAGGCTCCAGTGAAGGTCGATGATGATTCGCCGGTCATCCCGAGAAACGAAGGCGCATTCAAAATCTCTGGCGATGGCAACTGGTCCGAAGGCAAGCCCCTCCGGCGTTCCCGCATTCCTGTATGCCAGGTCTTCGAGCGCCCTGCTCGCCACCGCTGCATACCGTGGAGGCACCAGAATATCGAGATCGGTGAAGCTGCGACGGCCGATGTCGCCGTAGACCGTAAGTGCGACGGCGGGGCCCTTGAGCAACAGCCAGGGAATTTCTCTCTGCCTGAACGCGATCTGAAGTTTCGCAAGGGCGGAGGCGATCTCCATGTTTCGGGTCGCCACTCCTCTTGCCTCCAGAGCCAGAGCTTCACGGATATCGCCAGGGCAGTTGTGGAAGGCATCACGGCCGACCGTTGAATACAGGTAAGCGGTCATTCCATGAAACCCGCAGGCTGTTGCGAAGGACTTCCACACATCGTGTGGCCACGCGGGGCTCAATGCCGTGCCATCACCTCGCACAACACACCGTATCAGGGTGGAGATGTGGTCTCCGGCTTCAGTGTTGTCCGGCTTGCGCACTCGCAATTTCCTGGATGAGTTGCACGGCGATCTCCAGCCGTTCGAGATCATTCGGGCGGGTTAGCCGAAAGACAGGAATACCGCGGGCAACTTCGCCGCATTGAGCGAAGTGCTCTTCGTTGATTCCCAGTTTGTCATTGATATGAATCGTAAAGGAGTTCCCGCGCAGCGCAAAGAAAGCTTCGCCCGAACTGAGGCGATCGAGAGACGGGGAGGCTCCCCAGCCCAGCAGCGCAATGGCGGTGAGCGGCAAGCGGTCGGCGTTCGTCATGGACGGTGTGTAATGACGCTTCCGCTCTGAGGAGCCAAGCTCCGGATAAATCTCAGGGTCTTCACCGAGGGCTTTCAGGGATTCGTTCTTCAGCTTTACCAGGGCAGGAGCTCGCTCAATCCACCAGCGATTGCCCCGGGGATTCAGTACACAAAGGTCGTCTGTCACGAACTTGTATCCATGCCGCAGCATGGCGGCGACAGTTGTGGACTTCCCAATGCCGGAGGAGCCGAGAAACAGAATCGCGCGACCGTCTGTCTCAACGGCGCCACCGTGAAGAACGACATGTCCGTGTCTCTGGAGAGCGACCGCCATGAGGGGACCGGTAACGAGCAGGCCGGCTCCGGTTAAATCCGCCCCGTCCTCCATATCGACAATGATTTCGGAATTGTCGGTGACGGCGAACCTGCCGTATCCGCGCCAGTTGACCAGGAGTTCTTTGGTCTCCCGGCACGTATAGCGAATTTGCTGGGCGACATCCGGTTCAGGTGCGTCGACCCGTCCGCGGCGAATCCACAGCTCGGGGTCGATAGAGGGGAGCACTTCGGTGCAGCCCGGTAACGGAATGTCTGAGTGAACGTTGAGACCGTACAGGCTAAAATGGAACCCGGTCCGGGTATTGGCCGGACCGGGTTGTTTTTCCCAGTGAGGTGACACGTGCAACGAGTTAGTCCCGGGTAATGATATCCGAAGGAGGATTCTGGACACCGAGTGTTTCCGTTTTGACCTGACCGTATCTGATCAACTCAGGTGTCTCGTATTCAGCGAGCTCTTCTTTCTCGTCATTCATGGCCACTCTCTCCTGTTTATTGACCGTCAATAATGTCGGAAGGCAGTTGTATCTGCAGGGTCTTCTGTTTGATTTCCCCGTACTCGGTGAGTTCGGGCGTATCGTATTCCTTCAGTTTTTTTCCCGTTTCCTGCTGGTCCATGAGTACATTCCTTTCGGGCGGATAACCTTCACTCGCCTTGAAATCGAGTAAATCGGCGCAAGTTCGTCAGACTCTCCGAAGCACCATGGACAACTCGCCCTTCGTGCTCCACCCAGGCGTGGGCTTGAAGCCGATTCTCATTCAGTCGTCCCGCGCCAATGACGACCTTCATGGGAATTCCCGCTGCCAGAGAAAGCCAGCGGAGGGTAACAGCCTGAGCCAGACAGTAAGAGCGGGGCACGAGACGGGCGGCCCGCGCAACGGAAATCGATAACTCCTCCGGTTCCAGGGCGAGACGTGCACGGGATCCGGGGTGGTCTTCCGAGAGGCGCGGGGCGATGACTCTCCAGGGGAGGAGGGCGAGAGCCACGCGAACCACACACAGTACCATGAACGCGGCGGCAATGAGCATCCACTCGCGCGCGGTGTAATGAGACCACCGGGAGAGCGAGCTCATGGGATGACCTCGATGAGGTCGTTTTCCTGTAGTTTGCTCAACAGCCGTAACAGATCGGTTTCGGCGCGGTCGCGACTGACGGCATATTCCGAGACGATTCCGTCAATAAGGCTTTCCACGCGACAGGGTTCTTTGCTGAGCCGCTTCCATACGACCAGGCCCACGTCCCGGAGCCCGAAGTAGGATCCGGACTTCATGCTCATGAGAACGACTTCGTCGCCGAGATCGGAGGCAAGATGACCGGGGGTCGGACGAACAACAGCGGAAAGATCCATAATACGAAATTCATTCTCAATGAGATGACTTTGAAAGACTCAACCAAACCCGTGGCCTTTGGTTCGGCAAGCGGATTTTGGCGGGTCTTTATGCTCTCGGTGTTTGGATTCGATGCGTGTACCCGGTGACTCTCCGCCTTAGTATCCGGCGGGAAAAGCACACTCTCGGGTTTCCTGTTCGCGTGACACTATTGAAGTCGAAATCTCCTTTTCGCTTTTCCTGCACAGGGCGGGTGGTTAGAGCAAGGCATCAGCTTGAAAGGTACCACAATGACAGCAACCGGAACCGCCGATTCCCTTGCTCAGGCCGCCGCCGCGGTTCTCATGCCGAATTACGGTGAGCGTACCATAACACTCGTGAACGGAGAGGGTGCTCGATGCCACGATGCCGACGGGAATGAGTACCTCGATTTTCTGGGCGGTATTGCCGTTAACAACGTTGGCCATCGCCATCCGAAGGTGGTCGAAGCCATCAAGGCGCAGGCCGATGAACTGTTGCATTGCTCGAACGCGTTTCTCATCGAGCCTCAGATTCGACTGGCAGAGCGGCTTGTGGCGGAATCGGGGCTTAAGAAGGTTTTTTTTGGCAACAGCGGGGCGGAAGCCACTGAAGTGGCAATGAAGGTCTCCCGCAAGTGGGGCATTGCAAACCGCGGTGAAAGTGCGACGACAATTCTCTGTTTTGAGGGGAGCTTTCATGGTCGAACCTGGGGCGCTCTGAGTGCCTCGTGGTCGAAGAAAGTGCGTGAGGGATTTGGGCCTCCCGTACCCGGTTACAAGTTTGCGCGGTTCAACGATCTGCTGAATGTCGACCAGATGTGGGATGACAACATTTGTGCGGTGCTTGTTGAAACGGTGCAGGGGGAAGGAGGGATCAACGTGGCCGCTCCCGAATTTCTTCAGGGATTGCGTGAACGCTGTACCGAGCGAGGCGCGTTATTGATCGTCGATGAGATTCAATGCGGCATGGGACGCACAGGGCGTTCCTTTGCTTATCAACATTCCAACATCACACCAGATCTGGTGCCCTTTGCCAAGGCGATCGGCGGAGGATTGCCGCTTGGTGGTCTGCTGGCAGGATCTGACTGCTGTGACGTTCTTCAGCCCGGCAGTCATGGATCAACCTTTGGTGGCAACCCGGTTGCCTGCGCCGCCGGTCTGGCCGTATGCGACATTGTCTTCAATTCGGAGCTTCAGAAGCGAGTCGGGGAAATGGGATGCCGGTTGTGGGGTGGTCTTGAAGAATTGAGACAACGCTTCCCGAACCTGATAGATCATGTTCGAGGGCTTGGTCTGATGATTGGTTGCGCGCTGAAGGTGCCGGGAGCGGGTCTTGTTGCCATCGGCCGGAAGCACGGCCTGCTCTTCAACTGTGCTTCGGAAAATGTCATTCGTTTCCTGCCACCGCTCAATGTGATGGAGGCCGAGGTGGATGAGGCACTTGAGAAATTTGGCAGAGCGCTGGAGGAGTTGGCAAAGGATTCGAAGCAGGCATGATTCGAATCCTTTCTCTCACGGCATACCTGTCGTTTGTCGCGGTTATGATGGGCTGTGCTCATCGTGCACAACTTTCCGCGGAGGTTCGTGACACCATCGACGCCAAAATCATCGCAGCATATCCGGATGACAACGAGCCCGGCTGTAGTGTTGCCGTTATCCGGAATGGTCGTATTGCACATG
>JANQSL010000234.1 GCA_028284075.1 Candidatus Sumerlaeia bacterium | reverse complement strand
TGCGGCTCCGGGCCTTTCGGCGGCGGAAAGGTTGAAGCGCCGTCATCATGAGAATTTTCATATCGAGCCACAAAGACCAGTTCTCGATGTAGTAAAGATCGAAACGAAGCCGCTGGGGAATTGACGTGTCGCCACGGAGCCCATGAACCTGAGCCCAGCCTGTCATGCCCGGCAGAACGTGGTGCCTCGCCATGTAGTGCGGTACGGATTCGCGAAATTTGTCGACGAAGTGTCCCCGCTCGGGGCGCGGGCCAACCAAACTCATATCGCCACGCAGAACATTCCAAAGTTGAGGCAACTCGTCGAGCCCCAGCAGGCGAATACGATTACAGAGACGGCTGGTACGGGGATCCTCCTGGTCGCCCCAGACCGGGCCGTTTTTCTCGGCATCCACCGGCATGGTGCGAAACTTCCAGAGGTCAAACGCTGTTCCGTCGAGGCTGATACGGCGCTGCCGGTGTAAAGCCGGGCCCGGCGAGGTACGCTTCGCGATAACCGCAAGGGCAGCTAAAAGAGGGGCGGAGACTATCAGCACAAACCCCGCAACAATGATGTCAAAGATCCGTTTGATGATCAGATTGGTCCCCTGAAGCGGTGTCTCGCGCACACGGTAGACGGGAACTCCAACGAGTTCGTCGTAATAGACTGTTGTTCGCATCAACTCAGTCAGAGTGGGAACGACGTGAACCCGTGCCGTTTCCATTTCGCTCTCAAGGAACATACTCCACATTGAATTCAAAGGGAGGTCCTGCTGTGCAATGAACACATCCTGGATGCTGTGGACACGAAGAATGTCTCGAAGCTGCGCGGGCGTTCCGAAAACCGGAACACCACCAATCCGACGATCCGTCTTCGATTCGTCCGGCGAAACAAACCCGGCCAGTTCGTAGGCAAACTCAGGATGACGGCGAATCCGGGCCGCAATCTTGAGTGCAGTCGGTCCGGTCCCGACAATGAGCACGCGGGAGGAGGGAATCGATCTTGCTGAAACGAAGGCAACAATCGCGCGTTGAAGAACTCCACGGGCAACGAGACTGGCGGCTGCAACACAAACAAAGGCCAGGGGATACATCAGTCGCGACAGGTCCGGAACGCGAAAAAAGTAGTTCTTGGC
Source organism: Candidatus Sumerlaeia bacterium (assembly GCA_028284075.1). Lineage (GTDB taxonomy): Bacteria > Sumerlaeota > Sumerlaeia > SLMS01 > JAHLLQ01 > JAJFLJ01. Next base: position 1,664 of record JANQSL010000234.1, on the reverse strand, counting down.
CACGATCAGTGCGATAGCCAGGGCTGACCCTGTCAGAATCCGCCGGGCACGATTGAAGGTAATAACTTGTGGATGGTTTTGGTAATTGCCGGTCACATGAAGCGCGAATACCCAGATCGCAACAGCCTGAGGCAGCTCACGCCAGTACCAGAAGGCCTGCCACTCACCGGATGCAGGAATAATCCCTGAAGCCAGACGCAACCAATAGGCCGCAAAGAGTCCCGCGATGATGCCGACCGTATCGGCCACCACCTGAAGCAGGATGAAGTGCGCCTGCCTCGCTCGTGTCACCAGCATCTCCCGTCTCCCTCGCGAAGAATCCATCCCGCCATGCGGGAACGAAAGATCTCTTCGCTGAATCCCTCCGCCTGCTTGCGGCAGGCTTGTAAAGAGTAATGGCTGGAGTCGAAGTCTGTCAACAAGTCGGCCAGCGACTCCGCGGTCGGGTCATTGAAGAACTCTCCCGTCTCTCCGGCGACAACGGTTTCCATCGCCCCCCCCTGACGCAAGGCGAGAACCGGGCGTCCGCAAGCCTGAGCCTCAAGGGCGGTGATACCGAAGTCCTCACAGCCCGGATAAAGCAGTGCCTGGCAGCGACGGTATGCATCGCGAATCTTCGAACGCGGCTGCCACCCCTGAAGCTCGACAAGGGAGCCCGCCACGCTCTGGAGCCGTCCCCGTTCCGGGCCGTCACCAATAACAACAAGACGCCGCCCCGCCAACTCCGCGGCCTCAATGGCACGATCGATACGCTTGTAGGGAACAAGAGCGGAAACGATAAGGAAGTGATTCTCCGGCTGAACGGACTCGTCCGGTGTGAAGTACCTTGAGTCCACCGGCGGATGAATAACTTCCGCTCTACGCTCCCAGAAGCGGCGGACTTTGCCGCCAATATGGGCAGAGTCCGCCGCAATTGTATCAACAAATTGAGCGGTTCGCCGGTCCCAATCCTGCAGGCGCCGACGCATCAGGCGGAGCGCCATATTCTGGAACGAATTATTGCTCAGGTAATCGTCAAAGTGATCCCAGACGTAGCGCATGGGAGAAAAAACATAGGAGGCATGCAGGCCTCGCTTTGGCGGGTGTACGCCTTTGGCCACGCAGTGGGACGTGGATACAATCAGGTCATGTTTTTCCGTTGGGAAAGCTTCGATCAACCGCGGAAACAATGGGAGAAACCAGCGGTATCGGCTCCGCACCGCCGCGGGGGCCGACGCAAAAAAACCGGACTCAATCACATTCATCCGGCGAATGGATTCCCTGAGGGCAGCCGGCTCGTGGAGAAGTGTGTAGACATCAGCCTGCGGAAACATCTCGCAGAGGTGCTCGAAAACCCTTTCGCCTCCGCGCATGGACACGAGCCAATCGTGCACGAGCGCGACCCGAAGGCTGCCAGCGCGCTTTTTCAACTCTGAGACTGGTGTCGAATCGTCCATGAGCAGTGAGGCAAGTCCCCCTCGATCAGAGCGTCAAGAAAAGGCCTCGGATTACGACTACGACCTGCCGGAGGAGCTGATCGCGACACATCCCACGGCGGAGCGCGACGGTTCCCGCCTGCTGATCATTCCTCGCGAACCCTCGAAATCACTTGAACACGCACGGTTCAGGAACATCACCGAGTACCTGAGAGCCGGAGATGTGCTGGTTCTTAATGACAGCAGGGT
>JANQSL010000233.1 GCA_028284075.1 Candidatus Sumerlaeia bacterium | reverse complement strand
GACTGAACAACACCGAAAAAAAGCCAGGAACGTACCTTGACTTACCGGCCCCTCACCGGTACCTCACAATCCCCAGTTGTGGGTTTTCTCCCACGCTCTTGAATCCACATCGAAAGGCCCCTTCATGGCGCCCAGGTTCGTGTTTGTCACGGGAGGCGTGGCATCCTCCCTTGGAAAGGGTATTGCAGCCGCGGGACTCGGAACTCTCCTCCGCGCGCGAGGGCTCAACGTCGCCCTCATGAAGCTCGACCCCTATATCAACATCGATCCCGGGACCATGAGTCCCTTCCAGCACGGCGAAGTCTTCGTCACCGACGACGGTGCCGAGACAGACCTCGATCTCGGACACTACGAACGCTTCACCGACCAGCCCACCAGCAGCATGTCCAACATCACCACCGGACAGATCTACGACTCCGTCATTCGCAAGGAACGCCGCGGCGCCTACCTGGGCGCCACCGTCCAGGTCATTCCCCACATTACCGACGAAATCAAGGCCCGCATCTTCAAGCTCGGCAGAGAATCCAAGTGTGACATCCTCCTCGTCGAGATCGGCGGAACCGTCGGCGACATCGAATCCCAGCCCTTCCTTGAAGCCATCCGCCAGATCCCTCACGACGTCGGAAAGGAAAACTGCCTCTTCCTTCATCTCACCCTGCTCCCCTACCTCGGAGCCGCCGGTGAACTGAAAACAAAACCCACCCAGCACAGCGTCCGCATGCTGCGGGAAATCGGCATCCAGCCCGACGGCATCATCTGCCGCACCGACATCCGCATGTCCCCCGACCAGCGCCGCAAGATCGCCCTCTTCTGCGACGTCGACCAGCGCGCCGTCTTCGAATCCACCAACGTCAACGTCATCTACGAAGTCCCCCTCATGCTGCACCAGCAGGCCCTCGACAACTGGGTCGTCACCAAACTCGGCATGATCACCCACGACGCCGAAGTCGCGGAGTGGAAACGCCTCGTCGACCGCATCAAGGGCGCAAAGGAAACCATCCGCGTCGGCGTCGTCGGCAAATACATCGAACTGCAGGACGCCTACAAATCCATCTACGAAGCCCTCGACCACGGCGCCGCCCATCACGGCGTGCGCCTTGAAACCGAACGCATCGACTCCGAAGTCACCAACCCCGCCTCCCTCGCCGACGCCCTTTCCAAAGTCGACGGCATCCTCATTCCCGGCGGCTTTGGCTCCCGCGGCATCGAAGGCAAAGTCTTCGCCGCCAACTTCGCCCGCGAAAAAGGCATTCCCTTCTTCGGCATCTGCCTCGGCATGCAGGTCGCCCTTATTGCCTTCGCCCGCGAAGTCTGCGGACTCCCCGAAGCCAACTCCAAGGAATTCAACGAAGTCACCCAGGACCCCGTCATCGACCTCATGGAAAGCCAGAAAGCCGTCCTCGACCTCGGCGGCACCATGCGCCTCGGCGCCTACCCCTGCGCCATCAAAGCCGGCACAAAAGTCGCCGACGCCTACCGGGAACGGCAAATCACCGAACGCCACCGCCATCGCTACGAAGTGAACAACAAATACATCGAGACCTTCGAAAAGAACGGGATGATTATCGCCGGCCGCTTCGAGGAATCCGACCTCGTCGAAATCGTCGAATACCCCAACCATCCCTGGTACATCGGCTGCCAGTTCCACCCTGAATTCAAATCACGCCCTCTCAGCCCGCATCCTCTTTTCCGCGACTTCATCGGCGCCGTCACCGAATCCCGCCGCGCAAAAGAAACCGCCGCCGGAGAAAAACTGGTGTCGAATAACTGAACGAGCGCGATTGCAACAGGACGCTATTGGCCGCTCAGTGAATACTGGGCGGTCGATTTGTTTATCGTGGCAGAGGCGCCAAGCAGCCCATTTCCTTGACCTCTGGACCTCACACTCATCTTGTTATCATAGTTTCGTATGAAACATCTCAGCGCGCACAGAGTTTCCAGCGGAAACTGAGTGCTTCCCACGATACCTATGGCGACGGAATTCAAGTTTGATGTATTCATTTCTTACAGTAGCAAAGACGCCGACTGGGTGCGCGGCGAACTGTTGCCACGTATCGAAGCCGCCGGACTAAAAGCCTTCATCGACTTTCGTGACTTCACCCGTGGAGCACCCAGCATCACGGAATGTGAACGGGGCGTCGTCGAATGCCGCAAAACACTCTTGGTTCTGTCTCCCCACTATACCGCCAGCAACTGGACAGAATTCGAAAGCGTATTGGTTCAGAGCCTCGACCCTGCAAATCGTGGACTTCGCCTTATTCCACTGCTGAAGGAGTCATGCAAGAAGCCTCTACGCATTGGGGCTCTTACGCATATTGATTTCACTGAGAAGGCCAATCACGATTTGGCATGGCAGCAGCTTCTAACCTCTCTCGGTGTACGAATCTCACAGAAATCCGCGAAAACTCCCACACGCGGCGATTGGTTCCTGGCTCATCCGTATCCAATGCCGCCAAACTTCATTGGCAGACAAACGGAGCGAAACATTCTTTCAAAATGGCTCAACAATGAACAGGGCCAGCGGCTTCTTTGCCTACGCGCCCTCGGAGGCTTCGGCAAGAGTGCGCTCACTTGGCATTGGCTGATGCATGATGTCGACCCGGCCGCACGACCCAATGTGATATGGTGGAGCTTCTACGAAAGAAACTCCGGGTTTGAGAGTTTCCTTCGTGAATTCCTCTTTTACTTCCATGAAAACAAAGCGGACACTGAAAAAATGCCGCCGCGTCGAATGCTTGAAGAATTTCTACGTATGCTTCGCCAGCCGGGATTTCTTCTTGTACTTGATGGCTTTGAACGTGCATTGAGGGCATTTGGAGGAATGAACGCTGCGTATCAAGGCGACGAGGAAACATATGACATATCTCCCTCGCCCTCCAAAGAGAGCGAACGTGACTGCATTTCACCGCTTGCCGAGAAATTCCTTCGCAGTATCGCAGCATTGCCGGATATTCGAGCACGTGTTCTCTTAACAACACGTCTAACTCCTCGCGTCCTTGAAACTCGAGGTCTCGGCCTCTTGGAAGGCTGCCGTGAGCTAGAGCTTCAACAATTGCACCAAAACGACGTTTTTGCTTTTTTTGAGGTACTCGGTATTCGCGGGACACAGGCAGAGATAAAGTCAGCCTGTGACTCTTATGGAAACCATCCACTCAGTCTCAGCTTGCTTGCCGGATTAATCAGGAATGACCTGGAAAAACCCAATGATATTACAGTTGCCGAGCGACTGGACATCACTGGCGACCTTGTCCAGCGCCAGCATCATGTCCTTGAGGCTTCATATGACAGACTCAGCCAACCAAACAAGCGACTCCTCTGCAGGATCGCGTGTTTTCGCGGCCCGGTAGACTATAGTACATTGGATTCTCTTGCAGAAGAGGAGGAAGATGACAACTTTGATGCCAATCTTCATGAACTGGTGTCTCGCGGCCTCTTGTTTCATGACAAGGTCACAGCCCGATTTGACCTCCACCCGATAGTTCGTCGATATGCGTATGATAGAATGACCGATCCGGATCGTTCTGCCGCCCATACAAAGTTGCGCAACTACTTCGCCGCCGTCCCAAAGTCAGAAACCATTTCCTGCATCGAGGATCTCGCTCCAGTCGTCGAACTATACCATCATACTGTTCGAGCTCAAAGGTACGACGAAGCACAATTGCTTCTTCGCGACCGCATTCATCATGTTGCATACTATCGCCTTGGTGCATACCAGCTTCAAATAGACTTGCTTCGCGCACTCTTCTCGGACAACCGTTCGGTTCTCCAACCACAATTGCGAAGGAAAAGCGACTGTGCTTGGGCACTCAACGCACTGGCAAATTCATACGGAATCAGTGGGCAGCCACATCGCGCAATACCGCTCTATAGAGAACAGGCCAAAATCTGGAAACGAAAGGGGAGCGACTGTAACCTCGCCATCAATCTCGAGAATATGGCTACACAGCTACTCGATATTGGAGAACTGCTATTAGCGGAAAAAAACCTTAGAGATAGTATTTCCATCAGCTGCAGAATTGAGAGTGTTTATCGTGAGGGAACAAGCAGACGAGAGCTTAGTCGAGTACTTGCTTATAGGGGTGAGTATTCCAAATCAGACTCGGAGATAGCTACCTCACTGAAGTTACTGAATGGGATCGGAAAAACTCAGGCAATGAGTATCGCGTGCACTTATCAAGCAATATCCAAGCTCTTGAACGCGAGAACCATGTCCATATGGAATGGGCAAAAAACTTCGAGAAAATCAAAACGGAGCCGTACTCAAAAAGTACGATACGCGATTCAGTCAGCTCACCGTGCATTGGAGCTGGCAGACGAAACTGCACGAAACGGTCTCCCGTTTCCACGTGACTATACGCTCGCTCATTGGCTGATTGGCGCGTCGCACTGCGCAGCAGGCAACTTTACGGATGCCGCCAGGCATCTAGACGAAGCCATCGAGCGTTGCCGTCGCATCAACATGGTTGACCATGAAGCTGACATTCTTGTCGACCTCGCTCGCCTGTGTTCAGCCACAAAGAATCGTGAAGATGCCAAACACCACGCAGAAGGCGCTCTTCTAATCTCCGAACGGAGCGGATATGTTTTCCAAGGTGCCGATGCACATCTCGAGCTCGCCAAGCTAGCTGCTGGAAGTGGTGATAGAAACGCTGCTCTAAGGCACGCACGCCAGGCCAAGCACCTCGCAGCCTGCGACAATCATCTGGAATACACCTACAAGGCAGCGTATGACGAGGCTTGCGCAGCGTTAAGGAACCTTGAGGGCGCCTAAACCACAGAGGACTATTCTTCAAGTTCCGCACGCCTCTCACCAACTTCACACCTCCGTTTTGGCACCCACATGACCGCCCCAGCATCACTGCCCTCGCCTCAACATCACTACTCTTCCCCGAGTAAAGGCATCGGGCGAGACGTGCTATCCACTGCATACCTTTGTGACCACGGATTGTGACCTCAAAAACGAGATCAGGGAAACGGGGGCCAGCCTGAAAACCACTCACCCCTTCCCGCCATGCCCAGAGGGAAACCTCCGGCACCGAAGGCAATCCCCTCGTATTGCTTCGCTCCCTGGCGGCCTCGCTGCTCATCTCCTCCGCTCGGAATCGGAATCGGTCTCGCAATCGCCCATCGAACAGAACTCCTGCCCACAACACCAACACCAGCCATACCGCAAGAACATGAGTTGTACACATAAACCTCTCCGTGCTTCGGTGCCTCCGTGGTGATCCTTTCTCCATATTTCCCACTGTTCCCATATCTCCCAAATCTCCCAAAACAGCCTTTCTCGTTAAAGTTTCCCATTCCTCCCATATTTCCCACGGATTCCTGAAATCCGGAACAACCTGTGGTTCAATACTCTCATCGGGTTCGAACCGAAAGGAACCGCACACCCTTTCCATCGAATCCAACCGTTGTCTTCGCCTCTGCCTGCGTCTTCGCCCAAAGAAAGAAAAACATACACCCATGCAAAACAACAAGACCCGAACCACACAGCACAACAAGACAGGTAAACACGCAAGACCCGAACACAAGACCCCTGAACACACCGGCGAAGACGCAGACAAAGGCGAACTCAACCCCCTCGACTGGAAACCAATGATCCCCGGCAACCGGCAACCCACCGCACACCACTGCCGACCCCCGCCTCACGACCTCTCTCGGGAATCACTGTCAAAGAGCATCCTCAATTCAAGTGTTCACAGACATCGGCGAACGGTCATGGAACAGTGCGGCATTCTCATCATCGGAAGCGGCGTGGCCAGGTGCGGAGGTTGCCGCCAAAGGAGGAAGACAACACGGTGATCAGGCCCCTGAGCCCTGCTGCGTGAGGCAACAGCATCGGCCTTAACGAAAACATTGCATTTTTCTAATGCATCCGTGGGGAGGTCTTGGGCGACCCTTGGATTTTGAATCTGCGCGGAGCTGTCCCTCGCATGAACCGTTTCCAGCACTATTTGATACGCCGGTGGCGCAAGTATCGGGAATCCATCGGCTCCGGCGCCGCTCGGAAGCGATCGATACTGCAGAACGTGGAGCGGTTCCTCGTTTCAGAGACAGCCGGCACTTTGGGACTTCACAGCGATGAACTGGCTCTCGAGAAGTTCCAGACGGGAAGGCGCACCCTGACCCTCGCGTGGGATCACTCGGAGCAGGGCCCTCTGGTCGTGAGAGCATGGGCGGCGGACGAGAAGGACTGCCCGGCGCGGCATTACTCCACGGCAGCCGGTCTCGTCAGTGCGGCGGAAGTCCCGGTACCGGAAGTCTTGCTGACCGACGATTCAGGCCGAACACGCTGCAACTACGGTATCGAGGTGGTCGTCGAACGACGAGCCCCGGGCCAGATGATGATTCGCCGAAAACCCGTTTCCGACAAAAGCGTTGTGCGCCTGATCGGAACCCAGCTTGGCCGCCTCCATTCACAGACCGGCGACGAGTGGGGAACACCCTGGCTTGACCGAAACCCGATGCACTCTCCCCGGGAGTTCTATCGGAACCGTGTGCGCCGCTATGGGGAAGACATTGGCGATGGGTTGCGCACACTGAGCCGATCCACCTTTGGGGAAATCCTGAAGACCACATCCAAACAGGTCGAGGAATTCCGGTTCAACGGCCCGTCTCTCAGCCACGGCGATTTCTTTGCCGCCAATCTCATTCAGGACGGCAACGGAAGCGTCACCTGGATCGATTTTGAAACCGTTCACTACGGCCTCGCGGGAATCGATCTGGTCAGCGCACAGCGATGGCTCGGCCCGCTGGGTCAGTTCGACACTTTCCGCGAAGCCTACGAGGCTGAACGCGGCGTAACCCTGGAGGATCGCGAAGAGGAGCGCGTCCTTTCAGCAAGGCTCTCGATGCTGCACAAATTGGCCTCGCGGGTGCGGCGGCTCCGGAAATACTCGGAAGACAATCCGCGGCGCGACATCTTCCGCCGGGAGCAGATTGAATACGAGCAGTGCCTTTGCAATTTGCAGGAGGCGGGCAACCCCGAGGTTCTCTCAGCTCAGGTGCGCGAACTCCTGGCCTGAACCGTCTCTTTCCCGCCGACTCCTCACTTGCACCCCCCGCCCCTGCCAGCTTGGCTGGTTGCTGGTTCCAGATCCCCCCCCGGAAGGTTGTCCGCCGTGCAGTTGACTCTCGAGCAGAAGGACCTGACACAGGCCGCGACGGTTGTTGCCTCGCTGCTGAAGCGATCCCAAACGACGCTCCCCGTTCTCTCCAATCTTCTGGTCGATGCCGAAGACGGCAACGCCACGTTTGTCGGCACCGACCTCGAATCCCACGTGACGGTCCGTGTTCCCGCCCAGTTGAAGGGTGGCCCCGCGAAACTGACTCTGCCGGCCGACAAGCTGTCGGAACTGGTGGGACTCATGCCTGCCGGCTCCAACATCACAATGAAGGACGAAGGCGGACAGGTCTCCATCGCCAGCACCGCCAATGAATACCGCCTGGTAACCCTTCCGGCGGACGACTACCCCATTTGGACTCCGGATGAGGCGCTTTCAAAGTTCAGTGTGACTCAACGCCAGCTGCGGCGTTTGATCGACGCAGTGCTTTATGCCTTGCCGGCAAAAGACCATCGCCGGGTGCTGATGGGTGCGCTCATCGAACTCAAGGACATGAATCTGCGCATGACGGCAACGGACGGCAAGAAGTTGTCCCGTATGAGCGTGAGCCTCGGTGAGGTCGAGGGCGACAAGAACGTAAAGTGCGTCGTCAGTGGAAAACTGCTGGGTGATCTCCGCAAAATTCTCGGTGACGAAGGCTCTGTTCAGGTTGAAATTGGAGAACGTCAGGCAGCATTCATTGTCGATAATGTTGAGTATCGCACAAACGTGATCGAGGGCAAGTATCCTGACTGCGATGCGGTCATCCCCAGGGATTTTCCGTTTGTCGTTCGTCTGAACCGCGAACAATTCAAACTGGCGGCACGGCGCGCGGGTGTCGTTTCCGAAGACCGCAACAAATCCATTATTTTGAAGTTCGCCGACAATTCCTGCGAATTCTCCTCGATGGCGGCGGACATCGGCACGTTCAACGGCAAGGTCAGTGTCGAATACGACAACAACCCCATCGAGATTGCTTTCAACTATCAACTGATGATCGAGACACTCGACAGCTTCGGACATCCCGACATTCGCCTGAATGTGAAGAGTGAACAGTCACCAACGGTACTCCTCTGCGACGCGGAACCGGATCATTTATGCGTGTTGATGCCCATCAAGCTAACTGACCTGCGACCGGGTGGAGAGTAAGGGTCATCCTCCGCTCAACGCTCCGAGAATAAACAGGGTGCCTGTTCCGGGCACCCTTTCTTTGAGTTTCTTCACCCGCCTCTCTCCCACCGTCATATTGACGTGGCGCCGAATGCGATCCTGCTCGTCAACAATTCGAAACCGAATGCCGGGAAACCGGTGGTCGAGATCCTTCATCACTTCACCGACAGTCCCTCCCGAGGCCTCCACCTCTGCCTGACCTCCGGTGTATTGTTGGTAATGGGAAGAAAAAACGACCTTCACGACTGTGCCATAACCTCAATGCTCAGAATGCGGGGAAGATGCCTTGCAAGGCATGACCAGGTCTTTCCCTCATCGCGGCTCCCGTAAACCTCCCCACTGGTTGTTCCAAAATAGACACCCGCTTTCGGCTCGCTGTCCGTCGCCATCGCATGACGCAGCACAGTAAAATAGGCGTGCCTGCCAGGCAGGCCATTGTCCTGCCGCTGCCAGGTGCGGCCTCCGTCGCGTGTAACGTAAGCCGCGGGCTTCGCCTTTGGACTGGTGCGCGGCCAAACATCCGTCCCGTCCATGGGAAACACCCAGACCGTGTCTTTGTCACGCGGATGAGGCACGATGGCAAAACCGATATCGCCAACAGACTTCGGCATGCGAAGACCGATGCGTTTCCAAACGCCTTCCGGTCGATCCATGCGATAAACGCCACAGTGGCTTTGCTGATAAAGCCGGTCCGGATCGGCCGGATGCATAATGGCACAGTGAGGATCCTGGCCAAACTTAACATCCGGATTGGGCAGGAAACACGCTTTGCTCCCTTCGTTGACGGGTGACCACTTTTTGCCGCCGTCGGTGGTCTCGAACATGCCTGCAACGGACAAAGCGACGTACATGTGTTGCGCGTCACGAGGATCAATAAGCAGCGAATGAGTAAAGGGTCCTCCGGGCGGAGGGAAACCGCCGCCTCCCCATTTCTTCAAGCTTTTCGATTCATTGAATCCCTTGAGACCTTTCCAGGTGTGACCGCCATCGCGAGAACGGAAAATCCCGAACGGAATGGTTGTCGCCCACCAGTCATCGGGAAAATCCGCATGCCCCGGAGTCATCTGAAAGACAGCCTCGACAGCCTGTCCCTTCTCCTTCTTTTTCGCCTTCCTGAATGCGGGTGGCTTCTCCGCTTCCTGCCAGGTACAACCATAGTCGAAGGAACGATAAACGGTGGGGCCCATGTGTCCCGTCCTTGCGCCCATCATCAGACACGCGGGATTGCGCGGGTCCTGAATCGTGTGCTCAATGACGGCTCCGAAAAACTGCGGCTCGTCCAGCTTCCAGCTTCTTCGTGCCGTTCCTCCGCGGAGAATGAAGAATCCCTTCATGGTACCGATCAGCAGCGAAACGCCGCTGCGTTGCAGACGAGTGGGCATGGCACTCCTCACTTCAGTTCGTGGTGACGGACGATCAGGATGAAAGATATCAGGCGGACAGGCCGGGGATCAACTCAAGAAGAGGATCGGGGTCAGCCTGAACGAATTCCAAACAAAACACCTCGGCAAAATGGTGCCGGACAGCGTTTCTGACCTCGTTCATGGAAGGACAGGCGTCCTCAAGGATCCGGGCGAGAGACGTGACACCTCTGTCCCGGATGCCGCAGGGCACGATCATGCCGAAGTGGTTCAGGTCCGTGGAGACGTTGAGCGCCAGCCCGTGAATTGTCCACCACCGCCGGACACGAATGCCCAGGGCGCAAATCTTCTCCCTGCCAACCCAGACACCGGTTCGTCCGTCAACGCGGTAGCCTTTCAGGCCGAAGTCGGAAACAGTGCGGATGATGACTTCCTCGAGCGCACGCATGTACTCATGCAGACCAAGCTTCAGTGCCTGGACATTGAGCAGAGGATAAACAACAAGCTGCCCCGGGCCATGATAGGTGACTTCACCGCCGCGGTCCGTTTCGGTGACTTCAATACCCCGCCGTTCGAGAACCTTGCGCGGCGCCACAACGTCATCGTTGTTTCCGCGCCGCCCGATCGTGATAACCGGCGGGTGTTCAACAAAGAGCACACACGGACCTCTCCTGCCCTCAATCTGCTCCGCTTGAAGGAACTTCTGGAGGTCCCACGCGTTCCGGTAGGACACGCTGCCAAGGTCTGCAAGAGCCGCCTGCAAAACTGTTACTCCGAGTCTTCGGACGAGTCCTTGAGTTTCTGCCCAAGGAGTTCCTTGAGTTTCTCGTGGCCGATGGCACCTTCCCGCAGAACCTCGAAACGCGAGTTCATCGCGTCCAGAACAGTGGAGGCTCCGGCAGAACCAAGGCAGGGTCCGCCGTCGAGGATGCAGTCCACCTCGCCGGAGAAACGTTCAATGACAGGGCTCGCGTCGGTCATGGGGGATGCACTTTGCAGACTTGCATTCCGAACAAGCAACGGACGCCCAAGGCGCTCCAGCACGCCAAGGCACAACGGATCGCTGGGAATACGAACGCCAATACGGTCCGTCTTTGCGACGGAGGTCAGTGTATCCTCACGCCGGGGAAGAATGATCGTGATCGCTCCGGGCCAACACTCCTCGATCACCTTTTCGAGTTCCGCCGGAACGTCGGTCACAAGGCTGCTTAGCAGGTCGGGATGGTGAATGAGAACGCCCAGCGTCTTTTGCTGCTCTCCCTCACCAAGAGAATAGAGACGATCCACGGCAGCCTCGTTTGTGGCATCCGCGGAAAGACCGTAAACCGTATCGGTTGGAAGCGCCAGAATACCGCCCTCAAGAAGGACCATCATGGCGTGATCCATCAAGTCTCCCATGTCGGCTGTGCGATCGACACGGAAAATTTTGGTTTCTCTTGGAATGGGCCGGACCTCGGTTGGTCGCTCCGTAACAGGCACAGGGGTTTCGGCACGGCGGAGAATGCTCGCCGAGCGAGGTGCGGGCGTTTCCTCTTCACCGAGGGTTTCCGACTCGGAAAAACCGCTCTCGGTGGCACGCAGCGGATCGCCGACGAGACTGGTCAGACTGCGCGGAGGCGGAGCCGGTGTTGGAGGACGTGCGAGACCCGGTTCGTGCGGAAGTGGTGTTGAAACCAGCGACTGAACGTCCGGTGGACGATCAGTCCAGATCGCCCCTGGACGGATACGCTGACTGTCGTCAGGAACATCGGGAGTAATGGCTTCACTTTCGCCCTCAGCATGCGGATAGCTGAAGGGGGCGGTTCGGTCAGCCCGGCAAAGATCGGGATACTCGGACAGAAGGTCCCGCTGAAGACCCTCGGCCCGCTGCTGAGCGGCCATTCGCCGATGAGCAAGGATTTCCCGAAAGCGGGAGTGCTTGAGCGCCAGAATCTGGGTGGCCAGCACCGCCGCATTCTCCGAATTGTTAATGCCCACCGTTGCGATCGGCAGACCTGGCGGAACCATCGCCATGGAGAAGAGGGCGTCCTGACCGCGCAGAGGGGATGCATCGATCGGAACCCCGATAATTGGCAGGGTCGTATGAGAGGCGATATGGCCCACGATCTGAGCCGCTCCGCCTTCCGCCGTGATGATCACCTCGATACCGTGTTCTCCGGCGGCACGGGCAAACTCCGCCAGGCGCTCCGGATTGCGATGAGGAGAAATGACCTCAAACGCATAGGGAACACCCATAATGCGGAGGGTTTCAAGACCTCGGCGCATCATGTTGAAATCGGAACGCGTCCCAACGACGACGCCGACAAGGGGACTGGCAGACACTTGATTCTCCGTCATCGAAAGCCTCGACTCAGGAAGTAATCAGGGGTTCCCGGCGTGTCGACGGCAAAGGAAGGGAGAGTCATGCTCCGATTGACGGCGGGCGTTGTTCCGGAATGACTCTGAGCCGCTTGCCGGAGGATATTGGGAGGATTTGCCGTGACCACTGATATGCTGTGGAGACAAGGCCCTGAAAGCCTCTGCATCGTCATTGCCGCTGTCCTGTTCCTCGTCGGTTGCGATTCGAAGCTGAGCTACAAAAAAGCTTCCGCAGATGGCTTTACGATTACCACATGACACCCCAGGGGGCACTGACCTGGCTGGAGGATGAGATTCGCTTCCTTGATGATGGATTTCGATTCTGGATTACGAGTGACAGGAAATTCGAAATCCAGACGGTTGCGACAGGCAAATCCTTTGAGATACCAACCGGCAAAGCCGTGAGCCTTGTTCAGTCACAGGGCGGGCCCGCCGCCGCGCGAGAGCTTGCAGGAAAAGCCCGCGAAAAAACAGGCGGAACGCCCAGTCCCCCGAAGGGGAAATACACTCTGCCGGGATACGCGCCCGACATGATTAAACACCAGAAGCTCTGTTATCCGAAGCTCTGGGCAAGCCATGTCGTTTCCACCAGGCAGACAGACCATGCCGGGCGTGCCTCCCAGCTTTCCCCCAAAGATGGAGATCAGGATTCCGAAGAGAATCAGAATAATATCGAGCATTGCCCTACTCACAGGAACAGCCAACCGCAGTCAGTGATCAATTGACGTTGGGAGTCGAAGGGGATTTATGCAGCGGCGGTTGACCCGGCGTCGTCCCGTCCCCAGGTAACGGGCGCTCAACACAGTGAAAGGATCCTCATCTTGACCATCAAGCGTGCTCTTCTCTCTGTCAGTGACAAGTCCGGTCTTGCGGACTTTGCAACAAAACTTGCCGCAAGCGGTGTGGAACTGATCTCGACAGGGGGCACGGCAGCCGCCTTGAGGAATGCGGGCCTCTCGGTCAAGGACGTCTCGGAAGTGACCGGATTTCCTGAAATTCTGGACGGCAGAGTCAAGACGTTGCACCCGAAGATCCATGGAGGACTCCTTGCGCGGACTTCGAAGCCCGAACACCTGCAAACAATCGAGGAGCACGGGATCGGGCTGATCGACCTTGTTGTGGTGAACCTTTATCCTTTTGCACAAACCATCGCGAAGCCGGAAACGGTGCTGACGGAGGCGGTCGAGCAGATTGATATCGGAGGACCGTCCATGTTGCGCTCGGCGTCCAAAAGCTTCGAGCGCGTCACGGTGGTGTGTGACCCGTCGGACTACGGTGAAGTTCTCGAGGATATGGAGGACAACAATGGCGATACGTCAGAGGCGTTGCGAGCCCGGCTGGCAGCCAAAGTCTTTCTCCATACAGGAAACTATGACCTGACGATTTCACAGTATCTTGCAAGCCAGCCGCTCGCGGAGGAAAGCAACCAAACGCTCGACGTGGACGAACCAGCCAGACTTCCTTCGGTCTGGACCGTGTCGATACCGCTGGAACAACAGCTCCGCTACGGTGAAAATCCACATCAGGCGGCAGCCTTCTATCGGGATCCCTCCGTTACGGAAACGACGGTGGCGCGGGCAAAACAGCTTCAGGGCAAGCACCTCTCCTACAACAACATTCTCGACACGGAAGGGGCGCTGGAAGCGGTGCGCGACTTCGCCGATCTGGCAAAGGCCGCGTGTGTCATCGTCAAACACAGCAATCCCTGTGGCATTGCCGTCGGCGATGATCCTCTTGCAGCCTACAACCTGGCACGGGAAACGGATCCGGATTCGGCCTTCGGAGGAATTATCGCTTTCTCCTGCGAAGTCAGCAAGGCGGCGGCGGAGAAGATTGTTGAAACCTTCAACGAGGTTCTGATCGCGCCGGGCTACAGCAGAGAGGCGCTGGAGGTGCTCGCCACGAAGAAGAATCTTCGAGTTCTGGCGACGGGTGAGTTCACGGAAAAACGACCCATGAAGCTGGTGCGCGGCGTTGTGGGAGGCGCGCTGGTGATGGACCGCGACCTGGGTCTTGTGAAAGCACAGGACTTGAAGCTGGTCACATCAGTCACGCCGACGGAAAAAGACCTGGAGGCACTGTTGTTCGCCTGGCGATGCGTCAAATGGGTCAAGTCGAACGCGATCGTTTATACAAGTCATGCCGCGACACTGGGAATCGGAGCGGGGCAAATGTCGCGCGTCGATGCAGCGAAGATCGGCGTCACCAAGTCTCGCGGGCAACTCAATGGCTGTTACATGGCAAGCGACGCGTTTTTCCCCTTTCGCGACAGCGTTGACGCCGCGGCGGAAAACGGTGTCCGCGGCATCATCCAGCCTGGCGGCTCGATACGTGATGAAGAGGTCGTTGAGGCGGCAAACGAACACTCAATGATTATGGTGTTCACTGGAATGCGGCACTTTCGGCACTGATACGGAACCAAAGAAGCGGCTTATCCCACTTTGCGCCCCCGGTTCCTGAAGCGGGCGGCGAGATTGCCGGTGTCCATGGCCGACCACTCTTTCTTGTAAAGGGGACAGGGATACTGCTCGCGGTGCATGTCCTTCTCGGGATGGGAACAGTCGCATGCGTCAGAGCCGGGCATGACCCCGGTCGGCCGGTTGTACCGGACGCAGTCGCTCATAGTACATTTCACGCGGATCATGTGGGGGCTCCGAAAAAGGCTGAACGTTGTTTCGCTGCCGTTTTTCAAGTCTGGAGCCAGGAGACTGATCCGTCAACCTGCGGGCGGGAAAAACCAGCCAAATCGTCAGTTCAGGAGGGCGGTCCCGCCAAGACGCCATGAGTAATCGATCGGCTCGGCCCACGTGGCGACCTCGAGATGCACATCCGCCTGGTTCATGTGGCGAAAGAAGGTGAATCCGGAACGGCCAACGCGAACCGGATGCTCTCTCCAGGCCTTTTCATCGCGCTCGCACTCCGCGATATCAACAACCCGTCCTCCCTTGTCCAGACTGAGACCCCTGGGATGCTGCC
>JANQSL010000230.1 GCA_028284075.1 Candidatus Sumerlaeia bacterium | reverse complement strand
AGATCTGGTTTCGACCGTCCGGTCGGCGGATGGATCACGGGAGTTCCTTGTATGGAAAAGCATCTGGGACTCGGAAAACGATGCTGTGGAGTTTCACGGCGCGCTCATGAATCGCATGATGCGATGGGACAAATTTGCGGGACTCGATCCCATTGAGTCAGATGACGCGACGGTGTTTTCGCGGGAACAAGGATGGAAAGCGTCAATACACAGAGACGGCAAATGGGTGCTGGTGATCGTGGCTTCCGGCAGCGCCGAGATGGCCGTCGCCGAAGAATGGCTGGAAGTTCCCTGACAGCCCCGTCTCTATTGACCGCCCGGAGCTGTCGGATGACCGTTCAGCCGGCTTGCGGGAGGCGCGATATCGAGCCAGGACAACGGATTTCACCATGACACACATCGAGAAGCGGAACTTTCCCCGGTTTGCCTTCACGGCGGAAGCCATGCTGGCCATCATGATGCCACAGGAAACCTTTACACCCCTGGCAATTCGTTCGGTGGTCAGCGATATCAGTCTGACCGGGCTGCAGCTGAAAACCTATCAGCTCGGAAAAAACGATTATCTCGAGCTGATCAAGAGAGTTCATTTTGCGAAGGTTGCTTTCGATTTTCCGGACATGGAAGAAAGTGTTCAGGTGCATGCCAGTATCGTCTGGGTGGACTATCACGACAGGAGCAACGAAGATCAGGCGCACTGTCTCCTTGGACTGAAATTCGAGCGGTTTCTCGGTGCCAGCGAGGAGCTGCTGCGCAAAGGGCTGGAAGGGGTCAGTTCTCCGGCTCCCGGTTCTCTCAAAGCTCCGGAAGGAAAGAAACTCCGCTGATCCGGTCCCGCTTGACGCGGTTGCATCACCACCCGCCAGCCTTCGCTCCCAACATACTGACTCTCTCATGACCATTCTCGGCATCGACATTGGCGGCACAAAGACAGCCGTTCTTCTCGGAGAACGGGATGGATCGACACGGGGGCGGGTTGCGTTCGCCACAAATCCGGAGCGGAACTTCGCATTGTTTTTGGAGGACCTTGTCGTTCACGCGAAGCAAGTGATCGCTGGAGCGAATACGGTTGATTGTGTCAGCATCGCGGCGGGCGGGCCGATGGATGAAAAAGAGGGACTGCTCCTGGGACCTCCGCACCTGCCGGGCTGGACGGATTTGCCTCTGCCAAACCTGGTGTCTGAAGCACTGGGGCTCCCGGCCATGATGATGCACGATGCGCGGGCGAGCGCGTGGGCAGAGTATCGCTTTGGTGCCGGTCATGCCTCACGGGCGGCGAATATGGCGCATTTCACGTTCGCGACGGGCTTTGGAATGGGAGCGGTGCTTGACGGGCGCTTGTTGGATATTCCCGGAGAGATCGGTCACTGGCGCGTTTCCTTTCGCGGGCCGGCGATGTTCGGTAAAACGGGGAGCCTGGAAGGTTTGGCGAGCGGCGCGGGAATGGCTGCACTGGCGCATTTGACGGGCGAGTTCGATGACGACGTGAGCGTGCGGGATCTGGCGGATATGGCGCGGGGTGGCGATCATGTCGCAATGAGCATTCTGCGCAGCGGCGCGAAGCAGGTGGGAACGCAATGCGCCAGGATCATTGATCAACTGGGTGTTGAGCTGATTACGCTCGGGACGATTGCCGTGCAGTGTGGCGATTTGATCCTGGAGACGATTCGCGAGTCCGCGAGAAACGAGGCGTTACCGCATTTGTTCGAACGCTGCCGTATTGAGCCTGCCGGGCTTGGTAAAAAACTTGGCGACGTTGCGTGTTTGTCGGCGGCGCTTTATCGCATGGAAGAGGGTTCATTGAAGGATCTGGGGGTCCTCGTCAAAAAGTGCGAGTCGAGTACAGCGTTCACGACTGCCGTTGCGGGTGCGGCCGCCATGGTCGTGGATGCGCTCGGTGCGGGGAACAAGGTGCTGACCTGTGGCAACGGGGGAAGCGCGACGGACGCGGCGCATCTTGCGGAGGAACTCATCGGCCGTTTCAAGGGCGATCGCGTTTCTCTTCCCTCAATCAATCTGGCAGCGGACGGCAGTGTGCTGACGTGTATCGCGAACGATTACGGTTTTGACGAGGTGTTCTCGCGTCAGGTGGAAGGCCTGGGGAAGGAAGGAGATGTTCTTGTCGCGTTTACAACGAGCGGAAATTCGGAGAACATCAACCGTGTCCTGAAGCGTGCCCGGGAACGCGGCTTGAAAACGATCGCGGTTACGGGAAAGAGCGGCGGTGAGGCGAAGACGCTCTGTGACATCAACGTTCATGTGGAAAGCACGGAAACGGAACGCATTCAGGAAATGCACACGTTTGTGCTTCACGAGATTTGCCGTGTGGCGGAAGACCGGTTCGGAGGTTAGAAACCCTTCAGGTCATTGCGGACACGGCAACCATCACGCCCGCGGTCAGCAGAAACACAAAGACAGCTTTTTCAAATTTCTTCGGGTCCACGCGACGATGGAGTTGTGTGCCGATCAGCCACCCTCCGGCAATGCAGACCAGCGACATGACGTAAAGAGACAGGACGGGTTTGGTCCACAGGCCGAGAAACGCATGACTGCTGATGATCATGATGCTGGTTGGAAAAAAGTAACCCTGTAGTGTTGCACGAAACCGTTCCGGAGTCCAGCGGCGCATCGTTCCGTACATGACGATGGGTGGTCCGTTTGTGTTCCAGGCGGCTCCGATCATTCCTCCCAAAAAACCGAAGACGACTGCTCCGCGTTCCGTCTTAAGGTGCAGACGGGCACGAAAGAGAAGCTGGTACAATGCATAGGTGACGATGACGACTGCCAGCAGCAGCTTGAGAAACACGTCCGGTGCATCCCGGAGCAGAAACACACCGACAGGAATGCCAAACACGGATGACAACAGCAGACTTCCCGCACTCCTGAAATCGATATGCCGTTTGTGCGTCGTCAAAAGAATCAGTGCGATGGTTGTTGCATTCAACGCAACCAGCGGAACGGCAAGCCCGGTGGGAAGAAACAGTGCAAGGATCGGCATGGCGACAAGGGCGTCGCCGAAGCCGAGCGTAAAGCGAACGGTGGCGCCCGCCAGCAGGACGATCATCAGCAAAAGAATCGCCGCGAGAGAAAATCCAAACATGACGGGCGGATGTTGGCTGCTGAATCAGCGGGTGGCAAGCTCGGCGCGCAGGTGTCTGCCTGTCAGGCTGTCCCTGCAGGCGGCGACTTCCTCCGGCGTCCCCTGGGTTACGATTCGGCCGCCGCCGTTTCCGCCTTCCGGTCCGAGGTCGATGATCCAGTCGGCGCGGCGAATCAGTTCGAGATTGTGCTCGATGATGAGAAGCGAGAATCCACGATCAAGAAGCCGGTCGAAAACACGCATCAGCACATCGAGGTCCGCCGCATGGAGACCCGTTGTGGGTTCGTCGAAAACAAGCAGCATGTTCCCTTCGCTCTTCTCCGCTTCGGCAAGGTGCGATGCAAGTTTCAGGCGCTGCGCCTCTCCTCCGGAGAGAGTGTTCGTCGCCTGTCCCAGCCTCAGGTATCCGAGTCCGACATCGGCAAGAGGCTGCAGGCCCCGGACAATCGTCGCGTGACCCGCAAAGAAACCGATGGCCTCATCAACTGTCAGGTCGAGGATGGCGGTAATGTTTTTGCCGTTGTATTCGACCTCAAGGATTCGTTCCTGGAAGCGTTGTCCGTCGCACGTTTCACAAACGACTTCGACGTCGGCCAGGAACTGCATGTCGATAATCTGCCGCCCCGTTCCTTCGCACGTTTCGCAGCGACCTCCGGTTACATTGAAGGAGAAGTCGCGTGCCGCCAGGTTCTTGCGCTTGCCGAGAGGAGAATCCGCAAGCAATCGGCGAATGCCGTCATAGGCTTTCAGATAAGTGGCGGCGTTCGAACGGGACGATCGGCCGATGGGTTCCTGGTTAATCAGAATCACATCGTCAATCCTGTCAAAACCCTCGAGCCCGACTGTTTTTCCGGGCTCATTGTTGATGTCACCCTGTTCGCGGCGATAGTTCGCCCAGAGGCAGTCCGTAACGAGAGTGGACTTGCCGGAACCACTGACGCCGGTCACGACGCACAAAACACCGAGAGGGAAACTCACTGTGAGATAGTCGAGATTGTTTTCATGAGCGCCCCTGACCTGAACATGACCCTTTGGCCGGCGGCGTCCATAGCGTGTGGTCTGTTTGCGCTTGCCGGACGTGCGCTCCCGTGAACGACCGTTGGCAATATAGGCTGCCGTTTGGGATTCGGCAATACCCTTCGTGAGTTTCGCCGGTTCGCCGTGATAGATAACGTTTCCGCCATGCTCACCGGCACGGGGTCCGATATCCACAAGGTTGTCGGCGGAGCGAATGACATCGAGGTCGTGCTCAACGACAACGACCGTGTTGCCAAGATCACGCAGACGTTTCAAAATTCCGATCAGTCGATCCGTGTCTCGTGGATGCAAACCGACGGTTGGCTCGTCGAGAACATACAGTGTCTCGGTGAGTGCGCTGCCAAGAGCCGTCGACAGATTGATACGCTGTGATTCGCCACCGGAAAGTGTGCGCGTCTGGCGAGCAAGAGTCAGGTAGCCGAGTCCGACTTCGGCGAGATAGTCGAGGCGGGAACGGACTTCACGAAGGGCGCGCTCCGCGGTTGCCTGTTGTGCTTTCGCAAGCTTGAGTTTCGCAAACCACTTTCGCAGATCCAGCACGTTCATGGCGCAGAGTTCAGCCATGTTGAGCCCGCCGAGGCGAACGGCAAGTGCGTCCGCCGTCAGCCGGGATCCGCCGCAATCGGGACATGTGGTGAAGCCCCGAAAGCGGGCGATCTGTACCCGGGCCTGAACCTTGTAACGCTTGCTTTCGAGCCACTCAAAGTAGCCCGCGATGCCAGGCCACTTGTCTTTGCCGTCGCGCATGATTCGCTGTTGTGTGGCAGGCAGGTCTTTCCAGGGTTTGCTGAGATCGATGCCGAGGTCGTGGTTCAGATCCTGAAGATACTGAATCATTTCACGGCCCGTTTCACCGCGCCACGGAGCGATGGCACCGTCATCAATACTGAGGGTGGGGTCGGGAATGACACGCGACCAGTCGAGTCCCGTTACCCGTCCGAAACCCTGGCAGGTGTCGCATGCGCCGAGCGGATTGGCGAAACTGAAGAGACGCGGCTCGGGGTCACGAAACGTGCGGCCGCAGCTATTGCAGGCGAGGTCCTCATGAAACGTCAGCCGTTCACCGTTCGTTGATTGAACAGCAATGCGTCCTTTACCGATGTGGAAACCCGTCTGCACCGCTTCGGCCAGACGCGTGCGGTTCGAGTCGCGAACGGCGAGGCGGTCCACCACGATGCCGAAGGACTTGAGAGACTTCGGCGGTTTCCAGTCCGGATCGTCCATGTCGACGGCTTCGTCGCCGACCATGATGCGTGTGTAGCCCTGCCGTTTGACTTCGGCGAGTGTTTGCGCGACCCGTTTGGGATTGTCCAGTTCGACATCCGCCAGAAGGTAGAATCTTGTACCTTCCGGCCATTCGAAGACTGTCTTTGTAACGGTAACGGCTGTGTCTCGTGTCACCGGCAGGTCGCAGTCGGGACAACGCAGCTCGCCGATGCGCGCAAAGATCAGCCGCAGGAAATCATTGATTTCCGTCGCTGTCCCGATCGTGGAGCGGGCGTTTTTGACGGAGTTCTTTTGTTCCAGCGCGATGGCGGGAGGAATGGCATCGATGCTGTCCACATCAGGCCGCGGCATGCGGGCGATAAACTGGCGGGCGTATGTGGAGAGAGATTCGACATAGCGGCGCTGACCCTCCGCGAAAAGCGTGTCGAAAGCCAGAGAGGATTTTCCGGAACCGCTGACGCCGGTCACGACAGTCATTTTTCCCGCGGGGATTTCCACGTCGACGTTCTTCAGGTTGTGCGTGCGGGCACCACGAACACGGATGGGTGGCTGTTGATGGGAACGGCGGCGGGCCAAGGAAACTGCTCCGGGAAATTCAGGCGCGCGGAGGTACGCCGCGCAACGCCGCGGTGAAAAGCCAATTGTGCGCCATTGTTGTCCGGCCGGTCCTGTTCTAGTCCGCCGCCAGTGTTCTTCGGAGCCCTTCTTCCAAAGTTATCCGAGGTTTCCAGCCAAGCGTCATCAGGCGGGTGGAGTCACCGCGGGAGTGGCGAACGTCACCGGCGCGGGGCGGGCGGTGTTCGATGGTGGAAGTACTGCCGGAAAGTTCAACAATGCGTTTTGCCAGTTCATTGACGGTAATGCGGGAGTTGCAGGCGGCGTTGTAAACACCGCGGGCCTCGGGATGTTCGGCGGCCAGGATGTT
Source organism: Candidatus Sumerlaeia bacterium (assembly GCA_028284075.1). Classification (GTDB taxonomy): domain Bacteria; phylum Sumerlaeota; class Sumerlaeia; order SLMS01; family JAHLLQ01; genus JAJFLJ01. The sequence continues at coordinate 22,384 of JANQSL010000230.1, read as the reverse complement.
TGCGGCAACAACGTCCTCGACAAAAATGAAATCGCGGGTCTGTTCTCCATCGTCGAAAACAACCAGCGGTTGTCCGGCGCGTGCCTTCGCCGAAAAGATGGCAATGGCTGCGGCGTATGGCGATTCGGGATCCTGCCCCGGGCCGTACACGTTGAAGTAACGCAGGGCGACTGTTGGAACGTTCTGCAGCAGGCGCCAGCATTCCATGTAGTGTTCGCCGGCCAGTTTGGTAATGGCGTAAGGACTGACGGGTTCCGGCAGACTGGTTTCGCTGTGTAACGGTCGGTCAGCCATGCCGTAGACGGCGGACGTTGATGAGAAAACGACCTTCTTTGCGTCTGCGGCCTTTGCAGCCTTCAGGACGTTGAGCGTGCCAAGTGCGTTGATGGATTCCGTGAGTTCAGGTTTCTCAACGGACTCCGGAACGCTGACCAGTGCCGCAAGGTGGTGGATGTAATCGCATCCTGTAGCGCACTCGCGCACAAGTGCTTCGTTTTCGACGCTCCCCTCAACAAATCGACATTCCAGTCCTTCCAGGTTATGGCGGTGGCCGGTGCGCAGGTTGTCGAGAACAACAACGTCAGCACCGCGAGCAACCCAGGCAGTGGCCAGATGGCTTCCAATAAACCCGGCACCACCGGTAATGAGAACCCTCATGTTTTATGATCCTGTTCGTTTCCTGCAGGCAGGACTGACTCGTGTCGCAGAGACAGGGCAATGTGGGATTGCGGGTTTCATTTGCCGTCGACACTCCGTCCGGTGAGTCGATACGGAACGTGCATGATCGATTCGTCTTCCCGCAAGTCCACAACCGATGAAATCCGCGCGCGGTTCGATGCGGATGTGGAACGTTTCTCGAATCTTGAAACGGGACAGCAGGCCACCATCGACGCCCCTCTGGCGATGAAACTGATTACCGAGGCGGCTCTGGCATGCTCACCCAGGCCACGGCATGTCCTGGACGTTGGCTGCGGTGCGGGCAATAACACGCTGAAGCTTGTACATCAGCTCGGGGCGGAAACACTTCCGGAGTGTCACCTGCTCGACCTGAGCGGGCCAATGCTCGACCGGGCGGGTCTTCGGTTGAATGAAGCAGGTGTCACGAAGATTCGCGCTTTTCAGGGAGACATCCGAGACGTGGATCTGCCCCCGTCCCGCTATGACGTCATTTTTGCCGCGGCGGTTCTGCATCATCTCCGGGATGACACCGATTGGGAATCGGTCTTTGAGAAGTTGTTTCGTGTGGCGGCACCGGGAGGCAGTATCTGGATATCGGATCTGGTCACACACGAGATTTCCGCAACCCGTGAGATGATGTGGCAGCGATATGGCGATTATTTGCATTCCGTCGGTGGGGAAAGTTATCGCGACGAGGTGTTTGCATATATTGATAAAGAGGACTCGCCAAGGCCTGTGACATATCAACTGGACCTGTTACGGCGCGTCGGTTTTGAAGAAGTGGATATTTTGCATAAAAACGCCTGTTTTGCCGCATTCGGAGGACGAAAGCCCCGTTAGCATCACTGCACCACTCAGGCGTTTCCCGTGGACACGGTTCCGCCGTCATGGAAAGGCAAGGGGATGATTTCGTCCGGAGAAGCAGGAAACGCGTGAGTTCCGAACAATCCAAGGGGCAGCCCTGGCTCGCAGCGGGCACTGAGTGGGATGGATGGCGTGTCGAGCGCCTGATCGACCTTTGGCCGGTCCTTCAGACATATGAGCTGTCAAAAGATGAGGAGGGATCGACTGCTCTGCTCTATCTCTTTGATCGTAATCTGGGTCACAAAACCGGATTCGATGAGGAGATCTACGCCCTTAGCCAGGTCAGCGAGCGGCTGTCTCATCCGGTTCTCGCCCGGATTCTAAAGCAGGGCCAGCGGGAGGACCGCTTTTACCTTCTCAGCGAAATGCCGCGAGGAGAGTCGCTGGCCAAGCGCATCGACTCGCATCACGTTTCCATTGAAGACCTGATCAATGTCTTGAGATCCGCGGGAGGTGCTCTCTTTGCCTGCCACAAAGCGGGCTATGTGCACGGTGACATCTCGCCGGAAACCGTTCACCTCGGTAACGATGGCACGGTACACATACGGCCGCCCGGCATCCTGTCGTTGATTCTGGCTTCCATCGCCAAAGAGGATACCGGTACTTTTTCCTCTCTTGCACCGGAACTGCGCCACGGGCGTCCGGCTTCAGCGAAGTCCGACGTTTATTCCTTTGCTCTGCTTGTTCGTTCCGCTCTGCGGGTGGTTTCCCCCCGGCCGCCGGACGACATCGACATGGACCTGAATGACACCATTGACGCCGCGCTGGCGGCGGATGCCGCGACCCGTACATCCGACGTTCGCAGCTTTGCCCTGGATCTCGCGAGCATGCTGGGAGGAACGATCGGCGACGTCGATACCCACGAGGAAAAGGTCCCACGGAAACGAGCCGGATTCGGCTTCCGGTTCCTTGTTCTCGGAACAGTTGGTGTCGTGGCATTGCTTGCCGTGTTGATGGTTTCGCCCCAGGACGAAGGTGGTGAAGGAGAGGATAATGGCGCTGTTGACACCTCTTTAGCGGTGACGCTTCCGGCGGAGCCTCCGCCAGCGCAGGACTCTGCTCCGGATCCGGGCTCAACGCAGGCCCCAAGCCCCACTCCAGCGCCGACTCAGACGCCAACCCCCACCCCGAGTCCAACCCCGGCACCGACGCCTGCACCAACGCCGGTTCCTCCCACTCCAGTGCCCACCCCCTCGATTGAGTGGCAGGATTCCTCCGGCTATACCGCAGACCGTCTGCGTCAGGCCGGAAGGCCCGTTATGATTCTTCTTTCCTGTGATTCGGCGGTATGCCGCACCTTTGAAATCAACGAGCTGGGAGATTCAGCCCTTGCGGAGGAATGCGCCGAAGGGGTGCTTCTCGTGCGTGAGGCACAGGGAACTGAGGGGCCCTTTGCTCGCGAATGGCGCTCGCTCGCATCTCCCGAGCTGATTCTCCTGAAGAGTGACGGGACTGTTGCCGCACGCTACTCCGCCGAAGACACGGCGTCTCAGATCCTGTATACACTGCGTCTGCTGAAATAAATCCGCTTATTGAAGAGAAAGAAGCTGAGGCAGTTCCTCAGGGCGTATCGATGTGCTGCGGAAAAGAACTTCGCCGGCAGGGCTGAAGATCAGCACACTGGGCAACTGATAGGCCTCATATCGTTTCAACAGATCCGCGTTCTTTGATCCGTCGATTCCTGCAAAAACGACATTGTGCATGCTGCGCAACTCTTTGCTCTCTTCAAGGGTTGAGGCAAATGTTTGCGAGACCGGAACTTCCGAGGACCAGGCGACAACAACAAGCCGCTTGTTTTCGGCGCGCGCAAGTTTGGCGCCCTGATCGAAGTCGAGCAGTAACGGACCACTTTTCACATAAGAGAGAGGCGCGGGAGTCACTGCGGCGGCGATTCCACCTTTTCGTCTGGCACCGGCAGGGACTCGAACGGCTTCCGGGGGAAGCGGGGAGCCCGCCAGGAAGTTGAGATCGTCCACACGAATCTGGAGCTTTCCACGATACTCCTGAACAAGGCCCGTGAGAAACACCGGTCCTCCCGTTTTTGTGGCGAACGCCGGAGGAGCGTTGTTGCCGGTCGTCCAAAACACGATATCGACCTTGTTGGTGGCATCTCCGGTGGTAATGGTGTGCGGCGCCCGGTCATTCCAGGAGGGCTTGAAGGTCAGCACTGTTCCGGCGAAGGAAATCTCCTTCTCCATCAACTCCTCGAAACGGGGTATGTCCTCAGAGTGATAATAACCCTGCGCATCCGTGGAGGGAAGCTTGCCCTCTGTTGAGGAGTGAATGTGATCGTAGCCTTCGATACGAATGGTGTCCGGACCGGTTGCCCGAACGATCAGCATGTCGTTCCAGAAGTGAAGCATACCGCGGGCGGTTACAGCCCGACCGGTGGTCGGGAAACCGTACGGGCCGTGAATCGTGCGTTGCACGTCCGGCATGTAGCCGACAACCACTGGCGGCGCGACCTGTGGCGGTGTAATGAAGAGCAGTGTGGGTTTTGATACGGTCGTGGAGGGCTCAACTCTGCTGATAGTGCCGAAAATGGCAATTTCCTGGCCCGCCAGGGCCTTGGAAACATACTGAGCCTCGACAGCCCCTTCAAAGGGCTGGTACGCGGAAAGAGATCCTGCTTCAAGCAGGAATGCAATAGCCGCGGCGAGTACCCAGCGGAGTTTGTGATATGTCATGAACAGAATACCTTGGCGGCGCGACCTGGGATGGCTCCTCCTCAAATGTGTCTAACGCAGCCTCGGACCGTCTTATGGTGCTCGCATTGGACGGTTTGAGGCAAGGGGTATTCGCCCCGGGGGTCCACGGGGCTTTGCGGGAGAGGCGTGCTCCAGCTTTTCCTTGAGTCCTGCGTGGAGTATTTGCCAGTCTTCGACAAAGACTGAGACTGTTCCGGTTGCCGCTCATGCCTTCGACCTCCCCCGCCTATCCGAAAAAACTCTTCTACAAGATTCAGGAGGTCGCCAACATCGTCGGTGTGGAGCCCTACGTTTTGCGCTACTGGGAGACGCGGTTTCCAACGTTGAGCCCTGAGAAGGACGCAAGTGATCAGCGACGTTATCGTCAGAAGGACATCGAGCTTCTTTTGCGTATCCGTCACCTCCTGCATGTCGAGAAGTATACGATCGCCGGTGCTGTTGAAAAATTGAAAGAGGAAACGCGGGGAGGCCGCAGGAAGGCACGCGCCGCGGCTGATGCAAACGGCGATTTGTTTGAAAGTCTTCCGGAAGAGGCGGACTCGTCCACGCCGGCCTTTGAAGAAGGTTCCGGCATGAATGAGTCGCAGCGCGAAAATCTCCGCAAGGTTCGTGATGAACTCGGTTTGCTTAAGCGCGAACTTGAAGAGTGGCGCGACGAACTGAGCTGAATTTCTGATTCACCCGAATCCTCCATTTTGAACAGAGAGAGTCAGGCTGGAGATTCCTCTGCCGCACCCACAGTTGTCGTGTCAGTGTTCCTGCGTGGAAGAGCCAGTTGTCTCAGGCGCTTCGTTCCCGCTTTCATGTATTGAAGCGTGTTCCTGGGGCTGCCGGCTTTCATCAGCGTGCGTGCAATGTAGCGCGGCCGCAGATACATCTTCAGCAGGTGCTCGCGGCGCCACTTGACGAGTTCGGCGCTCGATATGCCGCTGAGGGTCCGAATGCCGCCCGTGGCATACCCCGCACGGGACGGGTCATAGCTTTCCTCAAACAGATTCTCGCGCAGCGCGATTTCGTGCAGCTCCGTGCCGGGGAGCGGTGTGGCGAGGTTGAAATCGAAGAAATCAGGGTCGAGTTTCCGCAGGAAGCCGTAGGTTGTGTCCAGTGTCTTCCATGTTTCCCAGGGAAGGCCGATCACCATGAAGGCGTGAACCCGCAGCCCGTTGCGCCGACAGCATGCAACGGCATCGCCTGCCTGTTGTACGGTGGCGTTTTTCTTCATGTTGTCGAGCATCGTCTGATCGCCATGCTCAATGCCGAAGGCAACAACCCAGCAGCCGGCTTTTTTCATCATTTGGGCGCGTTCATCATCGATCGTATCGACGCGGCTGTTGCATCCCCAGTGAATATCGAGTTTTTCCCTCACGATCCCGTCGCACAGTTCACGCAGCCACTTCTTGTTGATCGTGAACGTGTCGCCGTGGAAAAGGAATTCCCGAATGCCGTATTTCTCGACGCACTCTTTCAGTTCAGCCACGATGTTTTCCGGCTTGCGATAGCGGACCGTGAAATCCGTCAGTACACCGGCCGGACAGTAGATGCATTGCGAGGGGCATCCCCGGTTTCCATGAATAACCGTCAGAGCGTTTCCGGTTTCCGGTGAAATATAAATCTCGTTGCTGAGAAGATGCCGCGCAGGAAGCGGCAATCCGTCAAGGTCGCGCTGCAGGTCACGCTTGCCGGTGAAAAAGACGGAGTGTGCTTCGGCGCCGGCCAGAATTGCCGCAGGCGTTTCCGCGGCGAGGCGGCGCTTGCGAATGGGAGAAATCTGGGCTTTGCCTTCCGGTTCAAACAATGTGGCGGCGGGAGGCTCGCCAGATCTTTCCAGAAGATCCGACCGAAAGTGAATGCCCTTAACCTCGCAGAAGGGAATCCCTCCGGCAATTTCCCCGACGGCTTCCTCGGCTTCGTTGGGAAGAATGACATCCAGCTCGGGATGATCGCGAAGAACTGCCGCCGCATTGACAACGAGGGTTTCACCCTTGGCGATGGTCAGAATATCGGGAATCTTTTCCTTGGCGAGAAAGCAGGTTTGCAGGTCGCCCTGAAGAGTCGCCGTCGTGGAGTTCAACATGAGGATATCGGGGCTGAACTCATCAAGATCCCGCAGAAATTCGTCCCAGTCGCGTCCGGAGGCCGGATAGTCCTCAATACGGCACTCCACGCCTTCCCGCTCCGCACACGCGGCCGCCATGGCAAGATCCATGGGTGGAAAGACGATTTGAACTGTCTGATCTTCGACAGTGCACTGGCATCGGTCGTCCCGCCTGTACAGGCCGGTGGGAGGATTGACAAGGAGGAGCCGCTTTGTCTTTGCACGCGTCATGGTCTGAGCCTCATCCGAAGCCGCTTCTCCCGGCAAGCGAAAGAGGGGCCGCTGCAAAATCCCGTCCATCCGCATTTGGGATTGTCACGAGTCATCCGGCAGCCCTTAAAGTAAGGTCTTTTGTTGGTGAGGCGGTTTCAGAGAGCAATCATCGAGCGGGAGAATACGGGCTCCCACAGGATGGTCATGACCATGGTCGAGCGAATTGACGACTTGGAAAACAGTGCTCGAAAGACCTCTCGTGATACGCATGAGGTGCTCCCCATGGCAGGCTCCGTTGGGGTGGCCCAAATAACACGGATGAACTCTCTCCCGGCTTTTTCCGGCGGAATGTCAGGATCGCGGAGTCTGTTTGCCATTGTAAGTCATGGCTATACTTACCGGTGTAAAAAAAAGGACTCCGCCCATCTTTACATAAATAGACTGGCCACGACAGCTCAGTTGGGTTTAGTGGTTCCACGGATTCTGGCGGAGGGATGATTTTGTTCGCCCGCAATCTTCTTTGATGAAGAATCGGGATCCGATCTCGCGTGACGGTAGCTATGTGAAGCACAACAAGGATGTTCCGGACGACCTCGACAGAGTTTTTGAAACAATTCGCAAGCAAAACCGCGACTCTCCGGAGCGAGAGCCGCTCAATCGTCTGCTTGGTGTGTGGGACGTTCAGGTGGACTTCTTTCTTCAGGGCACAGGCATTCGCATGCAGGCTTATGGCGTTGCGGACGGCAGGCCCATCGTGGGGGGGCGTTACATTCAGTTCGCGGTCGCCACCGACTACGAGGGAAACAGCTACAACGCGATGATCGTTCTCTGTTACGATGCCATTGTCGGCCGCTATATGAGTGTGCTGCTGGACAACACGGTGACCTCCCTGATGAACTGTCAGGGGAGTTTTGATTTCGAGCGACAGCTTCTTTCCGAGGAGGGCGAACTCTCAAACGCCTCCTTTGAGTGCCGTCATCCCGTTCGAACGACGTGGGATTTGTCGGAAGAGGACCTGATCGACCTGAACTGGGAAGCCCCCCTTGGAGAAAAAGGCCAGTGGGTGAGTATCCTCCGGGCGGTAATGACCCGGCGTCCGACCACGGATTATGACGATTTGTGACTGACACACCGGCCGTGTGTTGCCGACAAGAGTGCGATCCGGCCCACATGGGCAGGGATTGAGACCGGCATACGAGGTTGGCCGGCGAATGCTCGCCAGCATTTATCCTGAAGACACGATTCGCAGCGTGCTCGAGAAGCTCGAGGCGCTGGACGTGCTGGAATACATCGACTATCATCCCGAGTCGATGGTTCTGGATCGTGGAAAGATCCGCTGTTTCTGCCCCATTCACGGCGAAACGGTCTTTCGCACCCTCGTGGTTGACGAAGCAAAAAGGAGCTTCCGTTGTGCGCGGGAGGACTGTCCGGGCACAGAGGGAGGGGACATCGTTGCGCTGGCGGCATGGTCGCTTCGAATGGACTATGATACGGTTTTGCGACGGCTCGTGGAGGAGTTTTCCATTCCGGTCGAGCTGCCGAAGGACCAGGAGGCATTAAACGACGCACTCGTGGAAGCCGGCCAGCTCGTGGATTTGATGCAGACTGATCCGGCAAATCGGGCAACTCACGCAAAAGACGCTCGTGACCGCATTCGCCGTGTTTTGGAGGAAAGTCCGGGAAGCCTTCCCGCGCTTCGTGTTCTGCGGCGATTGCTGGAAATCGATGATCCCTCCGGTGAAATGGAGCAGGTTGTTGATCAGCTTTCCGACGCGGAACTCGCGGTTGGAAGTTTCGATGCGTTTGAACGAACGTTGCTGCATTATCTCGCATCGGACGACATGAATCTTCCGCTCAGGAAAAAGCTGGCGGATCAACTGGTGGAGAGAGAAGAGAGTGATCGTGCCGTTGAACAGTATATGGTGCTGGCGGACGCCGCGGAAATGGCGGGAGACTATGAGACCGCGATTGCCGCCTATCGCGCGATGGAACGTGTCGGTGACACCGGAATCGATACAGGGCCCGTCATATCGCAGTTGTTGATCCTTCTGGACAATAACAAGGAAGCGTCGAGAGAGCAGTTGCAGCGTGCGAAGCAGCATTTTGCGCGAAACGAAACGGACGTTGCCGAGAGCCTCCTCCTGGAGGCGCTTGAGCTGGACCCCTTGAATGCGGAGGCGTCGCTCGCGATTCTCGGCTTCCAAATCGATCGTGGCATTGAGCGCGAGGAGTTCATGTCCGCCATGGGCCGGGTCGACGGGCACATGGAAAAGTCTCAGTGGTCTCATGCTATCGAGATCCTGAACGCTTTGGCGGGGGCCATGCCGGACGACACGAATCTGATCGAACGATTGTTTGCCTGTCATCGCGCACAAGGCAACGCAGAGATGGTTCGCAAAATGCAGGGCCGACTGGTGGAACTTTATCTGAAAGAAGGTGACTCCCCCGCCGCACGTGTTATTCTCGACGAAGTTCTCACACTGGATCCGGAGAATCGCGTGTCACTGAGGCAGTACGCGGAACTGGCGGCGGTGGACAACGACAGTGAGGCGGCCATTACTCACTATCGCACACTGGCCCAGGTCTGCGACCGGCAGGGCGATATTGAGGGTTGTCTGGATGCTTACCGGCGCATGCAGGAGGTTGCGCCGGACAGCACGCGTGTGGCCCTGGAACTTGTGGATGTGTTGCGAAGAGTCGATCGGCCGAAAGAGGCGGTCGAAGCTCTGTTACGCTCGGTGACGGCTCTTAAGAAAGATGAAAACCTCTTTGGCCTGCGCGAGTTGCTGTTGGTTGCGATGGAACTCGATCATGAGAACCCGGAGTTCCTGTTGGAGTATGCAAGGGTTCTCGAAGCACTGGGGGATGTGGACAAGGCGATAGACTACTGGCTGCAGGGTTGCCGGGCAATGATTGCAGGAGGACAGGCCTCGAGCGCGGAAGAAGAACTGAAGAGGCTTCTTGAGCAACATCCCCGCTTTGTTCCCGCCCGTGAAGTGTTGGCGGAGGCCCTGGCCGCGCGGGGCAAGAAGGAGGAAGCCATTCGTGAACTCGAGGACCTTGCGCGTCATCTGCGGGAAACGCGCCGCCTGGGCCGGTGCCGCGAGGTGCTTGAACAGATCGCGACGCTGGATTCCTTCAACGTGGAGGCGCATGTCAGACTTGTGGACGTGCATCGCGCGGTTGAGGATCAGCCGCGGCTGATCGCATCACTTCAGAAGTTGATGCGAATTCACAAGGCAAAGCGCCGCTACGGTGAGGCCATTGCCGCCGGCGAGGAGGCGGTCGCGCTCGAGCCGAATGATCCCGCGACCAGACGTGAGTTGCTTGAACTCTATAAGCTGAACGGCGACCTGGGCCAGTGGGGGGACGCAAGCCGTGAACTGGCGGAATGGTATCGTGAATCGGGAGATGCTGACGCGGAGCAGGAGTTGATCGTCGAAATACTGCACCAGCGTCCCCGGGCGTTTGACTTGAGAGAAAGGTTGATGAATCTTCTTGGTGAGAGGGAGGACAGGAATGAGGCACTGATGGAGGAGGTCGATCACTACATCGATCTTTGCGAAAGGGAAGGTGAACTGGAACGAGCGGCGGACTACTTCCAGGAGTTCCGTCTTCGCGTCAGTGGAAGCGCGGTTTTCAGCAGGCGCCTGATTGAACTGTTTCAGAAAGCAAGCCGGAATGAGGAGCAGGAGGATGCGATTCTTGAACTGGTTCGCAACCACGAGGATTCCGGCAAGGAAAAGGAACTGGTTCCGCTATACCGTCAGTTGATTGAGCTGAAACCATCGGAGGTTTCCCATCGGCGTCGCCTTGCAAGTCTTCTTGCCGGACTGCAGCGCGGTGAAGAAGCGGCTGAAGCCGCTGTCGAGCTGGCGGAATTGCACGCCCGGCACCACCGCTACGACGAGGCGGAGGAGGTTTTCAAGGAAGTCTTCGAACTGAGTCCCGAAAACGAGCGGGCGTGGAGAGGTATGGCAGCGATTGCCAATGAACGTGGTCATGCGGAGGAGGCTGTGTCATGTCTGCAGGAATTCGCGCAAACCCGTGTTGCGGGAGAGAACTTTGAACAAGCGTATGACGTATTGCAGAACGCTCTTGAAATCAGCCCTCACAACCCTGGAGTTCAGCGTGAAGTTGTGAATCTTTTTTTGCACTCTTCGAATCGTAATGAGGAACGTGCTGTCGAGGAACTGGAGAAGCTGGGCGAGTATCATGCGGCAAACGGCGATCCCGATTCCGCTTTTTCCGCCCGCCGCGAAGCCATTGAACTCAAGTCTGACGACATTGGTTTGCGGCGACAGCTGGTGAACCATTTGATGGAAGCGGGTCGTCGCGGCGAGGCAATCGACGAATTACTGGGCATTTGCGAGGTTCATCGCGAACACGATTCTCTCGAAAACGCCATCAGTGTTGTCGACGAATGTCTCGGTTTGAGTTCGAATCATTTGCGTGCCCGATCAATGCGTGCACAGCTTCTTGAGGAATCGGGAAGCACGGAGGAGGCACTGGACGCGTGGCGGGAACTGGCACCGCTGCTGGAGCGTGCAGACGCCACCGGCGGGAACGATGCACCCACGGGTGCAACCGGCACGGTTCTCTCCGTGCCCTTGATGATCGTTCCGGAGTACTCGTTCGATCAATTTATCGTGGGTGATCACAACCGGTTTGCCCATGCGACGGCAATGGCTGTTGCACGTTCGCCCGGTCGCACTCCCCACAACCCGCTGTTCGTTCACTCTGATGTCGGCCTTGGAAAAACCCACCTGTTGCATGCAGTGGCAAATCACACTGTTGTGACGGAAAAAACCATCCATGTGATTTACACAAACGCGGAGGATTTCACGTCTGATCTTGTGGAAGCAATCCGCCTGAATGCCGTTAATGCATTCCGGTCACGCTATAAATCCGTCGACGTGTTGTTGATCGACGATGTGCATTTCCTGGCAGGCAAGGAGGTTGCCCAGGAGGAGTTCTTTCACATCTTCAACACGCTCTATCAGGCACGGCGGCAAATCATTGTCACGTCGGACCGGCCGCCGCGGGACATCTCTCACCTTGAGAAACGATTAAAGTCACGGTTCGGTGCGGGGGTGATCGTGGACATTCAGCCGCCTGGTCCCGAGACACGGCTCGCAATTCTGCGGAGAGACGCGGCATTGCGTCCGGACCTGACGGTGCCGGATGATGTGTTGCAAGTGTTGGCGGAGCGCATCGATACAAACGTTCGGGAACTGAAAGCGTCTTTGTCGCAACTGCTCCTGCAACACGAAATCGGCGGTGAACCTCTTGCGCGAGAAACGGCGGAGCAAATCGCCGAGAAGCTGACGGTCGGAGTCTAGGAGCGAATGTCTCTGCAAACCGACAGTGATCTCAAGGTCGTCCTGGGCGTCCTCGTTTTTCTCGTGGGCGTCATGATTGTGATCCTCTTCTGGCACTTTATAAAGCTTCGTGTGCGGCGTGGCCGGCGCGAGGGAGGCCTGAACGCTTCCGAACTCGATTCGCTGATGAAGACAAACATGCTGACGAAGGACGAAATCGCACGCGTCCGGAAATCCATGGCGAAGCAGTACCTGCAGGAAGAGAAGGATCGCGAGCAGGCGTCTCTCGGAAAGGGAGATGACATGAAACCGCTCGATGCTCTGGCCTGGGAGGCGCGGCAGGCGGAAATCAGCCGTGAAAAAATGCCACGGAACAGCGAACCACCGTCTGAGCTTCCGGCGCGACCCGCTTTGCAAAACGTTGACACACTGCCGGCTTCAGTACCACCGGAGGTACTCGGGGCGGAGGAGGATCCGCTGCCGGAACATTTGCAGGCAATGATCGACAAGCCGGAACAGGAAATCGAGGATTTGTTCAATGCGGGTTTTATTGGTGAGGAAGAATATGCGATGGTGATGGACCATCGTCGCAAAGGCGGTTGCGCGGAATGCGGCGATTCCTGATCGTCCTCCTTCTTTTGACAGTCGGTGCTGATTCTCCGGGGCGGAATATCGAACCTGCGGACGATGCGGCTGTGCGACGGGCTCTGCACGCCGCATTCAATGGTAACGCGAGCAATGTGGAACTCATCGCTCGCGAAAGGGCCCGGTATGAGCGCGCGGCTCGCGAACGCGGACAGAACGTTCGCGCACTTGGCGAGAACATTGCAGTGCTTGCCGCGGCATCGCGCCGCCCGCCTCTGGACCGCCCCACTGCAAAAAAACAGCTCTCGGACTTCGACAAGGATGGTGAAGTCGAAGTGTTTCTTGAACTCGTGCGAATGAACGATCCACGGGATCGATATCGAACGGCGCGGGCCAACGGTGTTTACGAAAAACGGCGACGCATGATTAACAGCACGATCAATGCTGTTGTCGGCGTTATTCAATTACGGTTCTTTTCCCTCATCCAGCCGCCGCTTGACTACGTTGAATACGTTACAAACGGCTATCAGTATCTCAACCCCGAGGAGCGGCGTGAACTGAGAACGGCCCGCGACGTGGAGCGGATGGCTGTTGAAGTTCCGTGGCCATCCTCAGCGGCACGCCTTGTGCGGGATTGGATGCCTCTCAGAAGGCGCACATCGATCCTGCAGGCCCGGCGCAATGCCGAGATGGCGGAAGACCAGGGGAGACTGCAAACCGCAGCCTGGTGGTGGACACAGGAGCGGCGGCTCCGTGGCGAGGGTGTGAGGTGGCGCAGCGACAACATTGACCTGCAGGAAGAGATCGAACGAGTGGCGGAACGAGTCCGTATCTCTGACACCTTTGAAACGGAGGCGGAGCCACTGGAGGATTTGAACTACCGGGAACTGGTGACGGCGTTTGTGCAGAAGCCCGGCGATCGTGCAACTGTTGAAGCGGCGGCAAAAGCCGCTGTAAGCCACTGGGATACGCCATTGCAGGGCGAGCTACGGCTCGTGGAGTCGATTCAGTCGAGGGAGGAGGGAGACGCCGTCTACTATCGACGGCAGCTGGAGCAGCTGGCGGGCACGAACACTGCCGAAGGCGCGCGGATGAGCGCGTATCTTCAACGTTTGGATTTCACCCCGGCTGTTGCTTTCGACGAAGCTCATGCCACAATCCGCGGGCGAAAGAGTGCGTTTCTTTTTCTGGGTATTCCTCCAGCCGCGCCCTCGCGATCTCACATGACGGCGGAGGAGGCGCGCTTGCGTGAAGCGGCATGGATCACGCGCGCACGCTCGCTGTTTGTCTTTGATACCCTGGCGCGTCTCACCGCATTCCCGTTTCTGCCGGGGCATGGTTTTCCGCGTGACGAGTTGTTTGAAGCCTACCGCGCCGCACCAGCCTCGTTTCTGGTCACGGAGCGCGGCCGCAAGGAAGCCCGCAAGACTGCAAGGGCATTTGAATCGATGCGACGCTATGAAGAGGCTGTCCGTGTTTACGAAGAGCTGGCGGATTTCAAGGCAGCGGACATGGCTCGTTACAAAGCGGCACGAAAGCTTGAACGAGCGGCACGAGACCAATCCTCTTCGCTTGCCCGCGTCAGTTTGTATGAGCGGTTGCTGACGGCCTATCCGGAATACCGAAAACGGAACCGGGTTGAGCGACGTCTTCTGAAGGCAAAAAGCGAGGCACAGACAATTCTGAGGATCCCACGAGCGGATCTGCGCCGCTATCCGGAGTTGTGGGGTGATGAGGGACTGACACTGTCGGAGGAGTTGGTCCTCGGAGGAAAGACTCTTGGCGGCTTGACCCGGGATGGTGTGGCGCTTCTCAGAGATGACCGGGTTGCGTATACACGGACTGATACAAAAGAGCGCCACGAGATACAACTCGAGCAGGGCACTGTTGAACGAGCATTGCGGCTTTACGCGGCGCGGCAGCGGACGCTGGATGTTGACGATCGCCTCAATGAGCCCCGCGAATTGAAAAGAATTCCTGTCGCAATCGAAGGAGGCGCCCTCCCCGGAGTTTCCGTGGCGCCCGCACTTGTGCCACTTGAACCGGATCCGAAGATTCGGCGGCTTTATCAATAGGTTAAGGGCCGAAGAGCCTTGTGTGAGACAGCCGCTGGCGGCTACACGTGACGCATGACTGTTGCAGCGCCCGCCATGACCCCGCATCGGCCCGGACGATTTCGTGCGCTTCTGCGCTGGGCATGGAACCTGACACGGTGGTTCGTCATTCTCGTTATCGTCCTGATCTTATCGTCATTTGTCGCTTATGGGTTGGGCCAGTTCATCTGGCTGGCCCGCGGAAAACCCGGCTCGACCAACTTGTACCGCGACAGAGCCATGACTTCGTTTCAAACGCGGGTGGCTCCCGCCAGACCAACAAGGAGCAGGCCGGTCGATCCTCTTAACTTTGCCACCCTCAGTACCGGTATGTTGCTGAACGGTCGGCAAGGTCTCCTGTATAACCTGCACCAATGGGGTGTCTGGGATAATCCGCGCGACGGGCGGGGCGGAGGTTATCTCCTGTTCAACGCACCCGCTTCCTACACTGGTATCCGGAAGACCGGCTTCGAACTCTATCGCTCCGCTCCCCCGGTTGCCGTCTATCAGACGACAGGCCTCGCGCACACAGTCAGTAGCTTCAGCGTTTGGTTCGAAGCGTCCGCCGGAAAGCCTTTCTATATTTTGAATCGCGCCACATGGGGATGGCGACAGCCACCGGAGGCCATTTCCTGGTCCGTCAATGAC
Source organism: Candidatus Sumerlaeia bacterium (assembly GCA_028284075.1). Taxonomy (GTDB): domain Bacteria; phylum Sumerlaeota; class Sumerlaeia; order SLMS01; family JAHLLQ01; genus JAJFLJ01. The sequence goes on along the minus strand of JANQSL010000230.1, from coordinate 7,179 downwards.
ACAAAAGGGCGGCTTGTTGCGGTATGGGTTTTCCACGATCGCTATTTTCTTGCCGACATCGTTTGTGAATCCGCGGGATTTGGCCGTGCCCCAAAACGGCGGATGGTCTTTCGAATGTTTCATGACAACGATGCACTGTACGAATCTCGCCGGGAAACGGGAGGCCTGATGATGACGGATCCATTCGCTCAATCGATAAGAGATCAGCTCAGCGATCCGGCCCACTCTGCGACGAAGCGTGTTTTTGCCTTGAAAGAGGACGTCCGGAGTTTTGGGGAAGAGGATTTCGAAGAGATGTTCGGGTTCGGCTTTGGAGACCTCGACAATTTTGTGAAATCCCTCAACAGCCTTCCCGCCACCCGGACATCAGGCCGATGACACTCGATCCGCGTATTGAAATCATCGAGAGTGACATCACCGCACTGAACGTGGACGCGATCGTCAATGCTGCGAACGAAACACTCCTGGGAGGGGGAGGAGTCGATGGCGCGATCCATCGCGCTGCGGGAAAGGAGCTGCTTGCGGAATGTCGCACACTCGGGGGCTGCCGGACCGGCGATGCGAAGATCACGAAGGGCTATGCTCTCCCGGCGCGCCATGTGATTCATACCGTCGGACCGGTGTGGCGGGGCGGTCAGCACGGGGAACCGGACCTTCTGCACAGTGCATACCGTCGCAGTCTGGAGGTCGCGGTGGAAAACGAACTTCGATCCATCGCTTTTCCCGCCATTAGCTGTGGCGTGTACTCCTATCCCGTCAAAAAGGCGGCACACATTGCCATCAGCACGGTGAACGATTTTTTATCGGACGACAAAACCCTCGATCGTGCTCTGCTTGTTTGCTTTGGCATCGACGTGCTTGCGGCCTGGCAAGACGCGGCAATGCAACTGCAGGACTGACCGCTTTTTTTGCTCGACCGGAACAACCTCCCGCCTTCATCACAAGATCAGTTCACATCAGGCGCCTGCTATGCATGTTTGCGAAATACTTGACCGGAACGAAACAACTCTTTCCTTCGAGTTCTTTCCCCCGAAAACGGAAAAAGGGGCCAACACGCTCTTTGAAACAATTCGCCAGCTTGAACCGCTCAACCCATCATTTGTATCCGTTACCTACGGGGCGGGTGGCTCGACTCGTGAGCTGACACACGATCTCGTTGTAAGAATCAAGAATGAAACAACCCTGGACCCGATTCCTCATCTGACATGTGTTTGCCACAGTGAAGAGGACATCGATGCGATTCTCCGGCGCTACGCTGAAGCGGGTGTTTCCAACATTCTCGCGCTGGGCGGCGATCCTCCCCGGAATCTCGAGCACTATGATCGTGCGGCGGACCGTTTTCAGCACGCCTCCGATCTTGTTTCGTTTATCCGCAAATTCAACGCAAGTGGCTCTCATTCCAACCAACGCGGCTTTGGCATCGGCGTTGCGGGATTTCCAGAGGGACATCCCGCCACACCGAACCGCCTGCTGGAGATGGACTATCTCAAGACAAAAATCGATGCCGGAGCGGACTACATTGTAACCCAGCTGTTCTTCGACAATCGTGATTTCTACGACTTTTGCGAACGCTGCGAACTTGCAGGCATTAACGTTCCAATCATCGCCGGCATCATGCCCGTCACCACGGTAAAGGGGATGCGGCGCATGGCGGAACTGGCGGCGGGTGCACGTTTTCCCGCCTCACTGATGCGGGCGGTGACACGCTGCCAGGAAGACCCGGAGTCCGTTCAGCGCGTTGGCGTCCACTGGGCAACGGAACAGTGCCGCGACCTTCTGGACAACAAGGTCGCGGGCATTCACTTTTACACTCTGAACAAGTCCGATGCGACACGACAGATTTACCAAACCCTCGGTCTCGCAGGTCAGACAGCGTGAAGCATGGGCTTTGCATCGCAATCACCCTTCTCGCAATGACGCTCGTTTCGCCCGGTTGCTCCTCGCGCACTCCGCTCCGCGTCGCCGTCTACTCGGATGCAGGCGCCATGGAACCCTACATCACGGCGGCAGAGACCACTGTCCGGTCGGAAAATGTTCCGTGCGAACGTATTCTTGCTGAAGATGTCCGCGGCGGAGATCTTGACGATTTTGACGTGGTGATCTTTCCCGGAGGATCGGGCAACGGACTCGCGGAATCGCTTGGTGAGGACGGTGGCGCAGCCGTTACGGAGTTTGTCCGCGACGGTGGCGGCGTCATCGGTCTCTGTGCCGGAGGATACCTGTGTGCCATTGGCTATAACGAAAAAACATCACGTGTGGAATTAATCAATGCCCGGGTGTGGGACCTCGATAACTGGGCGCGTGGCGAAGGAATCGCCGAGGTCAAACTTGACGAATCCGAAGAGCCGGTCAGGCTTCATTTCGAAAACGCCCCGGTTTTTGAACCAGGCATCCGCGACGATCTGCCGCCCTACGTTTCCCTTGGGCGATTTGTTTCGGATCCTGCGGGAGAGCCGCCCGGACGCGACAGCATCGCGGGGCGTGATGCAATCGTCGCGTCTTCCTTTGGTGAGGGCCGGGTTGTTCTCTTTGGGCCTCATCCGGAACTGACGTCAGGGCAGGGGCACCTGCTGCCCAATGCAGTGCAGTGGGCGGCCGGACGAAGTGAGAAGCCGCTTCAGTAACTCACTCAGGCGCTTGTCACACCCAGGAGATCCTTGACCTTGCCCGGAACCTCGCTCGGCAGTTCGACCGGCGTGACCCCGCACTGGCGGAAGACCTCGATTTTTTCCTGAGCCGTTCCTTCACCACCGCTGATGATGGCGCCGGCGTGCCCCATGCGCTTGCCTGGAGGGGCAGTCAGGCCTGCAACGAAGCCGATGACGGGTTTGCTCATGTGATCGCGAACGTAGCGTGCGGCATCCTGTTCGTCGGTGCCGCCAATTTCACCAATTACAACGACCGCTTCCGTACCAGGGTCCTTCTCAAACAGCTCAAGGTAATCAACGAACGTGCTGCCGATGATCGGATCGCCACCAATGCCAACGCAGGTGCTCTGGCCGATCCCGGCCCGGGTCAGCTCCCACACAACCTCATAGGTCAACGTGCCGGAGCGTGAAATCACGCCCACCTTGCCGGGTTTGTGAATATGACCTGGCATAATGCCGATCTTGCATTTTCCCGGGCTGATGGTACCGGGACAGTTGGGCCCCTGCAGCAGCACTCCCTTGCGCCGGGCCTCGTGATAAACAGTCATCATTTGAAGAGTTGGAATACCTTCCGTGATAATGATCACGGTCTTGATGCCCGCCTCAATGGCCTCCAGAGCGGCGTCCGCCGCAAACGCCGGAGGGACGTAAATGACTGAGGTATCACACCGGGTTTCCTTTACCGCCTGATCGACGGTATTGAAAACGGGAACCTCATCGAGAGTGGTCTGACCTCCCTTGCCGGGAGTCACTCCGGCGACAACCCGGGTGCCGTAATTGATCATCTGCTCTCCATGGAACTGGCCTTCACGGCCGGTAACTCCCTGGATCAGCAAGCGTGTGTTTTCATCGACAACAATGGCCATGGGGGCGGGCACTCCGTCAAAATGGGCGAACCTTCTCAGCGTGGGGAGTTGGCGGGGTCAAGCGCGATGCCCCATACCCGCAATGCAGGATCCGGCCTTGCAGCCGATGGCATGGAACAGGCATTCCCTGCCTCACAAGGCTGGTGGGGGATCAACCCGGCCGCCCACACATTTGCCGAAGAGGTTTCGAAAATGTACGATCCCGTTATGGTCCAGCCAATGCGCGACGAAGTCACCGAAGTCGGCTTTACCGAGCTGAAAACCGTCGAAGAGGTGGACGGCGAGTTGAAGGATCTCAAAGGCACGGCTCTTCTTTTCGTGAACTCCGTTTGCGGCTGCGCCGCCGGTGGAGCTCGCCCCGGCCTGCGCCTGGCCCTTCAGAATTCCTCCAACAAACCCGCCAAGCTACTCACCGTGTTTGCCGGAATGGAGCGTGACGCCGCCAATCAGGCCCGCGGATATCTGGTTGGGGTTCCGCCCAGCTCGCCCATGATCGCACTGCTCAAGGACGGTGAGCCCGTCCACGTCCTGGAGCGTCATCACATCGAGGGGCATATGCCCGACATGATCGCCGGCAACCTGATGGCGGCCTTCGAGGAATACTGCGGCTAGGCTCCGCTGCGGTCTTCAGTCGATGCTCATGATCCAGAGCGCCTCCCGGGGAGGTGCTCTGGTCTCGTTTTGGATGGTAATCTGTCCACCCGCGGCAATCGGCCGCTCCGGAGATTCAAGGGTGTTGAGCAGATCAGACGGATTCTTTGGAATCCGGACTTTTTCGCCGCGGCGATAGCGCAAAGCTTTGTGGCTGTAAGCCCGGAGCGTCCATGGGTCGATTGTGCCGGAGGCACCGGGCCATTGTGCAAACACGCGAACCAATTCGGGATCGGGAAGCGAGTGGTCGGTTGTCTCGACCATGGCGGCCCTCGGCAGGGTTTCCTGCCGGACGATATTGAGCTGTAGCGCTTCCCTGTTGAGCGCATCAGGCAGAGTGTCTTGAGTGGCAATCGGACCTGAAGACGCCAGGTAATTGAAACCAAGAGCACGAACCCGCGGCACATCATTTTCCATGAAGCCGCCCTCAATTCCCGCCAGCCTTACGGGCAGCCACCGTGTCCCCTCGGGGGTCCAGACGCCTGCCTCCAAAGTTGATTCTTCATCGGCAACCCGAAGTGTCTGGAGCGGCGGATCGTCGATGCCCGTCCAGCTCATGGGCTTGTCACGCAAATCCACCAGTATGGTCCGTTCGGCATCGCATTCGGCTGCGATGTAAGCCATCCACCAGTCGGCCTCCGTTTCCCGAACACTCCATCCTTCCAAACCTCCGGCCTTCTCGAGCCAGATGTCAGCGATGGCAAGCATCGCCCGGGCTTCAGGCCGACGGACTCCGTAGCGATTGGCGACGGCCATCTCTGCTTCCAGGGAGTTCCGCGCACCGCGTGCTTCTGCCAAAAGGTTTTCAAAGGAACGTGCCGGTCCCGGCGTGGAAGCCCAAGCACGGATGGTTTCGTGACCGTCGGCAGCGATCTCAAGGTCGATCACGCCCAGGCCGTGCGGTGGGGAAAGGCTGAGACGGAGAGATTTCTCCGCAAATTTCTCCTCCGCCAGGACCATGGTTTCCCTTGAGCCAAACGGGCGTCTCCAGATGGCGCGGGCGTGCCAGAAGCCGTCCGGCAGAGTGCCCTGCCAGAGAATCGATTCGTCGCTGCGGCGTTCAAGGAACCAGTCCCGACTCCACTGATCCGGCGGGATCGTGTTCGCGGTTTCCGAGGCGTCTCGTGTGCAAGCCACGGTGCAAAGGAAGACGAAAAAACAAAGTGCCGGACTTGCGTGGAACCGCAGGAATGTGAGTGGGAGGTTATTCATCCAGCGCAAGTCTCTCGGCAATCTCCCCCGCCAGCAACTTGTGGCCGTCCGAGTTCAAATGATTGTCATGTGTGTAGTACGCCGTCTCGGGGTTGTCGAGAGCTCCGAACATTTCCGTGGTGTCGATCACAGGAAAACCACGTTCTTCCAAAGCCGAAACAACAAGACGGTTTGGCAGATCCGGATCGAGGGTGGAGGGGTCGATCTGGTAGTACTTCGCGCGAGCAATTCGCTGGTGCTCCACGACCTGGTAGCGGTCCGGAACCAGGATGAACACAAAGCGGATATTGAATGTGTCCTGCATTGTTTCCCATTCGTGCAGCTCCGCCGCCAGGATCTTTTCGGCGACAGTCGTGAATGTCTTGTCCTCCGGGTCCATTGCGCGAAAAACAGGTTCCATATTCCTTCGGCCGCTTCTGCGATTCATGGCACCCAGGGTTTTCGACTTCAGGTATTGTACGGAATAGAGATGGCGAACCCATGATTCGTGTAACCACGCATTCATGCGCCACGTCAGGCTCTTGTGTTGGCTGGCTTTTGAGGGATGATTCGCGGTCGGTGTCGCGGCGCGGTTTGTCCTCTCATGGAATCGGATCATGTCGGTCAGCTCGTTTCCGAGAAACACGACAATGTGGTACACGGCGGGCTGACCGAGTTCGCCGTGTCGCGTTGAAACGATGAAGCGCTGGTCCGGCAGCGACGATCCTGGAACACCAAGGTTCAGCAGGCGCTCGTCGAAATGCTCCTGCAGCAGGTTCACGAACACTCCCTCGTCCGGCGCACCGATGCCGAAGGTGAACGAATCGCCGAGAAAGGGAAGGAATGTTTCTGCCGTGGATGTATTCGTCAGCCGCCGTCCGCCCCACTCGTCGATGTGTGCCTTCGTGCGAAACTCCGTATGCACCATGTCGAAAGTGGAATCCGGCTCGAACTTCACGAACCGGCCACCTTCATGCACGACCTTCCATCCGCGATCAGTCCCGACATCATCAACGGCACCGCCGGTTTTTTGATACTCCATGATGATTGACAACCAGCCCGGAGCAAACAATCGCAGACCGATCTCGAACAGCACGGCGACCAGAACCAGACACGCGGCGTTGACTCCGACAAGAATCAGAACGCGGTGCTTTTGGAAACGGGTGGATTGTGTTGTTATCGAAAGTCTCCGCTTCTCTGCGTTCAACTAAAACGCTCCTCGCCCTTTAAGCACCGCAGGCACGGTGCGAATCAGAATCTCGATGTCGAGTAGCAGCGACTGGTTCATGATGTAGTAGAAGTCGTATTGCATGTTGAGGTGAAGCGGCAGGTTTTTGCGGCCGATCACCTGCCACAGGCCGGTGATGCCGGGCTTTACGTCGAGGCGGCGTTTTTGCCATTCCTGATAATCCTGGACGATGAAAGACATTTCGGGTCGTGGTCCCACCATGGACATGTCACCGCTGAGGACATTGAGAAGCTGAGGGAGTTCATCGAGGCTGGTCTTGCGCAGCCAGCGCCCCGCCCGGGTGACACGGGGGTCGTCGCTGGCGGTGGGGGCGACGGCGTACCGCTCGGCGTCGGTGTGCATGGTGCGGTACTTGTAGCACTTGAACATTTCTCCGTCCCGGCCGACACGCTCCTGCGTGAAGAACACCGGCCCCGGCGAACCGCGTTTGATCCACAGCGCAATCCACCAGTGAAAAAACACCATCCAGACAAAAGCCCCCATGGCGGACACGACAACATCGAAGACGCGTTTCACAAACGCCTGAGGACGAGGCAGGTGGCCGTCCCGCAGGGTGATGACGGGGAAGGCCGCG
>JANQSL010000209.1 GCA_028284075.1 Candidatus Sumerlaeia bacterium | reverse complement strand
ACCTGGCGGGCCCTCATTTGCTGGAACGACGACTGTGGGGGTCTGAGAGCCCGACGCGGGATCGCTCTGAGAAACTGACCGCGCTGGCAAGGGCCGACCACGTGATATGCTCCGGCCGGTTTCAGAGACATTACTTTCTGCCGTTTCTGCTGGAGGCGGGCTTCGAAGCCACATCGGACCTTTGCCCTGTTATCCCCTTTAGTGTTTCGCCTGACATTCCATCGCCCTCGCCTGAACGTGAAACATCCTCCTTCCTTTATTCCGGTTTTTTCCTTCCATGGCAGGACCCTGACAACGCCCTTCGCTGGACTCTCGAGTCCCTTGATGAGCGCGACAAAGGCAAACTCGTCGTTGTGGGCGGTCCTCATCCCTCAGGCGATGTTAGTGGTGGCAGGTACGATGAACTCGTTCGGATCCTGGATGAGCATCCTCGCGTCGAGCGCCACGGCACCATGCCATTCGACAAGCTACTGGGTCTGATGCTCAATTGTGGAGCCTCGATCGATCTCATGCCCCGCAACCTTGAGCGCGAACTGGCGTTTCCCACGCGTACCATTGTGCAACTGTGGGCAGGCCTGCCTGTCATTCATAATGACTATGATGAACTGGCGGCACCGATTTCAAAAGCCAGCGCAGGGTGGACAATCGACCCATCCGACAAAAAAGGCCTTCAGAAAATCATCAAACGTCTCTGTGGACATGGTGAGGATGTTCTAAGTCGTGGCAGAAAAGCGCAGAAACTTGTTCGCTCTCACTACACCTGGGACAAAACGATCGAACCGCTGGCTAAATGGTGTTCTGAACCGACGACTCGCGAAGACAAACGCGCCCCCGTTGTGGCAGTCGAAAAGGCTCAGACGGAAACCAACTCCGTCAGGCCGAAACCCAGACCCTCTTCAACGCAACCAACCCCTCGAAACCGATTGCAGCAAGCCCTCGCCCCGCTGGCCTTCCTTGCGGCCATTCCCCTTGGAGCAGCTCTGTTTCTTGTGTTCGGACTGGCGGAAATGGTTAGGATGCTTGTCATCCGGCCACGGAAACACCAGCCACGGAACAACAGGCTCTAATCCATGGGTCAGACCCTTTCAACCCTGCCGCCCCCTCAGACTTGCTGACTGGAGAATCCATAAATCATGAACCGAGCAAAGCGCGCACTCATTACAGGTGTTACCGGCCAGGACGGAGCCTATCTTGCGGAGCTGCTGCTTGCGAAGGGCTATGAAGTCCACGGCATGAAGCGTCGTGCGTCCATGTTCAACACGGGACGCGTGGATCACCTTTACCACGACCCACATGAATCCGGCAAGCGCTTCACACTTCACCATGGCGACATGACAGACTCGACGAACCTCATTCGCCTGGTTCAGCAAATTCGGCCTGATGAAATTTACAATCTCGCCGCTCAGAGCCACGTGAAGGTTTCGTTTGAAACAGCGGAGTATACGGCAAACGCCGATGCGCTCGGTACGCTGCGACTCCTTGAGGCCATTCGTATTCTCGGTCTGGAAGAAACAACCCGTTTCTACCAGGCATCCACATCGGAACTCTTCGGTGAGGTCCAGGAAACTCCGCAGAAAGAAACCACCCCCTTCCATCCACGCTCCCCCTATGGAGTTGCAAAACTCTACGCCTACTGGATTGCTGTAAACTATCGCGAGGCCTATGGCATCTACGCATGCAACGGAATCCTGTTCAACCACGAGTCTCCAATTCGTGGCGAAACCTTCGTAACACGCAAGATTACCCGAGCCGTTGCGCGCATCAAACTCGGTTTGCAGGACAAGCTCTTTCTTGGAAACATGGACGCCCGGCGGGACTGGGGTCACGCCCGGGACTATGTTGAGGCGATGCATCTGATGCTTCAGCAGGAGAAACCCGAGGACTTCGTCATTGCAACCGGCGAGCAACACTCGGTGCGTGAGTTCGTCGAGAAATCCTTCCAGCATGTGGGCATTGGTATTGAATGGCGAGGCAGTGGTCAATCTGAAGTAGGTGTGGTTTCCTCAGCGGAAGACGACTCGGGACCTTCGCAGGGAGAGGAAGTTGTTGCCGTCGATCCGATGTATTTCCGCCCCGCCGAGGTGGAAACGCTGCTTGGAGATGCCGCGAAGGCTCGGGAGAAACTGGGCTGGACGGCAACAACACCCTTTGGCGAGTTAGTCCGCGAGATGATTGAGGAGGACCTGCGGCTGGCTCAAATCGACCTGGCTCAGGGCCGCGGCAAGGTACCGGCTTCCGCACGGGACTGAAGACTCCCACCAACAGTATCAACGCCAACGCGGGGGGTTCTTCCCCCGGTACGAAGATAGTCTTCACATGCCTTTGCAATTCCCTCTCGCAGCGGCGTCTGGTGCCGCCATCCAAGCGTGTGCAGTTTTTCCAGATCCAGCAACTTGCGGGGAGTTCCATCCGGTTTTGACGGGTCAAATCGAACGCGTCCTCTGAAGTCGACGACTTCCTTCACAACGTTCGCAAGCTCTGCAATCGTCTGATCCTCTCCACAACCGACATTGATAATACCGGGACCGTCGTAATGGTTCATCAAAAAGAGGCAGGCGTCGGCAAGGTCGTCAACATAGAGGAACTCACGGCGCGGTCTCCCTGTCCCCCAAACAACGACCTCTTCATCCCCCGCCTGAGCGGCCTCATGGAAGCGCCGGATCAGGGCCGGGAGAACATGACTGTTCAGTGGGTCATAGTTGTCGTTCGGACCGTACAGGTTTGTCGGCATAGCTGAGATGTAGTTGGTTCCAAACTGACGATTAAACGCCTCACACAACTTGATACCCGCGATTTTGGCAACCGCATAAGCCTCGTTTGTGGGTTCCAAAGGTCCGGAGAGAAGGCATTCCTCTTTGATGGGTTGAGGTGCATCCCTTGGATAAATACAGGAACTCCCGAGAAACAGGAGCTTCTTCACCTCTGTGGCAAAGGACGATTGAATGACATTCATCTGAATCTCAAGATTGCTGGTGATGAAGTCGGCCGGATAGGTATTGTTGGCATGAATTCCCCCCACAACGGCCGCTGCAAGAAAGACGTATTCGGGCCGTTCCGCATCGAAGAAGCCGCGAACCGCGACTTGATCAGTCAGGTCAAGCTCAAGGGAGGAGGGCGCCAGCAGGTTGGTAAAGCCATCCTTTCTGAGCCGCCGCAAAACGGCGCTCCCCACCATACCGGTTCCACCAGCCACGAAAACACGGGATTGAGCCTGCAGGGTCATCTTGAGATGGACGTCTCCGCGTATGTTCCTCAGAGTAAAAAAGGATGGCCGAAATGACTCAACCGCAGAGTTTGCCCCGCCACGCGGCTTGCGGCGCGACCCGTGATCTGGCACGCTTGGTGTTGCTGGTGGAAACTTGAAGGATTAAGCCCATGCGCCTGGTCAAACTCGGAGTCGCCACTCTTAATCAGACCCCTCTGGACTGGGAAGGCAATACCCGTCGGGTCATCGAGGCCGTGAAGGCGGCGAAATCCTCTGGTGTGCAGGCACTCTGCCTCCCGGAACTGGCAGTGACCGGCTACGGTTGCGAGGACGCGTTTCACGGCCTCGGACATTCCGCGCGCGCCATGCGGCACCTTCTTGATATTGCCTCCGAGGTCGGTGAAATTCTTGTCGTTATCGGAGTCCCGGTACGGCTGCAGAGCGGACTTTACAACTGCGCGGCCTTCTTATCCAAAGGACATGTCCACGGATTTGTGGCGAAACAAAATCTGGCTGGTGACGGCGTCCACTACGAGCCCAGGTGGTTCCGTCCCTGGCCCGCGGGCCGTATCGACGAGGTTGAAATCGATGGAACCAGTGTTCCGATCGGCGACTTCATCCTCGACTGCGGCGATGTTCGTATAGGCAGTGAAATCTGCGAGGACGCCTGGGTTCCGGATCGTCCGGGTGTGCGACTGGCACGTGCAGGCTGCGATATTATCATGGGCCCCAGCGCGAGTCATTTCAGCCTGCTGAAGTCTCCCGTTCGTGAGCGTATTGTTGTCGAAGGCTCCCGTGCATTCGGATGTGCCTACCTTTTTGCCAATGCACTCGGTAACGAGTCCGGCCGCATGATCTTTGATGGCCAGTGTGTAATAGCCTCTGCGGGCGAGATCAATGCGCGCGGCGATCTGTTCAGCTTCGCCGAATGGAAACTCGAAACAGCGGTTCTGGATCTCGACCTGCTGCGGATGAAACGTGACAGAACGATGAGCCTTCGGCCCGATGATGCAGAAACGTTCATTGTCGGACTTGATTTTGAATTTGCCGAGTCAAAGGAGTCTCCGGCCCCGACGGCGAATCCACTTTCCGCCCGGGCTTCAGGTGCTCACGTCAAGGAAGAGGAGTTCGCCCGTGCCGTATCGCTCGGCCTCTTTGATTATCTTCGAAAGAGCCGCAGCCGTGGTTACGTGGTCTCTCTGAGCGGAGGAGCTGACTCGACCGCGACCGCAGTCCTCGCGGCACTGGCCTTTCGCATGGCTGTCGATGAACTCGGCATCGAGGAAGTCAGAGCACGACTGCCACAAGCCTCCATTGACGAAAGCTCCTTGTGCGGTGGTTTGCTGGACACTGTTTATCAGGCCTCTGCAAACAGCGGCGGAGTTACCCGTGCAGCCGCTCGCACCGTAGGTGAAGGGCTTGGAGCACGTCATTCCGAGTGGAATATTGAAGAACTGGTTAGAGGCTACCGGGCTTTGATGGAAAACACTCTGGATCGTCAGCTGACCTGGGAGAATGACGATATTGCTCTCCAGAACATTCAGGCACGTGTCCGCGCACCCGGGATCTGGATGCTGGCAAATGTTCGCGGAGCACTGCTGCTCTGTACAAGCAATCGCAGCGAGGCTGCGGTCGGCTATGCCACCATGGATGGTGATACCTCCGGCAGCATCGCTCCGATTGCGGGTATCGACAAGAATTACCTGCGCCTGTGGCTGCAATGGATGATGACAACGGGCCCGGACGGAATCGGCCCCATGCCGTTTCTGGCTCCCGTATGCAAACAAGCCCCAACGGCGGAACTTCGACCACCGGAAAGCAAACAAACGGACGAGGCGGACTTGATGCCCTACGACCTGCTGGACGTCATTGAGCGGCTTGCCATTCGTGATCGTATGGAGCCGCCGGAGGTTGTCCGCACTCTTTCCGGCGAGTGGTCAGAACGAGTTGGCGGTTCGGAAAAACTGCACGAATATATTCGGCGATTCTTTATGCTCTGGAGTCGCAATCAATGGAAGCGCGAGCGCTATGCCCCTTCATTCCATCTTGACGATGAGAACCTGGACCCGAAAACCTGGTGCCGGTTTCCAATACTGAGTGGGGGATTTGCGGAGGAGCTTCAGGAAATCGAGAAGTAGCCGGGGTTCGACAATCATTGATTAAAATCCAATTGGTAATGCTCGCGGCAACAGTCGTGGCCGTGGCAGAGACAGGTATTGCCGCTCCACTGCGCCTGCTCAGTGAAACGGTGGACACGATCACCCCAAAACAGGTCATCGATGCTCCTCTTTATGGCGTGGGCGTGGTCCAGGCAAACGGCCGCGCCGCTGATCTTCGCAGCGAGCTGGAAAAATCCGGCATTACAATTCTTGGTTATGTTCCTGAAGATGCGTGGATTGTTCGCCTCACGGAAGCCACTGCCAGGTCGGTTCCATCTCTCAAGAATGCCCGTTGGGCGTCGGAATGGAAGCGGGAGTGGCGTATCCACCCTCTTGTAGCGACTAACAAATCGGCACAACCGGAACGGCTTGAGCTTCGTCTCTGGAATGGCTCTGATTCAAAGCCGGTCTTTCAACTCCTTGATGAACTGGGTGCCACTGGTGTCATTCAACGGGAGTCGGACGATAACGAGTCTCGCATCCTCTTCAACATCGTCCCGAGTTCCGCTGTCGAACTCGCCGCTCTTGAGGCTGTCGCCTGGATAGAACCAGCTCCCGTCGCCTCGCCCCGCCTCAACACCTCAACATGGGTGATTCAATCAAATCAGATGGAGGTCGGAAGCCTTTGGAACCGCGACCTGACGGGAGCGGGACAAATCCTCGGACATCTCGACACCAGTATCGATCCGAACGTTTGCTACTTCCTTGATTCGACGGTTAAGAACAACTCGCCGGGTCTCAATCATCGCAAGATGTTGAAGATCTACAATACCGACGGATTTCCCGGTTCTCATGGCACGCGGACAGCGGGTGCCGCTGTGGGTCTGCGGGAAGACCTGTCGCTGGACCACGCCGGCATCGCCTACGATTCGCGGTTTGTCCATGGATCAACGACTAAAATCAGCGGCCTTGATGACAAACCATCAACGTTGAAATCCGCCTTCAATCGTGCACAGAGAGATGGAGCTTTCATACACACGAATTCATGGGGTGACAACAACCCTGATCTTCGTTCCTACACACACTGGTGTCGCGACATTGATGACTACACCTGGAGTAGTGAGGATGCGGTTGTTGTGTTCGCGGTCGCAAACAACGACTTCCAAACGGACTCTGTCCTCACGCCCGAGAATGCAAAGAACTGCGTGGCCGTAAGCGCCAGTCTCGATTCCACCCGTCAGCATCAATGGGGAATCGGTACTGACGGTCCGACAATCGATAACCGTCTCAAACCGGAAATCATGGCGCCCGGTGTGAATATCTCGATGCCCGCCGCTGATTCAGCAAACTGTGAAACGGAACCTGCCACGGGGACAAGCTACGCCGCACCACAGATTGCAGGGCTTGCGCTCCTGGTCCGCCAGTATTTCATGGACGGTTACCACCCCACCGGTTCCGCGAATTCAGCTGACGAGTACACGCCCAGTGGCGCTCTCGTGCGCGCCATGCTCCTGAACGGAACAACGGATATGACTGGCGTCGGCCCGCAGAACGACAAACTCCCTTACAATCACGATTTCCCAAACATTCGTGAAGGCTGGGGACGCGCACTGTCTGATAACGCATTGTTCTTCGCGGGTGAAAATCGCGGTCTGCAATTTGTCGACAGGCGCCACGCAGACGGGCTTTCCGACGGAAAAAGCGTCACGCACATGTTCTCTGTCAGCTCTTCCGACGAGCCTCTCCACATTACCCTGGTCTGGACAGACCCACCCGCCGAACACGCCGCGGCCGTTGCAATTGTCAATGATCTGAACCTCGAGGTCAAAACTCCAGACAACGCGATGTACCTCGGTAACGTCTTTTCCGGTTCGCAGAGTGCCGTCGGCGGCAACGCCGATCATATCAACACCGTTGAACAGGTCCGTCTTTCCAATCCTCCCCCGGGCTTGTGGAGTCTGACGGTTCGGGGCCACAAGGTTCCTCTCGGCCCCCAGGGATTTGCGGTTGTCATCACCGGCGCCGTGGCCAAAGGAAACACGGAGGACATCTGGTTCGTCTACTGATGGATGGAGACTTTATGAAGCCGGCTATCTCAAAGTGGGCAGTCACTCCGCTCCCCCGCACTCTCCGCCTCTGCGGAGGCCCTGACTCGTGAGCCCGCAGCATATCGGCCGAAGCCTTCTCGGCGTTTATCAGAACTTCTTCGACAACCCCATTCTGACACGCGAACTCCGCCGCCGGATGCGCGGCAAGGCTCTCCTCTATAGCATCATTGGCTATATCGTTATCATGACCGCGGCGAGCATCATGATCCTGCTGGTACGCTTGAACCCCTTTGCCATTGCGCAGGGAACCTCTCAGGAGCTGCTCGACAAGATGTCGCAAACGGGACAGTCGCTGTTCCGATGGATCATCACCATTCAGTCGCTGCTGGTGCTGATCATCGCACCAACCATCACGGCAGGACTGACGACCGGTGAGAAGGAAAAGAAAACCTTCGACTTCCTGAGGGTCACGACCATTACCCCCTGGATGTATATCACTGGTTCATTTCTTTCCACTGTCTTCTACGTGTCACTGGCGCTGCTCTGCGCATTGCCACTGATCAGTCTCGCCTATCTGTACGGCGGCGTCGGTGTGTTCGATGTTTTACGCATGGCTCTGGTCCTTCTCGGATCGTCGATGATTCTTTCGGCTTTCGGGCTTCTGATTTCCTCCATTCGCGAGCGCACACGCACCGCTCAGGGTATCGTTGTTTTCGTCATCTTTGCAGCCATCTTCGGCGGCAGTATTCTCTACAGCCAGGTCACAACATGGCTGGGAACGGCCTCCGCTGCAACGGCGGCGGGAGGGGGAGCAGCCAATGCTGCAGCAACAACCGGTGTCACGCTCCTCGGTATTCCCATGTCCACCGAAATTGTACTGGGTCTTGGAATGCTGGCCATCACCGTTGTTCTTCTTCTTGTTGCAGCGCGCAAACTCTTCGAACCTGATGAAACCCGTGCCTTCAGCCACTGGCAGTTTGCCGCCGTTGCCGCCGTTACCATGGGTCTCTTTCTCGCCGCCCTGAGCGGAACGATTCTTTCCAACACGGTCGCCCTCGGATTTCTCTCTGCGGGATGTGTCTTTCTTCTGACGGCAGCCATCACTTTTGGCTCGGGACGCATGGAAGTCGGTGATGAAATCTGGCACCTCAAACGGCTTCTTCCCTTCCTGCGCCCCATCGACCAGACCATTCCTTATCTCGCCGTTATTGGCGGCCTCTGGTTTTACGCCATTCAACTCCTCAAGTCCGTCCCAGCATCGCTCGGCGCGATACCGTCTGAAATGATCGACTCCACTCTGCTGGTCAGTCTTGGCGGGTTTGTCTTCTTCTGCCTCTTTGCACGCTGGGCAACCGCACTGACTGTCGGTCGAAAGGGAGCCGGTCGAATCACCCTCGCCGTTGTTAGTGGTCTCTGGGTTGGCCTGCCCCTTTTGATGTACCTGTTGCTTTCCGCCGGTGCTCTCGAAGGCGGTGTGTTTTTTGAGGTCTGCTCCTTTGTCGGCCGCTTCTCGCCCTTCTTCGTCATGGCCGAAGGCATCGAGCGCGAGGCTCACTATGCCGCGATGGGATCCGACATGCTTGGCTTGCCGGGTTTTCCTCCCTTCGCAGTGTACATGGCCCTCAGTGTCGTGTTTCTCATCATCGGAGAAGCCATGCGTTACCGCCGGTGGAAGGGCTTCGACTACCACTACGACATGCCCGCCGCCTGAACGGCAGATTCGGTTCAAAAACAGAACCTCGAAAACGCAAAGCTGCTCCCGTCATGCACCCCAATGGCCTGACGTTCTCCTGCCGGGCTACTGGCCACTTGGGCGGTGTCTTTCGCGAATGCATCTCCATGTTGGGCACCAGAGAATCGCGGTATGTCCCATTGTGCTGTTTCGGACCCTGATGGAGTAGTGCTTCCACTCGTCCAGTACCTGGACTCTCCTGACGACAAAGACGAAGGGATTGCCTCAACAGCAAGATCATGTCTCGCAAAGAACAGAAGCCTCTCTTTCGTGGAATACGAAAGAGAGGCTTCTGTTCTGCATCCCGCAAGGTGTCCCGAGCCTTACGCGGTTAAGAGTCCTTCCACCTGGGCACTGATGGCGGGGCGACGCAACTTGCCCAACGCGCGGTGCTCGACGCGACGCACGCCTTCCTGGCTGAGGCCGATCACCTTGCTTGCGCCTCGCAGGCTGTAGCTGCGACCGCGGGCGTTCATTCCGTAACGCAGCTTGATCACTTCGCGCTCACGATCACTGAGATATTCGAGCACGTCCACAACCGCCGCTTTTGTTTGTTCGACTTCGAGTTGCTCGTCAGGCATTGGTGCACATTCGTCGGCAATCATGTCCTTCAGGCACAAACCGTCTTCCGTCAGTTCCGATTCCATGGAGGTGAAAGTGTGACGAAGCTCCAACATTGTTTCGACCTTTTCTCTCGGCACATCCAACTCGAGGGCGATTTCCTCGACTGTGGGCTCGACGCATGTGCGTTCCAGCTCCCGCTGAATGAACTCATTAATGCGGCCCAGCAGACGTGCTTTGCGAACAGGTAAACGAATCATCGCTCCGCTGCGATGCAGCGCCGCCTGGATCTCCTGGCGAATGTAGTACGCCGCGTATGTTGAGAAACGGAAACCCTTCCGCCATTCAAACTTGTCGATCACCGTCAGAAGGCCGATATTGCCTTCCTGAATCAGGTCCGCCAAGGGTACACCCAGCCCGCGGTATTTCAGAGCAATCTTTACAACAAACCGGAGATTGTGGGCGGCAATATCATCCCGCGCGGAGTCATCGCCGTTTTCCAGCCGCTGAAACAGTTCCACTTCCTGCTCACGAGTCAGAACCGGATGGCAGGCCGCCATATTGAGATAATCCTGAACGCCGTCTTCTTCGAATGTACGATGCTTTGTTTTCATTAGATAGGACTCCCGTCGCCTGTTGGCAGAGAGCTATAAGGGCAACCGTCATGCCTTCGGGTATTCACGACCTTCAAACACATCCAAGTCCATTATTATCAGTGATTTAACGAGAACCCGCCGAGAGGGACGCACAAACTTTGGAGTCTTTTTCGTGATTTTTCCCGCACTGGGATTGAGTATTGTGCGGAAAAACTTACAGGCTACAGACTCGTGTGTTTCGCCAGGAATGCGGTATCATGTATCCTCCATACTCTTTTTGCACCCCGTATTCCTTCCTGTTGAATAAGTTTCGCCGCGCTTGAGTACGAAAACGAGGAGATCGCTCCTGATGTCAAATCCGCCATCGCAGTCCTCTGTCTTGTCTTTCCCGGCCGGATATCGCTCGGCGGAGAGCCGGCGCGCCTATCGCACGGCGATGATCCTCCTACTGGTGAGCCTTGGAGTGGTTCAGTTCATCGGGCCCTTTATCGCCATGATCCCGATGATGCCAAAAATATTTGCGATGCAGAACCAGACGGTTGTCAAAGACCGGCTGTCGCTTGGAACCTGGCATGAGGGTCAGTGGTGGTATCCGGCACAGGTCGTTGGGCAGTTTGGCCTCCAGCGCTCGGAGTTACGTTCACTCGGACTTGAGGAAGACAGTGAACCCGTTGTGCACTACAACCTGCCGGACGGTGAAGCCTGGCTGCTTGCCACCGACGACCGCATTCGTATTTTCTCCGGCAGTGTTGAAGGAATCGCCACGGCAGCGGACATCGATACAACCCCTGTCATGCCACCGCGCACGGTACTCGCCGCTACCGCGGTCGGTGACAGCGTCATTTATTTACATATCAACGGAAAAAGCATGGAGCTGGTGGAGATCAGAGAAACCGGCCACTTCGCGCTCTTCACACTGCCACCGAGCTTTCTGCCACCGAGCGGAGGGTCCCATCAACGCGTCCGTATGGTATCAAGCGGCGAGACACTTTATATCTATGTGGCAACAGGCGGAACTCTGCAGTTCACGGCTCTTGACCTTGAAACTTCGGCAAAAAGCCATACATGGAGTCTCATTGCCCAATCAGTACACGGCTTTGCGCCAGTGGTCATTGATGGAAAACCCGTCGTTGTCGTGTCGGAGGGTGCAGGCCCCGGCGGTTCCGCTCTCAATGGATATGTTCTCCAGTCCGGTGCATGGAAACGAATCTTCTCTCACCCGAGAGGGATCTCTTCTGAGGTGGCTGCTTTTGCCAACGACAAGCGAATCACGGTATTGAGTGAATCGTTCCCGGGTTCGATTCACATGCTGCAGATCGATGATGGAACGATCAGCATTGATCAGCGACTGACAAACGACAACCCCATGGCAATCATGGGGCCGATGATGAAGTGGATCCTCATTCTTCAGATTCCAGTGTTTCTGTTGCCGCTGGTGGCGGCACTCGTCGGTGGAAAACTGATGGCAAGGCATCGCGATTTGGACTTCGTCACGGAAACGGGAAGGACCGTTCGCCTTGCAACCCTTGGAAGGCGCGGACTGGCGCACTCCGTCGATTTGCTGATTGTCTTCTTTCCTTACGGTCTCGGGATGATCTCAATGTTCAGCCTTTTTTCGGACATGGAAACTTTGATGTCCCGGCAGGGAGCACCAACACAGCTGCTCGGGATCGTGGCACTCGTTTTTGGCGGCATGTTGTGGATTCCCGTCAGCTGCATTCTCCTGTCCATGACGGAGGGTCTCTTTGGCTGGACCCCTGGCAAGAAACTCTTCGGCCTCCTCGTCTTTGGTGAGGACATGATCCACTGCGGCTTTGGACGCGGGCTGCTGCGCAACCTCTGCCGCGTCGCTGACGGAATGTTCAACTACCTGCCCGGCATCTCAATGGCCGCCTTCACTCCCAAAGTTCAGCGTATCGGTGACTTCGTGGCGAAAACCATTGTCATCGAAAAAACAAGTCTGACAGAGCGGATCACGGAAAAACAGCAAGGCGGGTAAAGAAAGCCTCCATACCGCTTCCTGTTTCTCCACACTTCTACATCAAGACCGACTATTCGTGCACACGGCCGTTATCGATCAGGTTGTGCTTCGGCAAATCATGGCTGCGCACTTTGCGATTCGGAAACTCCGGAAACGATTGTGTTGGCAGTGTCTGGTACCAGTACGCGGTCGAACACATGTCGTCGACGCGTTCAAAGCAACCGTCGCCGGAGTGGTCTTTTCGATACCTGCCCGTGCGAATAAATTCGCCAAGCGGCCCGTCCTCCGGTGCAGGATCGACGCTGCCGTCGTTCCCCATTTGCTGAATCGCCACACGAATGCTTTCATGGAAATAAACGGGATCGGTTTCATGCCATCGATAGAAGCTGATGTATTTCCATGTCCGCACGGGGCATCCAAGCTGGCGGCACTGGTACTCGCCCATACCCCAGCCTGTTCCCGCGTAATCCTCACTTCCCGTACCGCAAATCGTCGGAAACTCCTCGTCTCCGTCGATGTACATCTTCACCTCTCCCTCGCCAAACCAGATCATTGGATGATCGACATGATCGATGATGCCCACATTGCACCCCAAAAACCGGCCACGCCCCTTCACTCCGTCGAGAATCGCAAAGTCTTCATACATCGTTGTCTGTGGTGCTCGGCGAAACTGTGCGTGAAACCGGGGCGTTTCATCATCCACCTCATCTCCGATCGTATAGTCCACCTGATAGAAAAGCATGTTCGCATCGAAGCCGGTCTCATTCGCAATTGTCAGCTTTGCACTCTTCGCGAACGGCATGGGAAACCAGCAGTTGAAGGCCTTTCCCTCCGGCGTGGCAAGAAACGCCGATTCCGTATTTCGCCGCAGGCCATGAGACACGCCAAAAAAATCACCCAACGGTGCCTCGACTGATGGCGTCTCCTGGCCGTCCCAGTAAAAACGCAGAATCAGGTTTCGCATTTTGTGTGGAGACTGACCCTCCACCGTGATCCAAACGTGGCGAATGCAGCCGGGGCCGTCGATTTCCGCGAAGGTGAAAACCATGTCTTTTGCAAGCTGCCGCAGACAAGGCTCGCCCTTACGGCCGCCACGCGCCTGACCACCGCTTCCCTTCTCACCACGAACGTTTTCCGCCGTAATCGCCCGCGACTGCAGTTCCGGCGCGTATAACGGCATGTTGCCAATGGTCAAAGAACCGGATTGTGGCATAGTGGCTTCCCCTCTGTCGAATCGGAACATTGGTACTTTGCATCACAACCCGTCAGTCATCGTCCGCGGGCGCAAGCCGCATCGCGATGTGGACACGCAGACGGATGATGAGCCAACATGCCAGTAGAAGCCAGTAAACCAGATGAAGGGGTCTGTAAATCAAGTCGACGGGAAGCCCGCTGTAGGCACTCGAACCAGTGGGCGACAAAAAATCCCGGGACATCGTAAACATCACTCTCCACCAACCATAGGCCATCATCTGCCAGACAGCATTCAAAACCACCACGATGAGAACGCCACGAATGATGCCGCGCGCAATGAGAACGACTATGAAGTAAGCAAGGAATTGGGAGGCCAGCTGTAAGAAACCGCAAATGCGTGCAAAGATCTCCGTGAGAACCGCCAGACCAACGGGCCCTCTTCTCGACATTTCATCAAGCCACAAACGTGTGAAGTTTGATGAATAAATATAGGGCAGCCAGCTGTCTCCGGCAAACTCATACACCCGGGTCCAGTACAAGAACGCAGCCACAACATTGGAAGCGATGTCGCATAAAACACCCAATGCGGAGACAGTGACAACCAGTGCAGCCGCCAGGGGAATCAGGCCCTCAGGAATCGAAACCACATCGCGCTTGAATTGCTCAGAGCTGATCCAACGCCTTGTTGCGATTGCCAGTCCCACCGGGACTAAAAACTTCCATCCAACGGGAAGCCACAAAATACCAATGATGATGCTGAGTAAAAAAAGGAGCGGGCCGCCAGTGCCGAGTAATTGGATGGACATCTGATTGTAGAGAGTCATTTGTGCTGAACTCATGCCGAGGCTGGCCAAAGGGCTCAAAACCATACACACGATCACTACAGGCAGCAGTGTTTTCACCGGACTGTGCCCTCCCGCCAGTCCTCGCAACACAAACGGCAACATCGGGTTTTCGCGCCAGGTCCGCATCGCGTTCACGGATTGGCGAAATCCCTCGTGAATATCGCGAAACACGTTCATCGTTTTCTCTACGGTCCAGCCGGTTTGAAATTCACTCATGCCTGACACGGACTGTGAAGCAATGGAGTGCAAGCGGACCCGTGGCCTCCTCATCTCCAAACATCAACACCCCGCCTTTTTACAGGCGGGGTGTTGGCATGCCATTCAACTGTCTTTGCCGGAGTTACTTCACATCAACGATCGTCCGCGCACTTTCGTTGCCGCTCCGATCCACTGACGAGACCGCAATGCGGGAAACAGGCTTGGCCGGTTCCACGATCTCCTTCACATCCAGACCCTGATTGCTGGTCTCCGTGCGAGTAATCGTCCCCGATGTCTGCACGCGGTATTCAAATTCGCCCTTCGGCAGAATCAAATGCTTCCACCGACCCGCCTGCTCCCAGTACACGACATTCACGAATGCGTCCGCGGCAGCGTCCCATGAGATAACAAGATCATTGCCGTCCCGGGTCGTCTTCACCGTCGGCGCGCCGGGAGCCTTGTCGTCGAGCCACGGAGACGCCGGCACCAACGCCTGCGACTTGTAGGGTCCTTTCTTCAGCACATCATTGATGCCGTTCTTCCCGCCATCGTCTCCCATGAAGACTTTCATGCTGAAGTGAACCTGACCAGGCCCCTCCGGCACCGCTGCCCGCGTGAACATGATCTGGTTGAAGATTTCGTCTGTCGTTGTCGGGCCGTCATCGGAGATGCGATATGTACCCATGCCTGGCCACAGGTTGCGGCCGTAAGGGTTCTGGGAATCCCACCACGACAGCAGTACGGGGAAAGACTGTGGAATCTGGTTTGTCGGCCAATAAAGCTGAGGTGTGTAGTAATCCACCCACCCCTCGACAAGCCACTTTCGAGCATCGGCATAAAGCTGGTCGTACTGATCAAATCCCTGAATGCTCGGCGGATTGCCGGGACGCCAGATGCCGAACGGGCTCAGGCCGAACTTCACATGCTCTTTCTCGTTTTTGATACCGCGATACAAACGCTCCACGAAGTCGTCCACCGCCTTGCGGCGCCAATCGCCCCGGCTTAGCCTCCCACCGTCCGCCTGATAAGCATTCCATGACTCATCGTCAGGGAAGTCATTGCCACCGTTGTAGGACGGATAAGGGTAAAAGTAATCGTCCATATGGACGCCGTCGATATCGTAGCGCCGCACAACATCCAGCATCACGTTGTACGAATGGTCCTGCACGTCCTGACGCGCCGGATCCAGCCACCACATCCCGTTCTTCAACTTCACTCCCATTTCAGGCTTCCTGCTGACAACAGCGTCCGCGGCAATCTCACCTTTTGTCGCCGTATGGTGGGCGCGATAGGGGTTGAACCAGACATGCAACTCCATACCACGTTTGTGTGATTCATCGATCCAGAACTGCAGGGGATCATAATAGGGATCAGGGGCTTTGCCCTGTTCACC
>JANQSL010000205.1 GCA_028284075.1 Candidatus Sumerlaeia bacterium | reverse complement strand
AAGGAGGATGAGCCGCACGGCGCACGGTATGTGCGGATTGTTGTCAATGACCCTGGCAGCGACGCCTACGTGAGGCTTCCGGAATTCGAGGTGTACGCGGAAACCGGCGCGAAGGTGAAGAGCTGGCCGGAGTTTGAATAAGATCATCGAAAACCGAGTGTCGGCCATGCTGAAACGCCGGTCACTTTATTTTCGCGGAATAAAGACCGGCCACCGCCGGCCGGTCTTTGTCAAATCGGTCAACGTTCCGGATTTCTCAGAATCTGTTGATTTTAACGTGGCAATAAGGTTCTCTGCCGGTCTTTGCGTAATAGTCCTGATGATAGTCCTCGGCATCCCAGAAACGGCTCGCTTTCTCCACTTTTGTTGCGACTTTATAGCCCTTGTCTTCAAGGGCGGAAATAAGCTTTTCCGTGACAGCCTTCTGTTCATCATCGATGTAGAAAACCGCAGAGCGGTATTGTGTTCCGATGTCCGGGCCCTGTCGATCAACCTGCGTCGGATCGTGAGTCTCAAAGAAGAGCCGGGCGAGTTTTTCAAAGGATGTTTTGTCCGGGTCGAAAACGACTTCAATGGCCTCAGCGTGACCGGTGTCGGTGTAACAGACTTCTTTATAGGTCGGGTTATCCTTGTGCCCGCCCGTGTAGCCTACCGTGGTCGAGATAACACCGGGCTCGATGGCGAAGTAGTGTTCGACGCCCCAGAAGCATCCCCCCGCGAAGATTGCTTTTTGAGTTTTCCGTGCAGCGGCGGCCTTGTGTTCTTCCGGAATAAAGTTGAGAGAGATGGAGTTCACACAGTGGCGTGTGTTTTTCGACGTGAAACCCTCGTTCATAAAGACATGGCCCAGGTGACCGTCGCAGCTGGCGCACACAATTTCCGTCCGCATTCCATCACCGTCGGGTAGGCGTTTGACGGCGCCATCGATCTCGTCATCGAAGCTTGGCCATCCGGTGCCGGAGTTGAACTTGGCACCGGAATGAAACAGGGGATTATCGCACCTTCGGCAGACGTAGGTGCCGTCCTCCTTGTGATTCCAGTATTCGCCCGTGAAGGCGCGTTCTGTGCCCTTGTGCGCGATGACACGCTCCTCTTCGGGCGTCAGTTTGTTCCAGCTCATGTCTGTCTCCTTGTTTTCCGCTGTGGCCGCGGATGTCATCAGTCCGAGCACCAGAACCGCAAAGATCGCCTGCCAGAGTTGTTTCCGGATGTTTTTCCGCATGTTATTTCGACCTCCCGAGAGCTCTCGGTCAAGAACCCTGAGGGCATATCCCATGCCGGAATCGCAGGGTGGACCGTCTCCTTTTTCTTTTAGGGTGAAAAACCACCGTTTCAGGTTTGCCCGGCCTGAACCGGTAACCAATGGCCTGAATTTGATGGGGTACATGCGGATGAGTCTGCAGAGCGTGGTCTGCCAGATTCGCGTTTTTCCCTGATTTTGTCTTCATGATGAACGCGGGATTCGCCATTACGGGTGGATTTCCCCGGAAGGCCTCTTGACAGGGTGTCCGGAGCCAGGGCCAGTACGAGTCAGTAAACATGGCGCTTACCGATCAGCGCCCGCTTAGGCGTAAGCTGTTACTTATCATTCTCAGCCTTTCTCCAAGCAATAACTCCCCCCTCCGCCTGGATCGGCCCGGCGATGTCGCCGGGCGGGCTGACAGACTACTGGAAAGTTTATGATATTCGAAGACCTCGGCCTTCGCGCCGAAATTTTGCGTGCTTTGCGCGCAAAGAACTATGACACGCCCACGCCCGTTCAGGCGAAGGCAATTCCCCACATCATCAGTGGCGCCGACGTTCTGGTCAGCGCTCAGACCGGAACCGGCAAGACCGCCGCGTTCTCACTGCCGATCCTGCACAAGCTGGCGGGGAAGCAGGTCAGAGGCCACCGCAAGCCCCGGACTCTGGTGCTGACACCGACCCGTGAACTCGCCCACCAGGTGGGTGACAGTGTGAAAACCTACGGCAGGAACCTGAAGCTGTTTTCGACGATGGTTTACGGCGGCGTCGGATTTCAGCCTCAGGTTGATCGCATCAAGCGGGGTGTCGATATCCTGGTGGCTACGCCTGGCCGTCTGCTGGATCACGCGAATCAAAAAACCGTCGATCTTTCCCGTGTGGAGATGCTCGTGCTGGATGAAGCGGACCGCATGCTGGACATGGGTTTCATCCCGGACATTCGCCGTATCATGGCGCTGTTGCCGGAGGAGCGTCAGAACATGCTTTTCTCCGCGACGTACTCGAACGATATCCGACGTTTGGCAAAAAGCTTTCTTGTGGACCCCAAAGTCGTCGAAGTTGCCGCCCGCAACAAGGCGGCGGACCTCGTGAAACAGATCGTTCACCCCGTGGCGAAAAACCGGAAACGCGATTTGCTCGCCCACCTGATCAGTGAGGGCGACTGGAGTCAGGTGCTGGTTTTCTCGCGCACGAAACACGGAGCCGATCGTCTTTCCCGGCAGTTAAAACAGGACGGTATCACTGCGGACGCCATTCATGGCGACAAAAGCCAGGGAGCACGCATGAAAGCGCTCTCGGCTTTCAAGGCGCGGAGGGTGCGTGTACTTGTTGCAACGGACGTTGCATCTCGCGGGCTCGACATCGATCAGCTGCCGCACGTTGTGAACTTCGATCTGCCGAGCGTGCCGGAAGATTACGTTCACCGCATCGGCCGTACAGGCCGCGCGGGTTCCGAGGGTGTTGCCGTTTCCCTGGTGTCCTTTGATGAAGACAAGCAGTTACGTGACATCGAGCGGCTGCTCAAGAGATCGATCGAAAGTGTCGAGATCCCCGGATTCGAAGGGGAAACTCTTCCCGGTGCAGGGTTCGACCCAACGGCGCCTGTCAAGCGTCATGCTCCCGGCACGCGCCGCATGGGCATGAAACAGGGCCGTCGGCCGGGCCGGCGTTCAGCCGTTGGCTGGTAATCACCGCTTTCAACAACACGAATCAAGGGGGCGCCTGACGGTGCCTCCTTTTCACTTAAGCCACCGCCCAGAAGTCGATGCCCGGGACAAAACCGCGCTCGGTGAACAACAAAGCGATTTTCTCCCGTGCATCCGGCGATCCCGCCGCGGCGAGTTGAACGGGTGCTTCAGGTGACGGTTCAGAGATTGCATTGATATCATGCACCGGCACACCACCAATCTCTTCCCCAACGCGGCGCGGATGAACATCGATAAATCCGTGAATGGTGATGCCTTCTTTTTTGAGAAAGCGCGCCAGTGCTTTGCCCGTTGGCCCGGCCGCGGCGATGATGGCACCGCGCTCACCGACTGCAGCAAGGCGTGCGAGATGGTGTGCCTTGCAACGGAGGAAATTTTCCTCACTGTAACGAAAATCCGTGCGTGTCAGGCGGGACGGTCCATCCTGCCAGTGGAGAAGCACTTCAGGAACTTTGGCGAATCGCATCCCTTCGTTCATCATTCGCAGCCACAGGTCATGGTCTTCCGCCCATCCCGTGTCTCGATATCCACCGGCCCTCTCGTAGCTCATGCGCCGCATCATGACCGTTGGGTGTGCAACCGGGCTTTCGATGAACCGGGACACGGCGATTTCCTCCGGTGACATGAGGTTGTTCAGCCATCTTTCGTATCGCGCAAATCCCTCGCGCGGCAATCCGTCCGGATTTGTCTCATTGCCGGTAATTTCCACCAGGCATGAACAGACGTCGATGCGGCGGTTGTCGTCAAGGAACCGAACCTGCTGCTTGAACCGTTCCGGCATTGCGAGATCATCAGCGTCCATGCGCGCGATATAGCGGCCCGTTGCCGCTTCGCATCCGGCGCGCAAGGCCGGGATGAGGCCGCGCTCCGCATGAATCCGCCGAACTCTGTCGTCTTTCTTCCCGTATTCTTCGATGATATCGCGTGTTTCGTCCCTTGAGTGATCGTCGATGACGATCAATTCAAAGTTCCTGAAAGTTTGTTGCAGGATGCTGTCGATGGCACGGGCAAGCGTGGCCTGTGCGTTGCGCGCCGGCAGGACAACCGAGACGCAGGGTGTGATTGTCATTTCGCCTTCTTGAGCTTTCGCCAGGGAATGCACCAGTGATTGAGAGCTTGCAGGCCAAGCAGAACGCTAAACATAAGGCATGATCCAAGGAAACGCAGCCATCCGGGATCCAGGGTCAGGGGGAACAAATCGGCAGGATACAGCGGGCAGAACAGAAAACAGATAAGGAGAAAGGTCAGGACAGGTGAGCTTGAACGCCTGTTTCGTAGTAAAGCGAACCCACTGATAAACTCGACGAACACAATAAATCCTGTAACAATCCAGAAGCACGTTTCGGCTCTGCCACTTGTTCCATGAGCTTGAACCGTTAAGAAATAAGAGGGGTACAGAATGGAAATCGCTCCGTAGCCGAGTATCAACAGGATCAACTCTCTGCGATTTGTTTTGCCGTTGAGGATACTCATGCCTGGCTTGAAGCGACGTGCGGAACGGGAGCTGCCGTTCCGTCCCAGTTCACAAAGGGCAGCTCGAGACGTTCGAAGTCTTCGTGACGTTTCGGAACTCGCCACGCGGCCATAACCATCAGCAGTAGTGGTGCAATGATGGCCGCGACATGCGAGAGGAGAGTGTTCGAAGATGCATATACCTCCGGAGAAAAAAACGCCCGCCAGAAAATCAGCTGCGGGATTTCAAGCGCATCCCCTGTCTGTGCGGCAAAAAGAAGATCCGTCGGATTTCCCTGGGGCACCTGAGGATCGAGAACGGCAACCGGCATATTGAGCGTCACCGCCACTGCTCCAAGGCCGACGAAGGTCCACCACAGATACGGTTGATTGCGCACTCGAATGACTTCCGCCAGCGCCAGCGGCATCAATGCAAACATCGGCAGCATCAGACGCGGTCCCATGCACCATCCGCCCCACCACATATAATATCCTGCGTTGAAAAGAAGATAGAACACAAAGGCTGCAATGGCGGCCCATCCTGCTATGCGGCGTTTGCCCGCGCCACGTGTCCACAATATTGCCCCGGCAATCGCAGTAATGACCCATGGCGACCAAAATAACAGACCTCGGTAGGGATGCAGTGTCAAAAACCAGAGCGTATGAAGAGAAGGGGTGGTCACGCCCATGAAACCCTGCTGCATGCCCTCGCGAAAGAGCGGATCGAACTCATACTCATAAGGAATTGTCGGCGAGCCGAAGATTGCCACGGAATAAACGACAAAAAGCAGAATCGGAAGGCAGGCACTCATGAGGGAAACCGCCAGAAGTGCCACGCATGTTTTGCCGTTGGAACGGTCGCCCTTCATGTGAGCGAAAGCGCGCATGCCGTAAAACCCGCCCTGATCAATGACGCGCATCAGCAGAACAAGACCGACAATCCCTGCCACTGGAACAAAGATCA
>JANQSL010000100.1 GCA_028284075.1 Candidatus Sumerlaeia bacterium | reverse complement strand
AGAGACTGGGCGATAATGACGACAGGGACCGCTTTCTCTCCGGCTTTAAAGAACACCCTGTCCAGTTCTTCCTGAATGACCTTCTGCGTCAGATGATATGCCGATTTCGGGTCCGACTTCTTGTGCTCCAGACTCGCCGCGTCGGAGAAGCCGTATAATAGAAACTTACGAAGCTTCATCCAGTCGATTAAGGGTTTGGTCCTTATAAAGATCTCTTCCTGCTGTCGCTGTAGCACACTCTGATAGTAGATGAAACCGAACACCAGTTTTTCCCAAGTCGCTTTGCCAACCCTCCTCCTAAGCTGCTCGTATATTTCCTCATAGTAGCCCTGCGGAGTGTCCCCCATGCCGTGTCATGATTGCGAGCGTCTTGGACATTCGATGCCTCACTCATGTAACTGGCTGGCTTCAAGACCCTGCGAGGTACACGGATAATGGGCAGTTTCCGTTCAGCGCGGGTTCTGTTCTGGAATTCATTGCGATCTTGCATGGATATTAAAAGAATAGATCGCGATTTGTCAATCTCCACTTTACATTGAGAGCGAATGCGTAATATGTTATTATTTTATTTGGGTATCTCGCCTCGTCGGCCACCAATTGTCGGTGTGGAATTGGAAACGCTCATTGCTCTACAAACCGACCTGCCTGCAGAGCCCGGCAGGTGACGGAAAATGGAGACGTGTCATGAAGATATACACTTTCGAGTACTGAGGCTATGACCGCCTGATCGTCCGGCAGGCGGCCGCCGATGGGAACGGCAGAGTGAGGGTTTCTCGCAATGATCTGATCGTTGGTGTCGTAGATACTCAGGAAGGGGAGCGAGAGGTACGCGAGCAGTGGCTAGCCGCTCGAAAGAGCGAAGTAAGATTTTAGCACCCTCCAAGGATGAGAAGGGATGGGTATGAGATTTACGTGATAGAGTTGCCGACCCGAAACCGACTCGACGCAGAGGAAGTCGACCTGGATGGAGATCGCTACGTGTACAATGGTGGCCACGATCTGGTGGAAGTAGTAGAAGCCACGGACTCTAATTCATCGCTATGAGTCTGGGCTGAGTCGCTAACAATCGAAGATGGAGGACAGACTTCTGCGCTGATGGTCTGACCTGCCCTCGTAAGTGACGCCGTTGGCTATGTGAGGGTTTGGGCCTTTCGGTCGAGGATTGCGGTGCGGTTTTGGGGCTTGCGAGCAAGCCTGAGGCTCTCGGCATGATTGTTTCGGGCGGTCTGTAGCCCAGCGCTGTGAGGGTGGACAGTGTTGTACTCGACACGCCAACCTTCGCTGCTCTAAACGGCCTCAGTGGAGAAATGTGGGAACAGTACATCGGCCACTCCCCGAAGGGGGTAACGGGTCGGCACTATGTTCCGCGCAGGGTTGTGGCAACGGCGGGTGAATCGAAGATCACCGAGAGGCACATGGATGCTCTTTGCAGGGCCGTTGTAGACCCTTTAGAGAGGTCCCAAGGACCCGAAGGTTTACAACTCTTGCAACTTCAGGAGGCTTGCCGTGGAGGCTGTTTTGTAAGTCGAGGAAATTCTGGAGCCGACGAGCAGATTCGAACTGCTGACCTGCTGATTACGAATCAGCTGCTCTACCGGCTGAGCTACGTCGGCCCGGTGAGGGGCGTGAAACAAGCCGGAAGGCGCTGTGCTGTCAAGAGATCTGTCACCCCCGGCCTCAAATGCTCAAAGCCTGGTCAATGTTCATTGCCAGCCACCAGAATCTCAGGGCGAAGTAGAGCATGATCGCTCCTCCGGCGAGGCTCGCTCCAGCAATCAGGCGCTCCCCTGCCAGCTTCCGCCCCATAATCAGAGCGAGCGTCAGGGTACATACCCAAGAGAAGGCACCGAGCCAAACCACAGATGCCGTTCCAACGATCCCAGCGGATGAGGGACCAACGTTCCGAAAAAGCAGACTCGGGAGAGTCGCCCAAAAAACGATGGTCATGGGGTTGGAGAGGGTCATTCCCAAACCAACCATCCAATGTCTGTGCAAGGGAACGCGGGTGGCAGTCGACTCGAGGGACTTAGCCACATCCGAGGATGGAGCCCTCCACCGACAATAGCCCTCGCGGAGGGCTCCGCCGCCCAGCCACAGCAAAAAAACGCCACCAACCACAAAGCTGATCCTGAGAAACAGAGAATTTCCAAGAAACGGAGCCAGACCGAAACCAGTGGCGAGAACGTAGAGGAGGTCCGCCGTTGTGGCTCCGAGGCCCGTTAGAAATCCTGCCGCAATCCGGTGGCTGAGGCCTCGGCGGATAATTTCGAGGTTCACGGGTCCGATTGGCGCGGCAACCGCCCAGCCGATCAGATAGGCCTGGAGCAATGTTTCTTCAATTTGCATGGCGCCCTCGCACCGATTAATGGTCTTTGATTAGCGGAAGGAGTGAGCAAAACAACGAAAGGTGACTGGATTATGAAAGGCACTTTGAGTACATTACTTGCCGCTGGATTAATTGTTATAACCGGTTGTTCAGGCGAGTCAAATTCGAGCGCGCAGTCAGCGGGATCTGAAGATGACGCCATGACGATCGTCACGGGCGATCTTGAGAATGCAGCCAGCGCCGCGGAAGCCGAGGGCCAAAAACTGATGGCCGAAGCCGAAAAGTCCGTGGCGGAACTTCAAAAGGAAATCGCTGCGCTGCAGGCCAAAGTCCAGGACGCCACGGAGAACGAAAAGGCAGCACTCGAAAAACAACTCCGGAGCTTGAAGGAACAACTGGCCAAGGCACAGAAAGACGTCGAGGCCGATGCTGAAGATGTGAAGAAAGAGCTGGAAAAAGCTGCCGAGGACGCAAAGTCCAGCACTTCAAAGGCGCTGGATTCTCTGACCGGCGACAATTAAACAAAGGTCTCGTCATCGCCGGGAAAAGATCCTTCGCGTACGTCTCGACCGAATTTCCGGAACGCACGCACCGTCCCGGCCCGCAAGTCAACGTACTTGCGGGCAAAACGGGGCGGTGTTTCGGTCAGGCCCAGCAGATCGTTCGTTACAAGCACCTGTCCGTCGCAACCATTGCCAGCACCGATTCCAATAACGGGAATTTCAAGCGAGCGACTCAGCTCCGCCGCGAGGTCCGCGGGAATGCACTCCGCCACGATTGCAAACACGCCACACTCCTGCTGAGCCTTTGCCAGCAATTTCAGTCGTTCTGCATCCACTTCGGTTCGGCCCTGAACACGATAGCCGCTCAGTGCATGCACCGACTGAGGCACAAGACCCAGGTGGCCCATAACCGGAATTCCTGTCTGAACGAGAGCCTTTACAATGTCCAAAACGCGGTCGCCGAAAGCCTCAATCTTCACCGCTTCCGCTCCCGCGCGCACAAGCCGACCCGCGTTGCGAATCGCTTCTTCCTCACTTGCCTGAAAACTCAGGAACGGCATGTCAGTCACAATCAATGATCGTTTCGAACCGCGCGCCACTGCAGCTGTGTGCATCTCCATCATCTCCATCGTGACGGGAATCGTCGAATCGAATCCGTGCACGACCATGCCGACGGAGTCACCCACCAGAATCACATCCATGGCACCTTGATCAGCCATCTGAGCCATCTGGGCATCATAGGCCGTAGCCATAACAACGGGCCGGCCGGCACGTTTCATTTCCTGCAAATGAGCAATACGGACTTTGCGCTCAATACCTCCCGGCGCTGACGGAACCTTGCTCGCGCCTGGAAGCGTTGCGGAAACAGGGGTTTTTTCCTCATCAGTGTTATAGGTGGACATGGTTGCAACTCTTTGAAAAGCGGTTATCGCTCACAATCAAATTCAGCATGCACGAAACAACGAAAGGCGCAAGTGCGCTTGGCGCCGAACGCTCCTAACTGTCGCGGTTCACTGTCTCAGGAGAGAATGCCGGCAAACACACTGCAACATACTCAGCTCCATCGCTTCCTGGTGTGCTGTAACGCACCCATTCCCCCTTTTTTGTTATGATCGCCTCTCCCGCTTTAACATCGGCAGCCCCCCCCTCGTATTCCACTTTCAGCGTACCCTTCAGAACCACCGTGAACTCATCAAAGTCCGGACGTTGTCCGGGTTCGACCCAGCCGCCGGGCGATCGCATGTGAGCGATGCTGGCATCTGCCGTCCTGCTGTTAACACGGCCGATGTACTCATTAATGATCTTCGGCTTGTTACCAGCCGCTTCAATTCGCGTGGGGCCTGTGATGTAAGTCGGGGGCATTTGTCAGAACTCCGCTTTAAGATGCCGATTGTTAAGGGTTGGCCATTGAATGTTTCACCTGGATCAGGGAGAAACTCTGAGGTCGAACTGCCGAACGACTATCCACCAGAAAATCCATTTCAATGCCTTTTCCATACAAACCGTCTTGGCCAGTCAGCCGCTTTCGTGATGCCAATTCGCGGTGTAACGTCAACGTCCGCAGGGGGCGGTGTCGATCCGGGACGCAGGCGCACCACACCATTTGTCAACAAATCCTGACCACTGTACTCGAGCGAAATGCCAAGTGCCTGACAGACCTTGCCGGGGCCGTTTGCAAGATTCCTTAACGGTCTCCCCTTCCATCGCCTCGCTCGGATCATCTCCTCGACACCATCGATTGGCTCAATGGCTCGAACAAGCACCGCTTCCCCACGTCCCTCGTCTGCCGTTGCAACATTCATGCAATTGTGAATTCCGTAGCTCAGATAGACATAGAGCGTCCCCGCCCGGCGAAACATGGGGTCTGTCCGGGCCGTGCGACCGACATAGGAATGTGCCGCAGGATCATCTTCCGTGTAGGCCTCGGTCTCCACAATCATCCCCGAACGCAGCCCGCACGGACCATGATGCTCAATAACGCAGCCAAGAAGCTTTGGTGCGGCTTCCATCGCGCCTGCATTAAGTGTCCTGTGCAGCGTTTTCACGTTCATCAAAAGAAACGTGGCGGCGGAGTCTGTCCGCCGCCACAATTTACCCCCTCTTCAAGGCTCTGAAAACGAATGACACACTCAGTTCACCTACATCGCGGCTTCGGTGATTTCCGCCAACGCTCGCGCCGCACCGGAGAACTCGCTCAGCGGCATCTTTCGCAGATAAACGAACGCCCGCGCGGCGCGAATCCGAGGACTGGGGTTCTGTTCAAACCACTCGTGCCCCAGCAATGTGCGCAGGTAGCGGAACTGCTCCACCCACACCTTCTGAGTCTGGTAACAAAACGGACCATCATACTCAAAACTCGGGAACGAGGCGTTCTTTTGCGAGCCAAAGCAATTCATGAACGAATGCGCCATCACCGCGATCGTATTCAGTGAAACGGGAATGTAGACGTTCGCATCCGAAGGATGATAGCGATGCCAGACATTCCGGTAACCCCAGACTTCCGGGTCAATACCCGTACGATCACGGTACTGAAGCAGTGCCTCGTGAAGAACCTGAAGCACTTTGTAATGCGTGTCCGGACCTGTGCCTTCCGGATCGAAGGCGAGTGATACAACGTTCGGCTTCAGATCCTCCAGCATCTGCAGAACAGGAGCCACATCCCGATCCTGCGTCGGCGCTTTGGTGAAAATATCGCCGGTGTAGAACCCAAGGCGTCCGTGGAAAACATCGCTCGGACCGATGCCAACATAGCCCCAGATCAGTTCCTCCTCGTACTCGCGCTGCATTCCCTTCAGCGTCTGGATGATCTTGATGTCTTTTTTGCCGGGGTACACGGTGCGCAGGTAATGCAGATTCTCCTTCAGACGCAGCTTGATGTTGTCGATATCCTCGTCCTCATAAACAAGCATCAGGTTGTACAACATTCTGCGTGCCTGCGAGATCTTCATCTCGCGGTCATCCTGCGCCGCCACACCATCGAGGTAACGAAACACTTCTTCGGCACGGGCCGAGGGATTCTCGGGATGGAAAACGCCCGTGGATATATCGACATCGTAGGCACCTTCCTCGATGAAGTTCTCGAGATCCTCGAAAACCCCTGCAAGGAAACCGTTGGTCACTGCCGTGAAACCGGATGTCAGAACGGTGAAGTAGTTCTTGTTGGTGGAGTTGCGAACCAAATGCATCACGTAGGGCATGTAGCCCAGCATGATATCGTCGTGGTGTGGACCGGTATGCAGAATCGACTGATCGCTGAGGGATTCGGTTCCCGCCTCGATCTTTTTGACGAGGCGCTCCCGAACCCATTGAGCCGCCTCCTTGTAACCCTTGCCCGCCTTTTTCAGCGCCGCCCCAAGAAGCTCGTCTCCCTTTGCGTCGGTATCCCTGATTTGGTCGAGCCGCTTGTCCAAAGCGAGTGCACGATCGATAACACGTTTTTCAAACTCTGACTCACTCAGGGTTTCGGTCTGCAGGATATCTTCCAGCACTCGATTCCGCAACTTAACAGTCGAGCCCTTTGTCAGGTAAAACCGCGCATTCTTCATTGTCGACAGAACACTTGCCGGATGCCTGACGTGCATGTCGCTCGTTACCGAATCGGCAACAATCCGACTCTTCGCTTCCCCGGCGGCAAAGATAATCGCGACACCGTCAGGATTATGGCTAATCGTCCCGAGACCGATTGTGATCACCGGCTTGTTGCGGCTGACTTCGATGCCTCCCAAATCACCGGCGGCTGCCGCTTCCGTTTCATAGTTTGTATAGGTCAGGCGCGTCGGTGACTGGAGATCGGAACCTCGAAAATTGAAACCGATGTGACCGTCCGGGCCGATACCGCCCAGGAAAAACCCGATCCCTCCCCTGGCTCGGATTTTCTCTTCGTAGTCGCTGCAGAATTGATCGACCTCCATGATCACACCCGCCTGCAACCGCTCAAGCTCAGAGGTGGGCAGACGATGGCGCAGACCCAGATCCACCTTGCCGTCAGGAAAAACCGTCTCCAGCGTTTTTCCCTTCGGAATGCCAATCTTCGCGGGATTGATCAGCATGGCTTTGTTCGGGTCCATGCCGAAACCACGCAGGTAATGCTTGTTCACGTAATAGTAAAAGCTGTTTTGCTGCTGCGGATCGATGGGATAGAATTCGTCGATCTGGACGAACGTCAGACCCGCGAAACTCGGAGCACTCTTGCCTGCCAGGCCGACCTGATCCAGCTGAGCCTGAATCTCCTTCTTCTTCCAGCCGGAGAGGAAGTGTTGTGACCAGCGGATGAAATATTCAGGTGTCTTTCCCGTGGGAAGGCTAACCACGCCCTCCGGGTTCTCCAAAACCCACTCGATGAATCGCAGAGCCGTAAGACGGCCGAGAGCCGGGAAGTTGGAAACCTCAATGACCGGTACCTTCTCATCCGGTGAGTACTGAAGCTTGCGACCGGACTGCTCGTAATACCACTGCTCCACGGCTGAAGGCAGGGCGTGGGTGCCCTTTTTGACACCTGATGCTCCACTCGCTTTGTTCGCCGGGGCTGTTTTGACTTTGGAAGACATAGGGGGGCTTTCCTCAACATCACTGTGAATTTTGGGCCGACGCTACGCATGGGCTTTGACCCAATGCGAGGGAAAATTTGCAGTTTCAGTCGGTTTTTTTTGCGGACATATCCACGAATTCGACAAATCTAACCCATAAACAGTAAAAATCTAACCATCTTTTGTATATATATATTAAAAGTGGCGCCCCGACATCGACCCTGCTTTCCATGCGGAAGCCAATCCGTTGACCCCCGACTTCAGCCGAGGTTTGCTGCCACCGGGTATTTTTCAGGAGCAGTCCCATGGAGCTGGTTCTCGAAGGAAATTCAGAACTCCTGACTATTTGCATCGTCGGCGAAGTGGTTGCCGCAACCTGTGGTGAACTTCGCCAATTCGTTATGGAAGCTTCCGAACGCCGCCCTCCCCGCCTCATCCTTGACCTCGCTGAGGTTCCCTTCATGGACACCAGCGGTATCGGTGTTCTCATCGGCCTTCGTTCACACCTCAAGGGGAAGGGAGTCGCTCTGGAACTTGCCCGCCCAGGCGAGCGCATTCTAAGCGTTCTCCGCTCCATGAAACTCGATGTGGTTTTTGGCCTGCCGGTGGAAGACTGAGTTTCTCCTACAGCAGCCCGGTATGGTTTCAAAACTCCCAACCTCGACACCAGGCGGTCGCCATTCGGTTTCGTTTTAAAACGGAGTCCTCTTGTGGAGCCCGATATTATCCATGGCGACCTGCTCGACCAAAAAGTGGACGTGATAATTAATACATGGAACCGAAATGTCATTCCCTGGTGGCTCTTGCTGCCACAGGGGGTGTCAGGATCCATCAAACGGCAAGCCGGAATTCAACCCTTCGTCGAACTTGCCCGGTACGGACCCATTCCTCTCGGAGGCGCGGTAGTCACATGCCCCGGATGTTTGCCTCAGGAAGCAATCATTCACGTCGCAGGCATTAACATGTTCTGGATGGCATCACGCCGCTCGATTCGTGATTCTGTCCTCAACGCCATGAGCCTCGTCAATGAGGCCGGGTACTCCAGCGCCGCCTTTCCAGTTATAGGCGCAGGCTCCGGTTCCTATCACCGGGAAAAGGCACTCGCTATCATGAGAGAGACCTTTGAAGAAATTGAAACGAAGGCACGCATTGTAATCGTCTGCTACAGGAAACAATCATTATCGGCACGATGACCGGAGAGAAAAGG
This sequence comes from Candidatus Sumerlaeia bacterium, assembly GCA_028284075.1. Lineage (GTDB taxonomy): Bacteria > Sumerlaeota > Sumerlaeia > SLMS01 > JAHLLQ01 > JAJFLJ01. The sequence goes on along the minus strand of JANQSL010000100.1, from coordinate 14,478 downwards.
CGAACCAATGCTGCGAATCCCCCCTACTCCAGTCCCGCGTTTGCCCACTCGATGGCCCGAATCATCGCTTTCGCTTTGTTGACGGTTTCCTCATACTCGGTTGCCGGTACGCTGTCCGCCACAATTCCCGCGCCCGCCTGAACATTTACTTTCCCGTCCTTGATGATCGCGGTGCGGATGGTAATTGCCGAGTCCATCGATCCGTTGAAGCCAAAGTAGCACACGGCACCACCGTAGATCCCCCGTCGCAGATTCTCCAGCTCGTCGATGATCTGCATCGCACGTATCTTGGGAGCGCCGGAGAGCGTTCCCGCCGGAAAACATGCTCCCAGCGCGTCGAACGCATCCTTCCCTTCCGCAAGATCCCCCACGACGTTCGACACGATATGCATCACATGGCTGTAGCGCTCGATGATCTCGAAATCCGTTACCCGAACGCTGCCGTACTCCGAAACTCGCCCGACATCGTTTCGCCCGAGATCCACCAGCATCACATGCTCGGCAATTTCCTTCTCGTCGGCGAGCAAATCCTTCTCCAGGGCCACATCCTCCGCCGGTGTTCCGCCGCGTTTCCGCGTCCCGGCAATGGGGCGAACCGTCACCTGACCGTCCTGACACCGCACGAGGATCTCCGGGGACGACCCGGCGATCTGGAAATCTCCGCAGGACAAATAGAACATATAGGGCGAAGGATTCACCGCCCTTACCGCGCGATAGATGTCGAAGGGATCGCTCTTGAGATCCGTCGTAAAGCGCTGACTGATTACCACCTGAAAGATGTCGCCTGCGTGGATATAGTCTTTGCAAATGCGAACCCAGTCCTCAAACTCCTCCCGTGTGCAGTTGGATGAAACATCGATGGAGCCCGTCACCGGTTCCCGCTTCTCCGGGGCAACGGGTGCAGCCGTTACGCGATCCCGCAGGGCCTTCACCCTCTTCACTGCATCAGCATAAATCTCTTCCAGACTCGCTCCCTCCTCCACAAGAGCGTTCGCAATCAACAACATCCGGTGCTTCACATGATCGAAGGCCACGATTGAATCCGCCAGCATGAACAAACAGTCCGGCGTATTAATCGTGTCCGGGTTCCTGTCCGGGATCTCCTCATAATATCGCACCGTATCGTAGGACATATAGCCAACAGCCCCCCCCGTCAGAGGTGGCAGGTCGGGAATTGTTACCGGCTGAAAATGAGCAAGAACCCCCCGCAGAGTATCCTGTGGTGATTCCTTCTTTTCAACCGGGAGTTCCCGGTCACGAAAAGTCAGGGTCTGCTCGCCACCGGCTGCCTGAAACACCAGCAGTGGCTCCGCCCCTAAAAAGCTGTACCGCCCGAGCTGCTCTCCCTGTTCCACGGACTCCAGCAGGAAGGAGTGCGGACTGCTTTTCAGTTTTCGGAATACCGAAACGGGGGTTTCCAGATCCGCCAGCACCTCCATACAGACAGGCACCAGATTGCCCTGCTTTGCCAGCTCTCGAAACTCGTTCAGCGTTGGCCTGATCACGTTTTGTGCTCCATCGTCAATTGTTCGCCGCCAAACCCGCTCCGATACCAACAGTTCACCGCCACGCCCCGGCGTCTATCGAACCGGGGGCGCGTTACGCCGCGGCGAACGAGCGCCACGGCCTTAGCAGCGCCAGAGGCGCCAGCCTGTGCCGAGCGGGAAAGAAGAGGGGGAAACAGCCGATGTCATTGTCATCATGCGAATCCGGTCGTTCAGTAGCGGGACAAGTGCCAGCCCCCCGCCTCCCCTGGCAACACGAATTCCGCCAGCCGGACTCATGGGAAACACCTGTATGTATGGAAGTGCCGGCCGACGCCACTGCCCTCCTATTCCAGCAGAGGAGCAATGTTCGCCGCCACAATGAAGAGCAGAATGTATCCCACGAGAACGCACTCTCTGATCCTCCGGCTAAAGGATACATGCACCAACAGCCCAAGCCAACAAGCGCGCATGGGAACCATCTCAAGGGTTATGAAGGGAACTTCCGCAGCCAGAACAAGCGCGAGTACTCCGCACAGCACACGGATGAGGGGCAGCACACGATGTTCCTCATCCAGCCAATGAACCCGCTCGTTGAGATGATCGGCCACTTTCATCGCAAGACAGATTACCCCTTTGTCTCCAACTCAACCAGTTGTTTTTCTCGATGGCCCTGAAACATGGGGACAATGAGGTTTTCCAAAACCTGACATGTCACCCCTCTCTCCCGCCCGCCTTGACACCCCCGCCCTCTCCGCCCCACGCTATCTTCTGAGAGGAATCGACGCCCGCAGGGAGCCACCGCCGTGATCGAATTTCAGCTCAACCGCCCCGGAATTCTCTTCGTCCTCTCCGCTCCCTCCGGCGGAGGAAAATCCACCCTCCTGCGCGCTCTTCTCGGCGCCGACGAAACCATGGAATACTCGGTTTCCGTCACGACGCGCCCCCCCCGGGGCGATGAGCAGGACGGCCGCGAGTACCATTTTCGCTCCGAGTCCGAATTCAAGCGCCTCCTTGCCGCCGACGCCTTCGTCGAGCATGCTGTTGTTCACGGCAACTATTACGGCACGCTTCGCAGCGAGGTCGAGGAACGCGTCACCGAAGGTGCCGACGTCATGCTCGACATCGACGTCCAGGGCAGCCTGAAGCTCAAAAAGGAACGGCCGGACACTGTTCTCGTCTTTGTCCTTCCACCGAGCATCGCGACACTCGAAAAACGCCTGCGCTCCCGAGGACTCGACGACGAACGCACCGTTCGCACCCGCCTTGAAAACGCACGCCACGAACTCAAGTACGCCAATCTGTATGACTACGTACTCGTCAACGAACGCCTGGAAGATACCATCGAGACACTCCAGCAAGTTGTTACCGGCGAACGCCACCGCGCCCACCGCATGATCCTCAGCGACGCTCTCGGCGAAATCGAGTTCCTCAAACCTCAGCGCGAACAAATGGTTGGGACGGGATAAAGCAGGCTTCAGCCTTACCGCATCGCAATCTGTTCCGCTTGCCCGCTTTGATCGAAGGCACTGAGTAGTGACCATCCAGATTGAGGGTCATGGAATATGGGAGCTCGGTTTTGTGCGGCCTGGCGATTTGCTGTTGGGTAAACGCCGCCGTCGCAATTCCCAACATTCTCGTAAACTACAATCCGCTGGACTGCGGAGGTTATGTCGTCGGCGAGGGTGCCGGAAACCCATGGATCTTTTCTGTCATGAACGATGGAGACTCCGATCTCAGTTCACCGTTCCCGGAATTTCTCTCAGTGGATTGGACGTGTCTGATTTCACCGGCATCGTCAACATCATGAACAATATTATTCGCAACGGCGAGGACAGTGGGTGTGGAACCAATCTTGCCCCGACGAATGCAACAGTCGTTTCCGATGCCAACAACGTTGTCGCTGTCTCAGGAGTTGTCGGTCGCTATCAAGGCCAGGACAAAGGCAGCCTCCGGGAATGGCGAACTGACACGAGACTCGACACAAACAGCTTCACCCTGGACCCCACCATTGCTGAAACACCAGGCGGGGCGGTCTGGGTCAGCGCGCTTCCTCCTGTCGATCTCCATTTTCCGAGCGAGACGGACAAAGGCTACAAAGTGAATCCGTTGCCCGGAATCACGACAGACGTCGACGGACAATTACGTGATGCCGTTTCAACCGACGTTGGGGCAGATGAGGTTTGGCCTGGCCATGTGCTCCTTCTTCGCCAGGACACGGCCGTCCGGTGCTATTGATTCTGCTGCTTCTTCCGCTCCTCCGCCAAGAGTTCCTCGATACGTTCCGCCTGACGGGTTTGTTCGTCATGATAAAACTGCAGACGTGGTGTTGTGCGGAGATTCACCTCCTGCGCCAAACGCTTCCGCAGGAAGCCGGACGCTCTTTCCAACATGTCCAGCGTATCGTCGATGTCTTCGTCCGTCTCCGGAACCTGCGTGAAGTACACCTTTGCATCCGTGAAGTCCGGTGTCACCCGCACCTTTGACAGCGTAAAGATTCCCGGCAGACGCGGATCCTGTACCTCCTGCTGAATCACGAGCGTCAACGCTTCGCGGATCGCTTCCTCGACTCGTTCGGTGCGATGAGAAGTCATCAGTCTTTTCCTGTCTCGGTTTGTTCGGAGAATTTCTCTGACTCTGAAACCTGATCCCAACCTTGAGAGTCAGACTCATCCACGATCCGTGTTCAACGGCAGCTCAATCGTGAACGTCGTTCCCTCGTCAGGCGACGAGTCGAACGACAGCGATCCATGGTGCTCGGCAATAATACGGTGCGTTACCGACAGGCCAATGCCCGTTCCGCCCCGGCCTTTTGTTGTAAAGAACAACGTGAACATCTTCTCCTGTACATCCGGCGGAATGCCAGGTCCGTTGTCGACCACGCAGATACGTGCGACACCGGCGGCATCATCCCGCCGCGTCCTTACACACACTTCTCCTCCGGTGTTTTCCTCGAGTACATCCACCGCATTCGTCACCAGATTCAGCACCGCGTCATGCAGTGCATCCTCGTCCGCCTGCAACTCCGGCAACCGCTCGTCCAGCTCGAGCGTCAGCCTGATTCCCTTTGCAAACGCCGACGGTTCCACCTGTTGCGCCATTTGCGCCAGCATTGCGTTCACATCCAGCGGTTCCAGCTCGCACTTCCAGTCTCGCGAGTACGTCAGCATGTTCTCCACCAGCGCCTGAATCTTGCCGATACTGCGCTGAAGCAATTCCCAACCCTTTCGTGCCTTGTCGACGTCGCCGCGCTTCAATCCCGTTTCGACAAAGTATGAACCGCCCATCATGTTTTGAAGCACGTTCTTGATGTAGTGCGCCACACCGCTCAGCGACACGGCAATGGCTGCCAACCGCTCCGCCTCAACCTTCTCTTCATAAAGAGAAGCTTTTTCCAGAACGATCGCCACCTGCTTCGCGATGAACTCCGCAAAGATCACTTCCTCGTGCGTCCAGTCCTGCTCCGCCGCCCTGCGAAACGTCAGGACACCAGCGACATCATCCTGAATACGCAACGGCGTACCGAGGTACGCCTTCAGTTCCGCCTCTTTTGCCGTGTCGTCGAGTTGAGCCCACCGTCCGTCGTGTCGGTCGTTCGCGAGCGCCACGGTCTGATTGTGTTGCGCGGACCAGCCGGGAAGGCCCTCGCCCCAGCGAAACCCCCGCACCCCAAGTTCCTCCGCCCTGCTGAGACCCCATGAGGCATGCAACACCAAAAACTCCGGCTCGTCATCGTCTCGCAGGTAAACCGAGCATGTGTTCGTTTCCATGATGCGCGCACCGGTCTCGACAATGCGCTGCAGAATATCGCCAAGTTCCATCACGGACCCGACGGCATGACTGATCTCCATCATTGCCTCGGCAACGCGGAGATCGTGTGAGAGTATTTGAACGGGTGGCGCCACTCAGACCTCAAGCACCGCGCCACGGGCGGCGTTTGTCACCAGCTTTGTGTAACGCCGCAGCCAGCCGTGATTCACCTTCGGTGGAAGCGGTTTCCAGCCTTTTTTCCGTTCCTCGATTTCCTCGTCACTGACAAGATGCTCGATGGTGGCTTCATGGGTGTTGATCGCAATTTTGTCTCCGTCTTGCACAAATGCAATCCGGCCACCTTCCGCCGCTTCCGGTGACACATGACCAATGCAGGCGCCACGGGTGCCGCCGCTGAAGCGTCCGTCCGTTACCAAAGCCACCTTGCTGCCAAGGCCCCGTCCCATGATGTAACTCGTGGGAGCCAGCATTTCCTGCATCCCGGGGCCGCCCTTTGGCCCCTCGTACCGAATCACCACAACATGACCCTCGCGTACCCTGCCCTCGAGAATCGCCTCACAGGAGTCCTCCATCGAGTCGAAGCAAATCGCTTTGCCCGTGAAAACCTTCATCTCCTCTTCGACACCCGCCGTCTTCACCACACAACCCTCTGTCGCCAGATTGCCGTAGAGGATTGTCAGGCCACCCTTCTTCGAATACGCCTTGTCGACGGAGCGAATCACATCGAAGGCATCCAGTTTCGCCGGCTTCACAGGATAGTATCCGCCGAGCGACGACACACGGCGTGGCTTCGCTCGTCCCGCGAGCTTCTCGTCCCAATGCAGAGTCATCGACGTAATCGTTCCATCGGCGCCGAGACCGTCTATCAGACCAACACCTTTAGCGACCGGTTCTTTACCCCTCTCAAAATACATCACCACCGGCTCACCGTCCACTTCAGCAACACTCGCCGCAAGAGTGGCGGGATTTTCAACCTTCGGCACATCGCCCTTCGCAAACAGCCCGGTAACCGCGGAATCGTTTCGCGCATTAAAAGCTGCACAGTAAGCGGCGGCAACACTCTCCGTATCCGTCGCCACCAGTGTTGCAACGCCACCGCCGGATCCGGCACTGTTCACTTCGCGTTGTTTCGCCAGAATTGCATGCAGCTGCTTCACTGATTTCCCCGTTGGCACCGCTCCGCATTGATTGATGACAAGCGCATCGCGGGAAACCTTCCCGCTGCGCAGATCCCATGCATCAATGTTCTCGCCAAGGGTTCTTCCCGTCACCGTCAGAGAGTCTTCCTTGAGAGCGCCGGGCAGTCCGCGCCGGATTTCCCCCAGGATTGTGTGAATACCGCCGGCATGATGCACGTCTTCGATATGATAAACCGAAGACGGAGCAACCTTGCTGATATTCGGCGTTGCGTGGCTGATGGCGTTCAAGTCCTTCATGGCGAAATCGGCCTTTGCTTCGTGTGCGATCGCCATCGTGTGCAAGACCGTGTTGGTGCTTCCACCCATTGCAACGTCCAGAACCATCGCATTGTAAAAAGCGTTGTACGTTGCAATATCGCGAGGCTTGATGTCGCGCTTCACAAGATTAAGAATCGCTTGCGCAGCCCGATGATAGAGTTCCATGCGTGTCTCGCTCGTGGCGAGAATCGTCCCGTTGCCCGGCAACGCCAGTCCCAGAGCTTCCGCCAGACAATTCATCGAGTTCGCCGTGAACATACCGCTGCAGGAGCCGCAGGTGGGGCAGGCACCGTCCTCGATAGCCTGGAGTTCGTCGTCCGTGATCTGACCCGCCTCACGTTTTGCAACACCCTCGAAAACACTGACAAGATCGATGGGCGTCCCGTCGGGACTCACTCCCGCCTCCATCGGTCCACCGCTCACAAACACCGTGGGAATGTTCAGGCGCATTGTCGCCATCAGCATTCCAGGCACGATCTTGTCGCAGTTCGGAATGCAGATCATTCCGTCAAAGCGATGCGCCTCAATCATCGTCTCCACTGAATCCGCGATCAGCTCGCGGCTCGGCAGGCTGTACTTCATTCCAACATGGCCCATGGCAATGCCGTCGTCCACGCCAATTGAGTTAAAAAGAAACGGTACGCCCCCCGCCTCCCGCACGGCCTGCTTCACAAACTGGCCTACCGCATCAAGATGAGCGTGGCCCGGAATGATGTCGACGTGGCTGCAGGCGATGGCGATGAAGGGTTTCTCCTGGTCGCCATCCACGAAGTTGCCCGTCGCCTTCAGGAGCGAGCGGTGTGGTGCACGCGTCACACCCTTCTTCACGGTATCTGATCTCATCGAACGGCCGGGGGCTGTCATGGCACACCTCCTGTGGTGGGTCGAGAGGCTGAGGCCCGCGCGGTCCGAAAATCAAGCGCATCCGAGATCCGAGTTGCCCCGGAGAGCCTTTTTTTTACTCTGCGTGGGATCCTGAGAATGAGGTCCATATGAGAATTACAAGCAAACACGCGCTTCTCTTTCCATTCATTGTCGTACTAGCGGGCTGTCTGGGAGGCGCCGGCCGAAACTCCTCGGACGATCCCGCGTTCCTTGCCGAAGCCGAGATCAAAACACTGCAAACGGCCATGAAAGGCGCCTCTCGCTCCCTGAACTCGGCGATGAGCATGGTCCAGACCACCAGAATCGAACGGGACAACCTTCGAGCTGAGCTGGAGGAGCTTGGTCGAAATCATGAAGCTGCGCTTGCCGATATCGAGGACCTCGAGGAGCAACTGGATGAAATCCAGGATGAGCTGAAAGAACTGCGTCGCCTGAAGAGACTTGAGGACTCGAGGGATTCCATCGAGGCACGACTGAAGGACGTGCTCCAAAAGCCCGTGTCCCGCAAGAAAGTCGCCCTCGATTTCAGCGGCGAAAACCCGACCGTCATATTTCTCATTCGAGTTCAGGGAAAAGACGGACTTTCTCTTTCCGATGAGTTTATCGAATACGTCCGACTCATCGACAACGCTCTCAAGGGTGAATTTTTCAGCCGTATCAGAGTTGTTTCCCTCACCAGGAGTGCAAAGACCAGTCCCGGTGAATGGCAAAGCACCGCACTTCAATCCGTCCTGGTTGCCACATGGCTTGACGCACAAACGGGACTTCGAGGCAGCCTCCTTGAGCCAGGGGCAGCTCTGAGATCAACCGCCAGCGCGAAGGCGGCGAGCCTTCGTATTGAAATCGTTCCCGACGAACTTGAATCCTGACAGCACAACAAACGATCACGGAAACCTGATCGGACGATTGGTTCCGGGAATCCTCGCGATTCCCGCCGTCATGGCATTTACCCTTCTCGCATGGTCAACTCGCGAGGGAATCGGCATCACACCGGACTCCGTTCGTTACGTGGACGCCGCCCGTAACCTGATCGAGGGAAACGGCCTGCTCGTTGGGGGCGAACCTCTCACTCACTATCCTCCGCTCTACCCTGCCTTACTTGCCATCGCCGGTTTAGTGGCGGAAGACGTTATCACCGCCGCGCGCTGGCTGCATGCACTGATCTTTGCCGTCACTATCGGTGCCGTGACATTCTGCATCTGGAGATTCTCCGGCCGGCGTCTTGTTATGACCATGACCGCCAGTATGTTTCTGATCGCTTTGCCGGACATGCTTCTGATCCAGGTGCAGGCGCTTTCCGAACCGCCGTTTCTTCTACTCACACTCTGCGGGCATATGCTGCTGGCATACCATCTCACGTGCCCCGACCGCCGTTTTCTCGTCGCCGGTTCCGTCATGATCGGTGGCGCCCTTCTCACTCGATATGCCGGAATTGCGCTTCTTCCAGCGCCACTCGTGCTTCTTGCCGCGTTGCGCGAGCGTCCCGTTCGATCGCGTGTGATCGATGGAGTCATCTTTATCAGCTTTGCAGCGGGCCCGCTGTTTCTCTGGCTGATTCGTAACAAATTCGTCGCCGGCTCCGCTGCCAACCGCCCCATTGCATGGCATCCTTTCGACATGAACCGGGTCGGGGAAACAATCGGTACCCTGAGCGCGTGGCTCATTCCTTTTCAAACATCCGTATTTCTTCAGACGCTTGTGCTTGCGGTCTTTCTTGCTCTTTCAATCGTTCTTTTTCGCCTTGCATGGAAGCGGCGGGAGGAACAACTCCGCGGCCTGCTCCGCTATACCCTCCTCGTCAGTCTTTTTTCCCTCTTTTACCTCGGTTTCCTTGTTATCTCGATTTCCATCATGGACGCCCACACACTGATGGACGCGCGCATTCTCAGCCCCATTCTTCTCCTGCTCCTTTGCAGCTTCTGTCCCCTCCTCTCCCGGGCCGTCGAAACACGTCCGGAGAAACCTCTCCCCTATGCTGTGGTTCTGATCCCCTTTGCACTCGCCGTCGGACATCTTCCCGTCACCATCAATCTGGCGGGCGCCCTGAACACCAACGGCTTCGGCTACACCAATCGAAGCTGGAAACAGTCGGAGGGAATTGCCGTTATCGCCAACGCATCCGAGACGATTCCGATCTACACAAATGCCGGCGGCGCGCCTTATATTCTCACCGGCCGGCATACCCAAAGTATCCCCGCAGATCAGGACACTCGAACGCGTGAACCTCGCCCTGAGTTTTCAGACGAAATCGAAGTCATGCGCGAGGACGTACATAATCACGGCGGTATGGTTATCCTGTTTAACCGGGAAGCGTGGCGGTGGAATATCCCGGATCAAAAGGCGATCATGGAATTCCTCAAGCCGGTGAGAGCCGAATACGTTGGAGATGCTCTGGTCTTCCGTGCCCCCGACTGAGATCTCAATCGTCCTCCTTCTCCTGGTCCTTCCGACCCTTGCCACCCTGCAAATTGCTCTCCCACCCCTTCGGTTCTTCCTCCTCCGTGCCACTGTTCTTTCCAACGACATATCCGATATAAAACACCAGTCCGATGGCAACCAGATGAAGAACCCACCACATCGGACCAAGAAATCGCCATGACTCCGGCAGTTCCATATTTGATCTTCCGATTCACTCAATGGATCGCTACAATATCCTCCGCCCTCCTCCCCAACTACTGTCCGGGAATACCCGGTTCCGTCATCGCTTTCGGATCCATGATCTTCTTGATCTGATCCTCGGTCAGCAACTTCTCCTCGCGGACGATATCCACGAGGCTGCGGCCTTCCTTCAAAGCCTGCTTCGCAATACGCGATGCGTTCGCATAACCCACATAAACGTTCAGCGCCGTTGCGAGACCCATCGAGCCCTCGCAGTACGCCTTGCAGCGTTCCGGCTTCGGTGTGATCCCGGCAACGCAAAGGTCCGTCAGCTGACGCAACAGATTACCCATCACGTGAGTGCTGGTGATCACCTTGTGCTGCATCAGCGGCATCATCACGTTCAGTTCAAGCTGACCCGCGCCAACAGCCCATGTCACCGAGGCGTCGTTGCCAATGACTTCAAAGCACACCATATTGGCACACTCGAGCATCGATGGGTTTACCTTCCCTGGCATGATACTACTGCCGGGAGCGATTGCAGGCAGATCGATCTCCGCCAGGCCCGTTGTCGGACCGGAAGACATCAGGCGCAGGTCGTTCACGATCCGCCCCGTTTCGATTGCAAGGTTCCGCAGAGCCGCACTGATCTCTGTAATGGGGCGCTGACTCTGCATCGCCTCGCACATATTCGGGTTCAGTTTCAGATCCCGGATGCCGGTAATCTTCTTCAACTGCGCGAGAATCTCCTCGCGATACCCCGGAGCCGTGTTCAGACCGGTTCCCGCGGCCGAACCACCGATGCCCAACTCTTTCACCCATTCCCGTGCGGCGGCGATGCTCTTGTGGCAGCGGCCGATCGTCTCGCCGTAGGCGCGAAACTCCTGACCAAGCCGGACCGGAACCGCGTCCTGAAGATGGGTGCGGCCGCTCTTGACGATCTTGTCGAACTCCCTGCCTTTCTTCAACAACGCCTTCTCAAAGTCGATCAGCGGCTTGTGGAGGTAATCCCGAAGCATCAACAACACGCCCAGGCGAATCGCCGTCGGGAACGTGTCGTTCGTCGACTGACCGAAATTCACATGATCGTTTGCCGTCACGTGCGTATACGAACCGATCTTCGCGCCAAGGATTTCATTGGCTCGATTGGCGATCACCTCGTTCACATTCATGTGAAAACTGGTGCCCGCTCCCATCTGGAACACATCGACGACAAACTGGTCCCGTAATTCACCGTCGACAATCTCCCTGCACGCCCTGATGATTGCATTGGCCTGTTTCGGCTTGATCGCCTTGCTCTTTTTATTCGCCTCCGCGGCGGCCCACTTCAACATCACATATGCATCGATGAATTTCGGATGATGCGTCAGACCGGAAATCGGATAGCTCTCCAGAGCACGCTGGGTCGTCGTGCTCCAATACGCTCCGGCGGGAATTTCCACCGGACCCAATGAATCCTTCTCGATCCGGACTTTCTTTCTGGCCGCTTTTTTTGCGGCGGTTTTCTTCGCCATGGCCGCCTCCCTTGGCGTGATATGAGAACCACTTGCGGTTCCGTGCGGCACGCATTGCGCTGCATGAGCGGCGGAGCAAGGTGAACCGCCGCAAACAAACTCCACGCCCGCCGAATTCGCTCACGGCGTGTCCACAATGCCGCAAAATCAGGCGGTTACCAATGATGCCGGATAATGAGATCAGCGGCGTGAACAACGCCACCGACGTGGAGAAGCTCAGAACTCGAGAGAGCCGTCCGGCCGCGCCGCGAATGCCTGTCGTCGTTCCCGACTACAATCTGGGCAAGCGCCACACCGAAGCCGTTGACGCTTATTTCGATGCCGAGGGCCGTCCCAGGGTTGCTTCAGCCCGTGAAGTCGCTCCTCCCGAGGACAATCCACTTTCCATTCCCGTCCGCATTGGCTCCTGGGTGGCCTATCATTCCATTAACGGACCAAAACTCTGGCCTCTCAATGTCCGCACGAATCCGCTGCTGTTTTATCTGACGGGACGGATTGCACCAGGAGTCTGGGACGATCTGTTCACCATCGGGCTTTGGGCAATCCTTGCCGCCGTCGATATCTGGTCGCTCCGTATTCTATGGGACACGGGGGGGTCCGTCATTGCATGGATTCCGATCCTTCTCGCAACCTTTCCCCTCCTGCCCCTTGTCGCAATTCCCGCAACACTTCTCCTGACAACCCGTCATATCCGCCGTACCGAAGGCCACGTTCCCTTCGATGAACTTCTCGTGACACGCATGTCACCCGACGAAATTATTTACGGTATGATGATTCGCCCTCTGGGACTGCTGCATCTCCTGAATATTCTTGGCGGCACTGTCATCGGAATCGGAGGCATCATCAGTGTCTGCTACTCCCTGATTTATGAATCAATAACCTACAATGTCATCTTCTACGACGGAGTCGGCATCGCCATCGGCGCCAGCTTCCTGTATCTGCTGCGAATGGTTCTTGGGTTCCTCTGCATCAATCACACGGCGGCGGTCTGCCTTCGCTCACGCTTCATGACACCACGTCTCACCGACGCTCTCAGAAAAGCCGCGAAAGAATCCCTGCGAGTGCTTGTGCTGGTCCTTCTGCTGGAGGCACTGCTCGTCCTTCTCGTGGTCTTTGTCGGGATGGGCTTCTTCGGATGCCTTGCACTGCTGCTGCTGCCACTGGCGTTTCTCTACGTGGCAAAGTACCTGATAGCACTAAACGGCCTTGCCGCCGGCATGCTTCAGGACGTCGCCAAAAACTATCGCAAATGGTACATGCTTGCCGACGAGGATGCGCGGCCCGACGAACGCTTCAAGCTCCACGGCTAAAAGCACAAACGGCGAGTCACCAGACTCGCCGTTCATGAAGCATCAACACGGACCGAAGCTTATTTCTCAATCGGACCCGGTACGTCTCCGGGACCGATCGCGAACTTCAGATTTGTCTGCCCCGCGGGACCACGGAAGGAAATATTGTCCGCCACGCTGAAAAACTGAAGAACGTCAAATACCGGTAAATCGAAGAGCCGGTGCTGGCCGGAGACTCTCACACGGAAATTACCGATACTCGACTGGGTTCTAAACTGACCCTGTTTCAAGCTGAGGGGCACGAACTGCAGACTGCCTTCTCCACTCAGTGTGTCGTGGAATTCGTTCAACACGCGAAACGTTCCGGTATAAGTCGCCCTTCCGTTCTTTGCTGTCCCGACCATCGTCAATGCGTTCGGCACGTACATCGAGGAAACAGCCTGGTCCGCGCCAAGGCTCAGGACAGTGTCCTGTGCCTTCTCGCCGGCCACCAAAGCTCTTACCTTTTGCAGAAAGCCGAGACCGCCCTTTGTCACCACCCCGTCCTTGAGAGCAATCTCCTCTTTGCCCTTTGTGCTGAACTGATATTTTCCCGAAGCGTTTACGCCTCTCCCCTTCAAACTGATGGAGGATCGTGTTCGCTCGTTTACAAGATAAGTGCCCTTGCGAGTGTACTTCAGCTTTCCGCTGACATCCGTCGTCGCAAGAAAAGTCAAATTACCAAACTCATCCGTGACAAAGAAATCCAGGAAGCCCGATACTGTTCCAAACTCATCAACGGATGTGTCGAGATCGATGAAGAACCCCTCAAAGACAGGATGACCAAGAACGTATCCGCCCAAACCGATCGCCGGGCCATTCTGTGGAATGTGGGTCATGCCGTTGATGCTGCGATAACCGGAAACACCTACGCCCCCGTTGCCAATGTCGAACGCCGAACCGCCCATGTGCATGAACGAGCCATCTGTTGTGGTAATACCCAGCGTACCGCCCGTCCAGATCGAATCATTGCAGGGCAGAGAGGGAATCGGGAAATCGTTGGTCGGCGCACACACATCGATCGACACACCGTAGTTTGAGTAAATCGAACGCCGCGCCACGTTGTTCAGTGCCGACACGGTCAGCACATCCTCCAGTGCATGAAGCTCGTATCCGTCTGTCAGGGCCCGGCTGTTTCCTGCCGAAAAAACAATAACCGACCCGAGACCACTGCGCCCCTGCTCCAGCGCAAATTCCACCGCCAGAAGTTCACCGAAGGTTGCCGGAATATCCTGGAAGTCATCGGCGTCCGTACAAAAGTCCGCCGGGTGTACGGGACCCCACGAGTTGTTGATGACCCAGGCTCCCTGAATTGTGCAAAAACGGAATGCTTCTTCGATGTTACTGCTGAAGATCGGTACGAGACTCGTCGGCGAAATCAGGCGGACACCGATAACTCCCGCACCGGGAGCAACACCGACAGTTCCCATTGAATTGTTGG
>JANQSL010000195.1 GCA_028284075.1 Candidatus Sumerlaeia bacterium | reverse complement strand
TTGAATCCGCCAATCACACCACGCTGCTGAAAAACGCACTCCACGTGATCGATGGTGTGAAAGATTCGGCGTCTCGCATGAAATCGCCGTCGGCGGATCGGATTTGTAAACCAGTCTTCGGCGTCGTTCAAAACAGGGCTCTCCAGGAATTTCCGCCACCTGTTGGTTACCGCCTCGAAAGTGAAATCGCCGGCTTTCTTCCGACCTGACTCAACGATCCGGTTTTTCAGTGCGGAGTTTTCGCGGAGTTCGCTGAGGGCCTGTCGGACTTCCGCAACAGAACGGACCTCGATATAGTCCTTTCCCGGTGTTCCAATCGCACGATAGGCGGACTCCGGTCCGAGGATCGCCGGAACTCCCGCCAGCCAGGCATTGACCAGTTTGGATGCCGGCTTCTGATTGTGGAGTGAACCAAAAGAGCGGATAGCCACGACGACATCGATTTCGGAGTAGTCGCTCCAGCCCTCCGGATTTTCACGCACGTCGATCTCGAACCCCGATGAGTCCGCCCATTTGCCAAACCGGGTGTCATCGAATAGAGGCGACCTGTTCACACCATAGAGTTTTCCGAAGTATCCGATGCGTGAGAATCTGTCTTTCCCGTTCAGGGACCTTGGAATCAAACCAATCTGGGGAAAGGAAGGGATATGAACACGCTTCTTGTCCCTCAGGGAATGTTGCTGGGACGGATTCTGCACCACATCGCAGTTTGAGTAACGAAACGGTGGATAATCTCCCTGAACACATACAAGATATCTGGATGCGGTGGGTAAAACCTTCTTTGGCAATTGTGTCACATGGGCGATGACGATGCCGGAGTCCGGAATCGTTCGTGACAGGCGGCAGGGAAAGCCTCTGGCATTGAGTTCCCGGAAGGCATGTACAATCCAACACCGATAACCCGGACCGTACCACGAGGGCTTCTCCGGCAGGGTCTCGAGTTTCTCCGGATGATAGAAGCAGAAGGCGGAAGTCTGGCTCAGTTGCCGTCAACTCCGGTCGGTTTGGAGTCGGCGAAAGGCTTCACGGAGATTCCTTTCGAGGGAGGACGCTGGCCAAACGGCAGGGAGATCAGCCTCCAGCCCTTCCCCCGCTCTTCCATGGAAGGAGCGAAGACCTTCCAGATCAACACCGTGGGACCGGCAAGAAACAGGAACCGATACATCCAGGCGGACATCATCCCCTGGCTGACGAGGTAAACGGAAACCGCCCCGGCTTCCAGGTAGAGCAGCACCCAGATGCCCCGGTGGGTGATGCTTTTCTTCCACAGGAATGCATAGAAGAATCCGGCGGCCCAACACAGCAAGAGGCATCCCCAGCCAAATTCAAGAAAGGAATCGGCGGCGAAGCCGTTCGCACTGCCAGCCACCGGCAGTGCTCCCGTTGCTCTGATCCACTCGGCGGGACTGAACGATCCGCTTCCGGGATTGGTGACCATCCAGGCCACCCCGAGGTCTTCATACTTCGTTGGCCAGATCTGCCTTGGAATCGGCCGGACCACCAGCTGTGCAAAAAACCTGCGGCCGAGGTAGAATCGCTCAAAATAATCACATGCAATAATTGTATTCCACGCGGACACGGTTGTTGAACCCGGATTCAATTCCGATGGGATGACGGTGGATTTGAAGGATTCGGATTCGAATTGATACTCAGCGCCAATGTAGAGTTCCCGTCGCTCCGAAACGAGGAACAGCATGAGGAGGCCCGACATCGCAATTCCAACAAGTGCGATAATGAGAGGAGGCCTTTTCCCTCTGAAGACATACCAGCCCGCACCCAGAGCGGCACAGGCAAGAAACGTGGGTCCGCGCCTGCCACCCAGCAGTCCCTGGAGCAGAAGCGGAGACAGGATCAGCAGACACGTGAATAGCGTACCGATCGTGAACGCCGACCGTGCCCTTGAAAAGAGATAGATCATAACCGCCGGCAGACACAAAAGCACGAGTTCATTGAGATATCCACTCCCGAGACTTGCACCGCCTCCCTTGCCCCGGCTGAATGCCCGAATAAACCCTCCCGCCTTGAGAAGCTGTAACCAGTAAACAAAAAGTGCTATGCCCGCGAGTACGAATCCCACGGTTCTCAGTTTGTCACTGGCCTCGGCGGTCAGCACCGTCATTCTGACGCTGGAGTGCTTCCAGTTTTTACGAGGTGATGCAGAGACAAGGCCGATGCAAAGAGCCGCGTTGCAGAGAAAAATAACGAGTTGAGCGAACGATTCCTGTGCGAAAGACGGAGGGTAGTCCGCCAGCAGTCCACGACTGTGATGAACCCATGGAATGAACCCCCACAAGTAGCCGCACATGGGAGTGAGAAACACCGCGGGATGGAAAGGGTCTTTGTGACGAAAGCAGACAAACAGGAACGTTACCAGAAGAACCAGCCCTGTTGCCGCGGCATAGAGTGGGAACACTAGGAAACCCGCCCCGTTCCGGGCGCTCCGCCGGCCGGCTCAGGCACGGCTTCATTATCCGCAGACGCAAGACTGCCATGAGTCCGAAGTCGTCGCCATGTTCGCCAGGTGTTGCCCGCAACCGGTGCTCGAAGTTCGGCGTGCTTTCGGAACACATCCACGGCGGAAACGAGTGCGCGCACCTTGATCGGCAGAGTTCGAAGGCTGAACCTGTATCTTAACAGCTGCGCGGAATCGAAAACGGACCGGATGACCACATCGGGAAAAGGAGCGTTTAGCATGTCGAACAAGAGCGTGTTGCGGACGCCGAAGTACAATTGCCGGTCTGAATCGCGACGCGGGCTTACCATATGAACGATCGGTGCACAATCCGCGTACAGGATTCGATAACCCTGATCAAGTGCGCGAATGCAAAGGTCTCTCTCTTCACCCTGATGTTCGAAGAACTCGCGGTAGCATCCCGCGTCCAGAACCATCCTCTTTCGCACGGCGTGTGCGCAGCCAATGTATGACCGGACCTGATCCCCCGGCGAGTGAACTTCTCCCTGGAATTTTCGGGACGATTGGGATTGCCGCTGAAGAGGTTCCCAAAAGGGAATTGCAACGGCAAACAGATCGTCCGTTCTCTCGAAGAGAGCAAGAACACTCTCGACTGTTCCTTCACTCGTGAAGTAAGCATCATCATCGATGGAAAAAACGATCTCTGATCGTGCCTCGCGAAAACCCCTGTTGCGCAGAGCGATGTAGCCGGAACGCTCTTTCTGTGCGAACACGCGAACCTCCGGAAGCGCCTTGCAAAGAGCCTCCACTGTTTCGTCCTCAGAGGCGTCATCGAAAACCAGCACTTCGACCGGTACCGACTGTGCCAGCGCGGATGCCGCCGCACGCAGTGTGTCATCGCACCGGTTGCGTGTTGTAATCACCACCGAGGCGCGAGGCTCGGTCATTGCACTCACTTTTGCAGTCTCTGGATCGAGTCTGTGTCAGGAGCGGAGATACCTGTTTTTCCGCGATACGTTTCAATCATCTTTGCGGAAACTCTTTGAAGACGATGATAACGCTCCACCCGCCTGCGTCCGTGGAGTCCCATCTCCCGCCGCTTTTCGTGGCTGGTCACGAGCGTTGCAAGCGCCTCCGCGAGGACTTGTGGATCTCCCGGAGGACAGAGGAAACCTGTTTGTCCATTGGCAACCAGCTGTTTCAAACCCCCAACATCACTTGCCACAACCGGCAAACCGCTGGCCATCGCCTCGAGAACCGAAATGGGCATGCCTTCCATTGCCACCGACGGAAGCACGAAAACATCCGACTCTTTCAACAGAGAGATCACGTCTGAAAGGCATCCGGGAAACTCGACATCATCCTTTAGGTTGATTTCCTGGGCAGACTGAATGACTGAAGGCCGGTCGGAACCGTCACCTGCAAAAACCGCGCGAAAGGATAGTCCCCGCTCCTTCAGAAGTCGCAGTGCCTTCAAAAGAACAGTGTGACCCTTTCCTTTCTGAAAGTGAGATGTGGCAACAATTTGTGGGGAGATGCATTGCTCGTGCTGTCGCACGTGAAAATCCCGAATGTCCACGGCCGTTGGAAGAACCTTGAATCGTCCTCGTTGAGTTCGCAGAGCTGTTCCCGTTGCTTCCGCCGCGTCCCTTGAGACGGAAAAAAAAGTGGGACGCCTTCTTCGGGCGAGATTCGATGTCCAGCCACGAAGAAACCTGTGCCGAACCGCATGACCGTGAAGCCATTCACGACTGTCGTGAATATGCCACACGGTAATCAGGTTGCGAGGTGCGGCTTCCGTCGCAAATCGGCAGGCGGGCCACAGGTGGCAGTGCAGTACGTCCGGCCTCCATTTGCGGAGAAGTGCACGAAATGATCGCAGAAACCGAATCATGCCCGGAATGTTTTTCAGAGAGCAGTCATAATCAAACTCGAAGCACTCCACACCTTCAGGAATTCGGTCGTGCAACACAACACGCTTGTTGATAACAGCCAGTCCGACGAAATGCCCCGACTCCGATTGAACGGCGCAAAGTTGCGATACGAACCGATCCGCCCCGCCGGGCCCGAGAGTCGGTATGCAATGAAGAATGCGAAGCGGCCGGTTCAAAACCACATCCGGGCCATTCGGCTGAATCTGCCGAGTATTCCCGCAATTCGATAATACACCCATTCGGCCAGGGCGAAGAAGAACCACGCGACCTGGTGGAACCCCCGCTTTATCAGGAAGTTCAGTACGGAAAACGGAACCGCGATTTTTGTTCCCTGTGCAATCCGACACAGAGCGGACCTTGACTCCTCTCCGATGTTCTTTCCATGGACAAGGAACCGGCACTTCATGATTCGCAGCGTCTGCCACACGAGTTCCGAGCGGTATCCGCCTGTGTTTCGAATCTCTCCGGATGCGTGTTGCCATGCGGACCTGAGTTGAATCAGTCGGGCGCGCAGGTAGGGTTTTCTCGATAGCTCGTACTTGCGATTTCTCCGGCCTGTTGAGATGCGGGAGCGCCCGATATCTCCCTGACGATAGTACGCCAGTGCTCCGGGAACATAACCGAAGGCATCGGAACTCAGAACCAGGCGTGTATGAAACTCCCAGTCCTGACAACACGGAAGGCTTTCGTTAAAACCGTCCATGGATGTGAGAGTGGTTCGTCTGATCAGTGGTCCCATGATTGTAAAAAAGGGCCATGAAAGTTGACGCGTTGCAGCCTCGATTTTTGAAAGTGATTTGTAGCCGTAAGGAACTCTGTCGCGATCCTCCAGAATCGATACCGGCCCATAGCAGAAATCCCACGAAGGGTTTGCGATCAACGCACGGACCTGTTTCTCGACTTTTTCAGAGTGAAGCTCATCGTCCGAATCGAGAAACAGGATGAAATCTCCTCCGGATTCCGCCAGACCTCTGTTTCTTGCTGTCGGTGCTCCCGCATTGTCCTGGCAAATGACTTGAACATCCAAATCACTCTCTTGTTGAACCTGGCGGAACCAACTCCGTACCCGCTCGACCGTGTCGTCCGTTGATCCATCGTCCACGACCACAACCTCCAGCGGTCGCCATGTCTGGCGACAGATGGAGTTCAGAGTTGAATCAATAAGATCAGCCCTGTTGTAAGCGGGTACAATGATCGAAACCAGAGGGTGCGGTTCAGACTGCCCCTTGCTCACCGACTCTCCTTCTTGAAGCATCGTCTCTTCGCAGCGACGAATTGTTGTGCGAGCATCGGGCCAAACAATCGATAAAGCCAGTTTGACTTGCCCTCAAATGCGTCGGATATCCCCCGTGGATCCAGTTCTTTTGCCTTCTCGAAAAAACGTTGAGCGGAATCCCGGTCACCGCGACCAACAAGGTATTTTCCGTCCCGGGCCCATGCCCCGGCAAGTGCCCTTTGACGGCCCGGGGTGAGCTGTTTTTTTTCGCGAAGTATCTCTTCAACCTTCAGAAAAACGTCTTCATGCTGCAGGAGCACGGCGAGAGTATTGGAGGATACGCTGCCTGATACGACCCGTTGAATGTAAAGCGATTCCTTCACAATCCTGAATTTGATGCCATGACAGGCCAGTCGAAGATGGAGGTCACGTTCCTGTGCACAGTGCAACCTCTGACGAAAGCCTCCAATCGCGACCAGATCCGCTCGAGCATGCAGCGGTGTGATAGTGAGAGAGTGTCGCAACACATACTCGACGGGATCAGTGGGCGATGCCGGTGGGATCCAGCTTGATGTGACCGAGGGACTGTCGACCGTTCTGGTTTCACGTCCACTTGGGATCATCCAGCCTGTTGGCTCGGGCATGGCTTCCATTTGAAGGCGTGTTTTCTCTGGTTTGATCAAATCGTCTGCATCGAGGAATTGGACAAACTCACCTTGCGACAACTCAAGGCCACTGTTCCTCGCAGCACAGCCACCGCGATTGGGACCGGTTTTCCACCGGACACGATCGCCGAAAGACTTGATGATATTGAGACTTCCGTCTGTCGATCCGTCGTCTATGACGATAACTTCGATATGAGGCCAGGTTTGTGATAATGCACTCTCAATGGCTTCGCCGACAAAACTCTCTGCATTGTAACAGGGGATAATGATTGAAACGAGAGTCTTCTTCAATGTGACAGTCCGATTCGTCCTTTCATGCGACGCCACATCGTTTCGGGGACCACTCTGGCATACTGCACGTATTCCCGGAGTCCGGGGTGAAGGAGCATCTCGGTTTCTCCACAACCGGAAGGTCTGGCTTTTATCTGTGCTTCATCGCGCCGCCCCACTGCTCGAACGACGGCGGTACGGTGCCCCAGGGGATGGTGATGGCTGCCCAACACGCACCACAAGACAGTCAGTCCTGCCGACTCCATCATGAAACGAACCGTTGAGCGTGTAAAAAAATTCACATGAGTGACCGGTTCGGAATGAATCGGAGGCCGCTTCCAGATTTCCATTGGGACCTCGATATACACCACACCGCCCGGTCGGGAATAGTCCTTCAGATGACGAGTCATTTGCAACGGATCCGCCAGATGTTCCATGACATGGGAACAGACGATTGCATCGAATGTTTCTTCGTTTTTCAGCTCATCGAGCGTGTTTCCGGCTTTGCGAACTCCCTCCAGAGCCGGCTCCGCGTAGTCGACCAGCGTGCAGTCACAGCCTTCGGCAAGAAACGCGTGCATCAATCGGCCGTCGCCTCCTCCAAAATCGAGCACACTCTTGAAACCGTCAGCGGCATGCGCTGAAACATGCCTGTAAACAAGTCTCGACCGCTCTTTTTCCCGGTCTGAGCCGGCGGTCGAGACTTCGGCGCCGTGGCTGGCTTTGACCGTTTGGCTCAGATGTCGGTACTTGGCATCCAGATCTTCATTCGTCGGACGCGGGAGGTACGTTACGAAGCCGCAGCAGCGGCAGACGGCATAGGTCAGGCGAACGGAATCGGACTTTGGATACCAGACATTGAACAATACATCGAGGCGTTGCTTTACATACTCCGGCAGGTCTGCCGCCATGGAATCCCGGTGCCAGTCCCCTTCTCCGATTATCTGCCAGTTCGCCTCCTGGCAGAGAGGACAGACTTCTTCGTCCGGGCTCATGTCAAACCACCGGGCCTTCGGTGAGACTCATCAATTGGAAGTCACTCGGAAACCGGCCTGGCCCACGCCTTCGACTGATGCCAGCGCCATGCGTGCCGGACGATTGTTTCGATATCACCGAATTGTGGCTTCCAACCCAGCGTCCTCTCCGCAAGTGCGGAACTCCCGACCAGAATCGGAGGATCGCCTTCACGCCGGTCAGCTTCCCTGACGGGCACTTCTTTTCCGGTTACACGAACCGCGGCATCGATGATTTCCCGCACCGATGTCCCTTGTTCGTTGCCGAGATTGAAACTCATGCTGCGTTTTTCGCTTTCCAGAAAACTCAGCCCCAGCAAGTGAGCGTCCGCCAGGTCCGCCACATGGATATAGTCGCGGATGCAGGTGCCGTCCGGAGTCTCGTAGTCCGTTCCGAAAATTGAAATGAATTCCCTCGTTCCGGAAGCCGCGTCCAGCACCAGCGGAATTAAATGGGTCTCCGGATCGTGCATCTCACCGATGCGTCCCTCCGGATCGGCACCGGCCGCATTGAAGTAGCGAAAACACACGGACTTCAGACCATGTGCCCGGTCGAAGTCTGCAAGGATCTTCTCGACCATCAGCTTTGTCTGTCCGTAGGGATTGATTGGTATCTGTGAATGGTCCTCCGTCAGTGGGAGTTTTACGGGCACGCCGTATGTCGCGCACGTCGATGAAAACACGAAGTTCAGAATCCCTGCCGCGACCATTTCATCCAGCAATACAAGGGTTGCCGAAACGTTGTTCAGATAGTACTTGCCGGGATTGGTAACGGATTCACCCACGTAAGCATATGCCGCGAAATGCATAACGGCATCGATGGGGTGCTCCGCGAAAATCCTGCGGAGAAGTTCACGGTTTCCAATGTCGCCCGTATAAAGTTCAACGCCATGGAGCCACTCCGTTGCCTCACGATGCCCGTAGACAAGGTTATCGAGCACGACAACTTTGACTCCCGCACGCGCAAGTGCCAGCACTGCGTGTGACCCGATATAACCCGCTCCTCCTGTGACCAGGACTGTTTTTTCAGTGCTCATGAGTCATTTTCCTGATGATCTGATTTCCACTCCGCAAGCGTACAAAGTTCATCGTAAGCTTTTCTGCAGGACTCCGGCGCCCCGCCCCTCTCCGTTGATCGATTCAGATCGTGACGTGCGAACGAGCGATCGATACTGCAGTCGAGAAATCTGCCGAGCCGCTCCGCCCCGTCTCCCTGTAAAAACTGATCGTAGTGCAGAAACATCCACTTGCCGCTGTCCTCCCTCGCCCATTGCAGCAACCTTGAACATATCGCCTCCCATGCTCTGAACAGGCGAGCGGAATCGAAATCTCTTCCGTGGACTGATTGAAAAAAGCGCCGTGTGCTTTCAACCACGGTGGAGGGATGACGAAACGGAACGACAAAAACCGCGTCGTTCACAAACGGCTTCCAATGGTGAAGAGTGAGACTGAAGCGTGGGTCTTTGAGACAATAGGGCTTTTGCTCCGTCACGGCACGCATGGCGCCGTATTCCCGCCGGGCCACCAGAAACGCCGCTCCTTTTCCCAAAGAGGAACGGCGCGGTTCCATCACCCACGATTCGTGAAAAAAACGGAGGCGTGATTCAGCATCGCGACACTCAATCCATTTGCTGACGGAGGATTCCGCAAGGATCAGACGGTGATTGATCAGATTAACGCGACTGCTTTCAAAAAACCCTTCGGGGTTTTGATCGTTTGCGGGAACCGGTTCCGGGCCGGTGTGATAACCCGCCCTCGCCAGACTTCCCGCAATCATGCTGGATCCGCTGCGCCCCGATCCCGGCATTACAACATTGCGCATCGAGTCCGGTCCGAAGAATTAGTGATGAGTCCTGGCCGCCTTGCCGATGGGGTACACATTGAAACCGAGGTCGAACAGTTTGTCATGATCGAGAATGTTGCGACCATCGAAGATGAATGCCGGCTTCGCCATTGTGTCGTGAATGCGCTTGTAATCAAGAGACTTGAAGTCGCTCCATTCCGTCATGATGGCCACTGCGTGCGCACCCTCCGCCGCTTTGTAGGGGTCGGGTTCATAAGTCACGCCCGGAGTATCCTGTCCCAGATCGTACCTGGCATTCTTCAACGCCTTCGGGTCCGTGATGCACACCTCCGCTCTCTCTTCCAGCAGATGCCTGCAGACTCGAATGGCCGGTGACTCACGTGTATCGCCCGTGTCCGCCTTGAAAGCGAAACCGAACACGGCAATGCGTTTCCCGGCCACAGTATTGAACATTTCACTGATCATGCGGCCGACGAAACGGTCCTGTTGGTACTCGTTCATCCGTACGACCTGCTCCCAGTAGTCGGCAACCTCCGGCAGGCCGTGCTGGCGGCAGATATAAACAAGGTTCAGAATGTCCTTCTTGAAGCAGGAACCGCCAAATCCCACCGAGGACTTGAGAAACTTGGAACCGATTCGTGAGTCGCGGCCGATCGCGTGAGCCACTTCATTCACGTCCGCACTCGTGCGTTCGCAAAGAGCCGACACTGCATTGATGGACGAAACGCGCTGTGCCAGGAACGCATTGGCGACCAGCTTTGCCAGCTCCGAACTCCAGACGTTTGTGCGAATGATACGGTCTCGCGGCACCCAGGCGGCATAGACGTCCTCGAGCGAATCGAGCGCCTTCTGCCCGGTGTCCGTGTTCATTCCGCCGATGAGAACGCGATCGGGATCCAGCAAATCCTCAATTGCCGTGCCTTCCGCGAGGAACTCCGGATTTGAAAGAACCTCAAAATGCGGACCGGAGCCGTTGGAGTTGAGAATACGATCCATCGCTTCCGCCGTGCGCACCGGCAGCGTGCTTTTCTCCACAACGATCTTGTCCGACGTCGAGGCCCGCAAAATCTGGCGCGCCGTCTTTTCCCAGTATTGAAGATCCGCCGCCAGACCCGCTCCCTGCCCGAACGTCTTTGTGGGGGTGTTCACACTCACAAAGATAATATCGGATTCCGTGATCCCCTTGTCTGTTTCCGTGGTGAAGAACAGGTTCTTGCCACGGTTGCGCTTCACGACCTCATCGAGGCCCGGCTCATAGATGGGAAGATCGTCGGAATTCCACGCTGCAATGCGCTCCGCATTGATATCCACCAGCTCTACACGAACATCCGGGCACTTGTCGGCGATAACCGCCATGGTCGGACCGCCGACATAGCCGGCGCCAATGCAAAGGATACGCTTCTTGAAGGTCATGATATCGAAACTGACTCCTTGGTTGAGGTGGGTAATCGAATCCACGCTCTTTCCGTCGATCCGTGCTCTTGCCGGACCATCCGCTCGGAAAAAGCCGGGTGACTGAATGGCGATTCGTCAGGCTTCGACTCAAAATCCACCGGACTTCGGGAGCTCTTTCGAGGCGCCAAACAAGCCGGACCTGAGGCCCGCGTCATGGCTTCGGCCCGACCACTGTGTGTCAAGGCGGAAAGGCCGCGTTACGCAGCCTGGGAACGGCGTTCCTGCCATTCCCGCGAACGCTTCACACGGCGTCCACCCCGGGATCGCGGAGAATAGGGTTTGTCGCCGTTGTCATAATCTCCGACTCGAATCAGTTTCAGTGGAACAACGACCTCCAAAGCGCGTCCGCCCGCAAACCGGGGCACCGTGGCGATTCGTGCCTGGTGCCGGTTTCGCCACGTGACATAACCTCGCACACCCTCCATTGGCCCCTCAACGATCTCCGCCACTCTGCCCTTTTGCGGGGCCTCCCCAAGCAGCGGAGAGCGATCCAGAGACATGACATGGCGCACCAGAGAGATCTCATGCTCGGGAATCGGACTTGGCCTGGAAGGGTTCAGCAAATGGCTGGCGCCATCCGCGGATTCGATTTTCTTTCGCATTTCGGGGGTCAGTGCCACACGGACCAGAAGATAGCCCGGAAAAAGAATCGCGTCCCGATCCGGAGGGCGGCATCGGGACAGCGCATCGATTCCCTCACGGCCAAAAACCGGGAACAGGGTTTCCATACCCTCGTCAAGTCTCAGCTCTTCCCAAACATGATACTCCTGCCCGGAACGCACCTTGAGTGCGTACCAGCTCTCCCGGGCAGCTTCAGGAGCATCCTCGTGATTGTCACGGCCCTTGTTATCCGTTTGAGCTGGCAATTCGCCACCATCCGTTCAGTTGCTTGGCCCAGCGTCCAGACCCGAGTGGCTTGAAATCAAGCCACTTCTGTGGAAGTTTCGCACAGGGATTCGCCCTTGACTGGACAGTGGTTGGGGCGGAACGCTCGAAAAAGAGAATCAGGTTCCCGGAGTTTGGAAACGATACCCATGTTCAAGCAACGCCTGAGCGCCGTCATTGCCTTCCTCGCAATTTCCGCCAGCACCTTTGCCGACCGGATCAGCTGGGTTGGTCTTGCCGAATCAAAAGAAGCTTTTGTGATCGAGCGTAATGACGAGGTTATGTCCGCTGCCTCCGGCACGCTCACGCAAATTCGTGAGGGAGATCTTCTCAGGACGGATCTTGAACGGCTGGTTGTTCGCATGCCGGAGGACAACCTCCTGGTGCTCAATGGCAAAACAACTGCGGTCATGGAGACGGCAGACCGGGTTCGCTTGGACACCGGCGCCGTTGTTGCCGGTTTCGGTGGCTCGGTTCCCATGTCCGTCGCTTGCGAGGAACTCCTGATTGCTCCGCTCCCGCGCCGTGAAGCCGGCGTCGTTCCCAGTGCCGGCGAAGGCCCTGGCTCCGCCGTTCTCGTGGACCATTCCGCTGACGAAGCCGTTAAAATCGCCGTGGCCAACGGCATGGCGGCGGTCAAGGATGCTGCCGGTCGTCAGCTCGCCGTAATTGCACCCGGAGAAGTCGTTACGTTCGTACGCAACGCCGCGGGACAGTGGTTGCTGGACCCCACTCGCCGGTTTCTGTCCCAGATTGGAACCTCCATTCCGCCTCCCCAGGCTGTTCAGGAAGTGACCGATGATCAACTGATCGGCGGCTTCTGGCTTTGGTTTGGCGGTGCCGCCGCCGTGGGCGGAACCACCGCCGCCGTTTTGATTCTCGACGACGACGATGATGGCGGCGACGACGATGACGATGATGATCGTCCGCCTGTCAGCCCGCGTTAGTCACAAGGGACCGGATCAGTACGCTTCCCGCCCATGAGAAAT
>JANQSL010000164.1 GCA_028284075.1 Candidatus Sumerlaeia bacterium | reverse complement strand
CATCGTCCGTAAAGGCGCGGAAGTCCGGAGAGTTCCAGGGGATGTCGGGTCCGCGCAGGTTCACCTGGGCCTCCGGAACAGGGTAGCCACGCGCATCCAGCACCTCTCCCCAAATATACGATGACGTCTTAAGCCAGAGTTCCAGTTCCGCGCCGGCAGCGATTTCGGTCCAGGACAGAGTCGCGGGATCGCTGCCCTTTGCGTCCTCCGGCAACGTCTCCGTTTCGGTGGAGAACGTGTAGGATTCCGCCGGTGGGAGTTCCATCCGGAAGCGCCCGTCGTCGTCGGTCGGTTCGGAGACAATCTGCGGGTTGTCGCTGTTTCCACGCCGGCCACCCCAGTTGCCCCAGCGACCGGTGTTGGCGTTCATTGTCATGCCTGTTTCTTCCGCCGACCGCGCTCCCATGGCGAGAATCGTGACGCCTTCCGTTGGCTCTCCATCCGGCATATAGACAACGCCTTCGACAAACTCGCGCTCCTCGAACACAATCTCGAATTCAAAGGGGCCCGCTTCTTCCGGAAACTCGATGGAGACGTTTTTCTCCATCGTGTTCCGATCACGGCTTCCGTTGGTGTCGATTTCCTGGCCAATCTCGATTTGAGCTGTCGTGCCGGGAGTGATGGAGAACTGGAACTCGTTTTCCTCGACGGGAAGTGACGGATAGAATGCCGAACCTCCGCGTATTCGCGCGAAGTAGCCGGTTCCGCTCACGGGGTCGGGTGCGTTGACGAGAATGCCCGTTGCGACCACGACCTCTTCGCGAATGGTAAAGACGGTTTCTCCCTCGGGGTCGAGCCGTCCCATGTGGAAGTAAGGATTGGTCCAGGGCCCGTCGGTATTTCCCCCCCGGCGTCCGCGAAAGAAGCCGCGGCCACCTTTGCTGGTAAACAACTCGGGGCCTTCCGTGCGAACGGCGGCGTTTCGGCTGCCTTCATAGGCGGCGAGATGAAAGTATCCATCGGAGTCCGTTGTGACTTCCTGCCAGTCGACGCCCCAGTTGAATCCACCGAAGGCGATGCCGCCTCGTCCACCGCCACCGCCGGGAAGCGCGACTCCCGCTTCAATATCGCGGCCGGTAACGGGGTTTTCCTCTTCGTCAAGAAGGCGGCACAGGTACTTGATCTTTGCGGGAAAGAGGATCTCGAGTTCGTGGGTTCCGTTCATTCTCGCCTCGACAATGTCTTCCGCCGAGGCGCGGGGGCCAAAACCGATGCGGGCGGTTGCGCGATACGTGTCGGGTGGCGCTTCGGCAAAGACCGCGATGCCCTCTTCGTTGGTATCCTGATTGAAGCGGCCGATGCGGCCCGGGATGGGAAGCTCGTTTTCCGACTCCTCAAGATCGGTCGTCAGTCGGACTCTGACGTTCGGGAGCGGCACCTCCGTGCCCTCCTCGATTACACGAACGGTGATGACCGGCAGGACATCGGGAGCCGTTTCCGGCTCGGGGACGGCTTTGAGCGCAGGCGCTGGTTCCGGCAGAGTCTGTTCTTCGACAATCGGGGCGGAAACAGGCGCTTCGAGGACAACAGACGAAGATGTGACCGCGGACGGGGCTGAAGAGACTGACAATTCGGCACGCGGCTCCGGTTTTGCCGCGACAACGCGCTCCGGCTGGTCTTCCACAACGGTGGGTCTCCCACCCCGCAGGACAGTCAGCAAGGCCACAATGGCAAGTACTGCCACAGCCGCGCCAGCAAGGCCGGTTACGGCTTTTCTATTCATGACACGACCTTCCTGCGTGGGTATCCGCAAAAGATATTATCGTTCCGACTGATGTTTTCCCTCGTGCGGAAAACGTGCCGGGTTACCCGAGTCTTGAGAGATGGGAGAACGGCCTGGAGGTCCGGAGGAGGCAAGGGTGCGGTTGAAATGCCCGAGAGTGCGGATTTCCGTATGCTGATGGAGAGGAACACACTCCCCGAGCGGATCGCATTTCCGTTTACCCGCGCAACCGCTTTCGCTCCAGTGCAGCCGGCAAATTCACACGGGAGTTCGCTATGGCCAGGGCCAAGGCAGGCGAGGGGCATGTTGCTCATTCGCGTCCGATGGAAGACAAGACCGGAATGGATGGAACGTTTCACCGTCCGATCAAGGTGACGGTGCTGGGTGCGGGGAGCGGTTTCACGCCGATTCTCGCCAATGATCTCTTCAGCATGCCGGGGAGTCAGGGCATTGAGCTGGTGCTGGTGGACATCGACAGGAAGCGCCTGGAGGTCATGCACAGGGTGGTGCGGCTTGTCGCGGAGGCACGCGGCTACAGTTCGTCCCTCGTGAAAGCGTCAACGGATCGACGCAAAGTGATGGGCGGTTCCGATTATCTGATTTGCACGATGGAAGTAAGCGGCCTGGAATGTGTCCGTCACGATAACGATATTCCAAAAAAGTATGGTGTGGACCAGTGTATCGGTGACACAATCGGACCAGGCGGTTTGTTCAAAGGGCTGCGGACGATTCCCGTGTTCCTGGAAATTCTGAAGGACGCCGAGCGGCTTTGTCCTGGTGCGATCGTGTTGAACTACACGAATCCGATGAACATGATGTGTCTGGCGGCGGGACGAAGCAGCGACATTCCCGTCGTGGGCCTTTGCCACAGTGTTCAGGGAACAAGTCATCAGCTCGCGGATCGCGCGAAAGTGCCCCATGCGGAGATGGTGTGGGAATGTGCCGGCATTAATCATCTGGCGTGGTTCACGAAGTTGGAGCACAAGGGACGAAGTCTGTACCCGAAGCTGATTCGTCAGGCGAAGAAGGATCTGGAGAATCCCGTTCCGGGTGAGGCGAAGGAGTTTTGGGACCGTGTGCGCAAGGATGTGATGATTCACTTTGGGGCGTTCGTAACGGAGTCCAGCGGTCACTTGAGCGAGTATTTGCCATGGTATCGCAAGCGCAGGGATCTGGTGAAGAAATATATGGTGCCGCGTTACGGCGGTGAGTCAGGTTTTTATGCGCGAGACTGGCCGAAGTGGAGGAAGCAGTCGGACGACTGGCGCCGCAAAGCCCTGGCGGGAAAGGTTGAGTTGCCGAAACAGCGTTCCTGGGAATATGCATCGTACATCATTGAGGCGCGGGAAAAGAACGTGACGTACAAGTTTCACGGCAATGTCATGAACGATCATCGCGGAGCGGGGCCTTTGATCGGGAATCTGTTGCATGACGGCTGTGTGGAAGTTGCATGTCTTGTGGATCAGAACGGTGTGCACCCCACGGCATACGGAAATCTGCCGCCGCACATGGCTGCCGTGTGCCGCAGTAACATGTCGGTGTTCGATCTGGGTGCAAAGGCGGCGATAGAGAAGAGTGTGGAGGCCGCGATTCATGCGCTGTATCTCGATCCGTTGACGAGCGCCGTCTGTTCGCTGGCCGAGATCCGTGACATGACGCTGGAGATGTTCAAGGCACAGCGGAAGTATTTGAAGGGCTACAGATAGTTCGCATGAAGAGGGTGACAGAGGCTGTTGTTTGTGATTACCGCACCGGAGCCGCTAGTCTTCCAGCGATATCCGATAGATCCCGTATCGATCCCGAGGTTCCGCTCCCTCATGAATTCGCGCGGTTGTGAAGTAGAGTTGATTGTCAGGGCCAAGGCTGAAGGAATCCGGCCACGCGATGGCATCACTTTGCACGACCGTTTCCACATCTCCCGTCGGTGTCGTTCGGAGAATCGCATCACGCTCCAGTGCTGAAATGTAGATTTTGCCGTCGGGGCCGAGGAGAAGACCGTCGGAGGAGCCCGTCCGGCCGACGGTTTTCACCTGTTGCTGCAAAGACTGCTCGTCCAGGCTCGCATCCCTCAGTGCGGCCGCATTGATACTGTACATGGTTCGTCCCGTGAGAGCCTGAAAAAAGACCGTGTCGCTGTTCGGGTCATACGCGATTCCATCGGCGTGAACCTGCGGTTTGTTGCCGTTTATCAACCATGGTTCGCCTCCGATTGTGAGAAGGATATCCTCTGAGTGTGCGGAGGGATGGTCGTCCAGCACACGACGCGCCCTGCCGGTATTGAGATCGAGAACAAGAAGAGCTCCGTCGCCGGAATCCGTCAGGTAGGCCATGTCTCTCTTCACGTCGACGCGAAGATCGTTCAGGTAGCTGGATGGTCCGGCAACATCCGGCGGGAAGGAAATCGTCCGCACAACCCGATCGGTTCCAAGATCCACCTGCAGAAGTTTGGGGCCGCCAGGGACAACTCCCTGAAACTTCGGGTTGGCGGGATCGAGTATCCAGAGCCGCTGGAGATCATCGATGTACATCGCCTGCACGCACACGAAGTGAGAAGACGGGTCTTTATCCCGGGTCCATTCGTTGAGCGACTGTGATGGATAGGGAACCGGTTTCCCATCGACGAGTTCCGCCACGGAGAGCGGGACGTTATCGGACCAGCGAGGGTAGTTTACGAAAATCCGTTTATCGCGGGAAACCGCGATGCCCGTCCACTGCCTGTCAGAAAAAGCAACGGGTTCAAGTGTCCTGGCGATGTCGGAGTTCACCGAAAGGGTTCGGCATCCGGTCATGCTCACAAGGGCGGCAAGGCCTGCCGCGATAAAGCCGAGTCGATAGACAGTGATTGTCATTCGGTTGATGACCTCTTTCGGATGAATTGCCGTCTTCATCAGACAGCAGGAAGTCGCACTGTGATACGAGCCTGTTTGGAACAAACAAGGTCCGTACCACAACTCATCGCGGCTTCGTGATGGAGGAGACGACGTTTTGGTTTCTAAATCAGTCCCAGGGTCTCGGGCAGGCCGAAGCTGACATTGAAGTTTTGCACCGCCTGACCGCTGGCACCCTTGACGAGGTTGTCGATGGCGGTCGTGATGATGAGACGCTGCCGCTTGTGGTCCACGCGAACCGAAATGTCGACGAAGTTGGTGGAGGCAACGTTTTTGGTGTCGGGCAGCACATTGTCCGGCAGGAGACGAATAAAAGGTTCGCCTTCATAGTAGCTTTCAAACATGCGTTGGATGTTTTCAGCGGTAACGGGTTCTTTCAGCTGTGCATAGACTGTCGCGTACATGCCGCGGTCCATGGGAATCAGGTGCGGCACGAACGTGACGGCATGTTGTTCACCCGCAAGGCGCGACACCTGGTCCTCAATTTCCGATTCGTGGCGGTGTTCCGTCACTTTGTAGGCTTTCAGGCTTTCATTGGCGTTGCAGAAGTGAGTGCCGTCCGTGGGTGTGCGGCCCGCTCCGCTGACACCTGATTTGCAGTCGGCGATGATGCTGCCGGGCACAACAAGATCACGTTTCATCAGGGGCGCGAGAGAGAGAACGGTGGCGGTCGGATAGCATCCGGGATTGGCGATCAGGGATGCCCCAATGATGGAGGGACGACGGGTTTCAGGTAAACCGTAAACGGCTTTTGCGAGAAGCTCGGGCGCGGGATGTCTGACTCCATAGACGCGTTCGTACGTCTTGAGATCCTTGTAACGGAAGTCCGCGCTGAGATCGATGACGCGCAGTCCGCGTTCAAGGAGCGGAGCGGCATGCTGCGCCGCAGCCGTATGAGGCAGACAAAGAAAAACCGCGTGAAGGTCCTTCGTCAGCCGCGCAAGGTCGATTTCCCCGATGTCGGGAAATTCGAGACCGCGGAGATTGCCGAACACATCGCCGACGGGCGTCGGTCGTTCAACACGCGCCTGAAGTGCGCATATTTCGACCCGAGGATGACGGGCCAGAATCTGGAGCAACTCGCGAGCGGTAAAGGCTCGGGCGCCGATCAAGCCGATCTTGAAAATGGGGTCTGTCATGGTGGGAGCTCAGTGGTATGTTGCGGTTTCGATTCTTTGATGGGGCTATAGATGGAGAGGTGCCGGGGTGGACGCAAGGAGATGTCCGGGGGGCAACTCAGGAAAGACGGTGAAGTTCATGGCGAACGGCGTCGGGAACTTCGCCGGGCGACCGTGCGAGAGAGCCGTACCCGGTCAGCTTTTCTTCGGGAGACACGCCCCAGGTTACGCCCACGAAACCCGCCGAGGCGTTGCGTGCGACATTCAGATCCGGATCGCCGTCACCCACCATGACCACGCGTGCGGCAGAGGTACGGTGCTTCAATTCCAGCAGCGCCGCGGGATCGGGTTTTATCGGTATGCCGTCGCGTTCGCCCGCAACGGCATCAAAGAGGGAGCGAAGTTCGAGAGCATCGATGATTTGTTGGACGATGCCGTCGGACTTGTTGCTGAGAATGGCGGTCGCACAACCGCCGGCACGAAGATTCGAGACGGCTTCCCGCATGCCGGGATAGACGCGGGCGCAATCGGCGGGGTGGGCGGCGTAGTATTCGCGAGTTGCGGCGAGAACGCCGGCATGGTGGTTGTTGTCTGCAGCGGGCAGGGCGCGCTCGACGAGTTTGGAAAGACCGTTGCCGACGAATCCCATGATGGCCGACAAGTCATGCTGCGGCATGTCATGGATTGCGAGGGCATGGTTCACCGCGGCGGCGATATCGGAAAACGCGTCGACGAGAGTGCCGTCGAGATCAAGAACGACAAGGTTGTGATGCAGGATCGGAACTCCGCCAGAGAATCGTTGGATCCGCCACTCTCGCCAGCGGAGACGGGCGACTTTTGTGGAGCGCCTCTGGTGGATGAAAGCGAGATCTTGTCTCCGGGCTTTGAAGGCCGGGTGTTCAATCCGATCGTTGTGGCGGAGTTCCGGCGCTGGAGAGCGAAGCCCTTTACATACCTTGGAATCGTTTTGCTCACATTGCTCGGGATCGTTCTGCTGTATCTGAGCAAGAGTCCCACAGCACCTTTTGGCCTGGATCATCCGGTGTTGCTGAAGGTGACATCGGATCTCGCGGGTCTCCGTGCGCGATTCGCCGAACTCTTCGGGACCGGGCGGGGGAAAGGCTATGCGGATCGAATGGTGGATCTGGTTTTCCGGCCGAGCACCATTCTGCCACTGCTGATGGTATGGCGCGCGCTGATCAGTTTTCGGGATGCAGGACTCTACAGGCCTTTTCGCACGACGTTTCTGACGCCGGCGGAATTCCTGTGGGGGATGATCGCGGTGCCGTTTTTTGTTTCGGCACTTCTTCTGGTCGTGTACACGGGGGGCGTTCTGGCTCCCGGCATCATGGAGAGTTATGCACGTGTTGAGGCCTGGCAGCCCCATCCGATGATCTACATCGCGGGTATTCTGTTTGAGGGTTCGCTGAACGGCGCGTTGATCTGTTTTGTCGCGCTGTTTTTTGCGCTGTGGTTCCGCGTTCGCTGGTCGACCCTTGTTCCGGTCGTTGCCGCAATTCTGTTGATGCAGGGGCTGCAGGTCTGGTTCATGAATCTGAATCCGAAGCTCGTTGCATGGGTTGCGGCACAACTGACGGGCGGCATTCCCGGTGATCCGTTTGCGGAACCCACCGGGATTCAGAATCTCGCCTCGCGGATCAGAACCAGCAGGCACCTGTTCTTTCTCTACTCGAGCGGGCTTGCGAAGCTGGTTCTTTGTATACCGCTGTGGGCTCTCTGCAAGATACAGCTTGTGAGGATGAGCGACGAAAAACCGAAGCGCAAAAAGACAAAGCGTCGGAAAAACCGAAGCCATTGAAAGGCCGCGCAAGTTCAGAAGTTCGCCTGGCTGGTAACTCGCGACGGACCGTTAGCCCGTCGTGGCGATCTGCCGAAGCCGCTGAGTGTCCTCGTCACCTTCCGACTGAGTCGTCTTGAAAGCATCGCTCTGTGTTTTCGGACGCTTCGAAGGTCTGTCGGGGCGATCGTCCCGTTTTGTTCCAGGATAATCGATGCGCGAATGGAAGCGGCTGCGCAGTGTCTTGATGAACGATTCGCGAATCAGGTTGAGGTCGCGAAGCGTCAGGTTACAGTCGTCAAACTGTCCGTCATTGAACTTGTGGGTGATGGCGTTGCGGACAATCTGCTGGATGTCGTCTTCCCGGACTGTCCGGCCGCTGAGTTTTGCAGTGGCTGTTGCCTCCACCGTGTCCGCGAGCATGACGAGAGCGGTTTCGATGGATTGCGGCTTCGGGCCGGGATAACGATAATCGTCCTGCCGAACGGGTTCCTTGAGGGTGCCATCGTGGAACTGTGACTGTGCCTTGCGATGGAAGTATTCAATCAGTGTGGTGCCGTGATGCTCCGCGATGAACGCGGTGACGACGGGTGGAAGGTTGTGTTGTTTTGCGAGTTCAATACCCTCTTTAACGTGATTCTTGATGATGAGTGTGGACATCTGCGGCTTGAGGTCATTGTGCCGCTTTTTGTCCTCGGAGGTTAGTTGGTTTTCGGTGAAGTACTCCGGTTTGGCCATCTTGCCGATGTCGTGGAAGTAACATCCCGCGCGCACCAGGAGGTAGTTGACGCCAATCACGCTCGCGCCGGATTCCGCCAGTTTTGCCACATTGAGGGTATGTTGCAGCGTACCGGGGGCGACTTCCTCCATGCGCTTGAGCAGAGGATGCTGCAGTCCACAGAGTTCCAGGAGGCGCATGTCCGTTGTGATTCGAAAAGCGACCTCGAAAACCGGCAGCACCGCGAAGCTGATAAGAGAACACATAATGCCGGAAAGTGCGCCGATGACGGCGGCGGTGACCGGATCGAGTTCGGAATCGCCAATAAACTGCAGGATGCTGATCGTGGCGGCGTTGGTCAGGCCGATGAGCAGACCGGCGTAGAGAACCTCCCGCCGCTCGCGAAAGTTATACAGAGCGGCAACGGCCGCGTAACCGCCGAAGAGGCCGACGATGACGAACTCATACTCAAGGTTGGCCTCCAGTCCGAAAAGCAGGCACCCCCATGTCACGAGAAGAATGGCGAGACGCACGTCCAGCAGCAGGACACCAAGAATTCCAATGACACCGGCTGGGAAGGCGTAACCGGCGTATTCTCCTCCGTTGCCGGCGAGGAGAAGAAAGAGTCGACCGAGCATCAGGGCGAGGAGCACCGGCAGCGCCAGTATGAGAATGGTGTTGCTGTTGAATCCCAGTTCGCGGCTGAACTTCATCACGAAGAAGGAGATGATCATGAATGCGATAAAAACAAAAAGGACCTGTGCGGCGAATTTTGCCGTGTTAACCTTTCGCAACGCCTGTGAATAGGCTGTAAGGAGGTGAGACTCCTCGTTGGTCAGTGCGTGGGGGTAGGTTGTGGCGGGGCTTTCGCCTCCGGCTTGAACAGGTTGGGGTGCGAGGAGGGTGCCGCGCTCAACGTTAACAGGCCGTGGAGGAGGGAATGAATCATAATGCCTCTTCGATGCTTCTTCATCAAATGTGAGGTTTGAGGCGACGCCAAGCATCAGCAGGCGCATAGCGACCTGGCCGTGGGGCGAATCCGGAAAGTCTGCGGTCTTTGAAGTGTCGATTCTGTCCGTGATGACTGCGCCAAGCTCCCGGCGCAGAAGATTGCTCAGTTCAATATCCGTCTCATCGCGCCAGACGGTGATGCGCATGTCTTCTCCGAGGAACTCGGACTGCTCCGGTTGAACGACACGGCGATTGCCTGTGTTTGCCCGATAACGTGCCGCGTCCGTAATGCTGGCGATGAGTGTGTTGTTGTAGAGTCGTTCCAGAACGGCCCGAGTTCCGTTCCGGAACCGCTCATCGTCCGCAAGGTCGGCAAGAATTTCGAGTTCTTCCGGCGACCACTCCTCGAGCTGTTCATCCACTTCGGCGAAAGCTGTCGCGAGGTGACTGCCGGGATTCAGTTCCTCCGCTGACTCAAGAACACGCTCAATGCGTTCGATGCGGTCGTGGCGAACCGCCGGCTCGTAGACAAAAACACGGGTGTGTTCCCGGGCGCGTTTCTTTTCCCATTCCTCGAGGTAATTGACCGGAAAGTAAGAGAAGGGCGCTTCCGCCTGGATGGGACGTTGAATTTCCTCGCCTGTTCGAGTCGGCAAGCCTCCGAGCCAGACAGACGGCGAGGTGGTCAGCACGGTTAGAACGAAAAC
>JANQSL010000163.1 GCA_028284075.1 Candidatus Sumerlaeia bacterium | reverse complement strand
TACTGATGTGGCGCTTGTTTCCAATTCCGTCCGCCGTGTTGCAGGTGTGTTCTCCAAATTTCAAAAAGTCCGGTCTCTACTTGGCCGAAATCCGGGCCTGCCTCCGAATCGCGTAAGGTGCACAAGCGGAGTCGTCAGCGTGGCTCGAAGGAAGAGAACGCACGGAGACGATCGGTTCGCGGCCTGGGTGATGCAGAATCGGGATTTTGGAAACGCGGTTGTTACCGAGGGTTTCGAAGACGCCGACGCGGTCTATACCTTTAACGGAGCGGGGCTGGAAATTCTGAATGCGGCAGAGAAAGCAGGGCTCACACGCATCCTCGATCAGACCTCCGCCTCTCTGCGCCATGACATCAAGCTGCTGACCGAGGAGTTTGAACGCTGGCCGGGGTGGGAGAACGAAAACGCCTACCCAACGGCCGGCGCTCATGAAATGGCGGAACGCGAGGAGGAAGAGTGGTCTCTTGCGGATGTTATTGTCTGTGGCTCGGAGTATGTGGTTTCCACTCTGCCGGAAAAGCACCGGCCGAAGTGCCGTGTCGTTCCGTATGGTCACGGAGAAGCTTCTCAGGAGTCTGTCGAAAAAAAACACAACGGCCATGAATCCCTTCATGTTTTGATGGCGGGAACACTTCAATTGAGAAAAGGCGTGCAGTATATCGTGGAGGCGTGCAGGAAACTGAAAACTCCCGGAATTGAATTTCGCCTTGCCGGTTCGTCCTGGCTTGCAAACGAGGCTGCTGAGCAACTTGCTTCGGTAACTGAAATTCGAGGCATGGTTCCACGTGAGGAAATGGAGGAACAGTACGCGTGGGCAGATGTCCTTCTGCTCCCAACATTGTCGGAGGGTTCCGCGAATGTGTGCCACGAAGCTCTCGCCCGTGGCGTTCCGGTGATTACAACCCCCAATGCGGGATCCGTGGTGGAAGATGGGCAAAGCGGTTTTGTCGTTCCCGTCCGCAATTCCCAGGCAATCGCAGACCGCCTTGATCGATTGCGGTCCGATCCGGCGCTGTGGAATCAACTCTCCGTTGGCGCCCGCCGCCGAAGCCGCGAGTTTTCCTTTTCCCGCTATCAATCCACGCTCATGGACGCGCTCAGCGCGTTGCCGTCCAAGGTGAAGAGATGAAAGACAAAATTCGCTGGCTGATCTATCCGGGAATAAACCTGCATGCGCGCATCCGCTACGCAAGAATACCCCGGCACTTCCAAAGCCGGTCAGAAGGAACGGTCCTGGATGCGGGCTGTGGAAACGGCATGCTTTCCTGGAAAGCCTTCAAAGCCGGAAGCAGAGTCGTCGGCATTACACTGAAAGACAAGGAAGTGAACGGCTGCAGACATCTTTTTAATGACTATCATGGAATTCCGGAGAAGCGACTCTCGTTTCGGAATCACAATCTGTACGACTCTCAACCGCTCATCGATGAGTTCGGACACTTCGACGAAATTATCTGCACGGAGGTTCTTGAACATATTCGCGATGACCGAAGCGTATGCGAAACGTTCTGGAAACTGCTCAAACCGGGTGGGCGTTTGCACATCACCTCTCCCAATGCCGAGCATCCCTACAACATTGCGTTTCCTCTGGATCACGATGAAAAGGGAGGGCACGTACGGCCGGGCTATACAATGGAGACGTACCGGCAGCTCTTCGAACCGATTGGGTTTCGTGTCGAAAAGTCGGAGGGTCTGGGTGGACCGATACGCCAGGCTTTCAACTCGCGGATCAAGTCAATGCAGGAGAGGTTCGGGGCTGTTGCCGGTCTGCCTCTCTTTTTTCTTTCGCTGCCGTTTCTTCCCTTCGATCCCAAGAATCCAAAGACGCCGTTTTCTCTTTATGTTATGGTGGTAAAACCCCTCGATACCAAATGATGTCCTCCCCCGCCATTGCCGTGATCTGGATGCGGTTCGGTCCGTATCATCTTGCCCGTCTTCGCGCCGCGGGACACCGATTTACCGAGAGTGACTTGTCCGTACACGGAATTGAGATCGCTCGTACCGATTCCGACTACGCGTGGGATGTGACCGAGGGTGCGGACGGATTTCATCGGCATACGATTTTTACAAACGAAGACTACGCGAGTCTTTCCGCGAAGCGAATTGCGGAGGGCGTCCGACAAATTCTTTCAGACCTTTCTCCACGGGCGGTCGCCATCAATGGCTGGGGTGTGCCGGAGGCACAAGCCGCCCTCAAATGGTGCCGCCGAAACAATGTGATCGCGATTCTCATGTCAGAAACGCTGCGATCGAGCCGCCAGAGGAATCCTCTGAAGGAAATGGCAAAGTCGTTCGTGGTAAAAAAATACGATGCCGCCCTTGTGGGCGGCACTCCTCACAAAGAATATGTTCGGAGCCTTGGTCTTCCCGCAGAGCGAATCTTCTTCGGCTACGATGCGGTCGATAATGACCACTTCAGCAACGGTGCCCGGTCAGCGCGTGAGCACAGCACAAAAACGCGGCATGATCTTTCTTTGCCGGAGCGCTACTTTTACTGTAACACGCGCTTTCTCCCTCGCAAGAACATCGATGGACTGCTTCGTGCCTACGACGTCTATCGCCGCAACACGGACGGTGAGCCATGGGGACTTGTGATTTCCGGCAGCGGCGAGACGGCGAAAGAGCTTCGGGCACTGGAGCATTCGCTCAAGCTCGACGGTGTTGTCTGGACCGGGTTCCTACAGTATGAACAGCTGCCGGCCTGCTACGGACTCGCGAGTGCCTTTATTCATCCGGCAAAAGCGGAGGCATGGGGACTTGTACTCAACGAGGCCGCGGCATCAGGGCTCCCCATTCTCTCCTCTGTGAACGTCGGCGCGGCCCATGAACTCCTCCGCCACGGCGAGAACGGTTTCCTGTTCGATCCGGAAAGCAATCAGTCCATGGCACGAGCAATGACGGATATCGCCTCACTCAGCGACAAGGAGCGCTTGGATCTTGGAGCGGCGTCCCGCCGAATCGTGGCGGACTGGTCGCCTGCCCGATTTGCCGAGGGTCTCGCCAGCGCCCTGGAGTGCGCTGAGAAAACCCGCATACCGGTGGCGTCCGGATGAAAGTTCTTCATGTCTGTCGCGGGATGGCAAATTCCTCCGGCACCACTCATATCGTTAAAAACCTCACCGAAGAGCTGGCCCGGCTGGGAGTGGAAACGGACGTTTTTCATGTGGCAAAGCCCCGTGGAAACCCGGTGCTGCCGGACAATTCGCTCGTACACTCGCGCGAATACCCCATGACTCTGCCGTTTAACAATCCCGGAATATCGTTTCCCTACGCACTCGATATTCACGAACGTGTGGAAGACTACGACCTTGTCCATATCCATGCCGTATGGAATTTTCCGACATGGATGACGATGCGAGCGGCCTGGCGCCGCGGAGTTCCCTATGTGGTGGCGCCGCAGGGCTCGATGGAGAGCCGTGCGTTGTCCATTCACCGAAGCCGCAAAGCAATCTATACGCGTTGTGTGGAGGGACCATGGCTGAAGCGGGCATCGGCACTTCAGGCGCTTACGCCCATGGAGGCACGACAAATGCGCCGGTTTGGGGCCGGAGCACCAATTGCCGTCATACCCAATGGCGTTCGCCTCGAAGACTTTGGTCAGGGAGACGGAGACGCCTTCAAGCGAAAGCACGGGATCCCCACAGACCGACGCATTCTCCTGTTTCTGAGCCGTGTTCATCCCAAAAAGGGTCTCGACCTGTTGGCGGATACCTGGGGCCGGATCAAGGCGGAGTTGCCGGACGTGGATCTCATCATTGCCGGAGACGATGGTGGAACCGGCTACCGGGAAGAGGCGGAAAGTCTGTTCTCGCAGCTTCCTCGAGTGAAATTCATTGGAGAAGTCCGTGAGACCGGAAAGCTCGATGCATTTGCCGCGGCCGACGCTTTTATTCTGCCTTCGTGGACGGAGGGACTTCCCGTCGCTGTTCTGGAAGCCATGGCGTCGAGCCTTCCGGTCGTCATCACAAAGTGCTGTAACATTCCGGAAGTGAAAAACGCCGGTGCGGGATTCGTTGTCGACACGACCGCACAGAGTCTTTCCGAGGCGGTGTTAGACGTGTTGCGAAGCAACGGTCAGAGCGGGCAAATGGGTTATGCGGCACGGGAACTCGTTGCACGCCGGTTTACATGGCGGAAGATCGCAAGTCGCACGCTTGCCCTGTATGATCGAATTCTGGGAGGTTCACCGGCGTGATCCCGGTTTCAGTCATTATTCTCACATATAACGAATCGATCAACATCGAGCGTTGTATTGCAAGACTTCCCTGGACCGATGACGTGATCGTTGTCGATTCCCACAGCACCGATGACACAATTCCTCGCGTTCGCGCGATTCGATCCGATGCACGGGTCTTCGAGAAGACGTTTGAGGATTTCGGGCAGCAACGCAACTGGGCACTTGATCATACACAACCCCGCCATAACTGGATTCTGTTTCTTGACGCGGATGAGTTCATGACGCCGGCACTTGCCCGTGAGATTGCCGACTTCGTTGAGAACGACCCGGTTGAGGTTGGCGGATTCATCTCGGGCAAGAACCACTTTCTCGGCCGCTGGATGAAACACTGCACGTTCTTTCCTTCATACCAGCTTCGTTTGTTGAAAAAGGGGGAGGTGCGTTATCGCAAGGAGGGTCATGGGCAACGCGAGGTGACGAACGGCCAGCTGCATTACTTCCGCTGCGCGTGGCGCCATGAGGGGTTTGGCAAGGGGATTCATCAGTGGATTGCGAGACACAATCAGTACTCGACTGATGAGGTCGAACTCATCCTGCGTCTCCGACAGGAGCCGCTGTGCCCGGTGGAACTGTTGTCGCGCGATCCCATTGTTCGGCGCCGTGCGCTCAAGCGCCTCGCGGCCAAAGCGCCCATGAAGCCGTTGACCCGCTTCTGCTACACGTATTTCTGGCGACGCGGTTTTCTGGATGGCTACCAGGGATTGATTTTCTGCCTTCTTCGCTTCGCACACGATGTTCACATCGTTGCAAAACTTGAAGAGCGAAAGCGCACAAATTTTCGATGAAGCAGATTCTTCAGCACCTGCGAAGCGGCGAGATGGAACTCGCTGAAGTTCCGGCCCCCCGTCCGGGCAGGGGTGACGTCCTGGTTCAAACACACCGGTCTTTGATTTCCGCGGGAACGGAACGCATGCTGGTGGAGTTCAGCCAGGCGAATCTTGTCAGCAAGGCCCGTCAACAGCCGGAAAAAGTCAAACAGGTGCTGGACAAACTCAGGACTGACGGAATCGCCCCCACACTTGAGGCGGTCTTTCGCAAACTGGACGAACCACTCCCTCTCGGTTACTGCAATGTCGGCATGGTCCTCGAAACGGGTGCTGATGTTCACGATTTACGCCCGGGAGATCGAGTCGCGTGCAACGGCAACCATGCGGAAATCGTCTGCGTTCCGCGCAACCTGTGCGCGAGGATTCCCGGAAATGTAACGAACGATCAGGCATCGTTTGCCGTTCTCGGCTCCATTGCTCTCCAGGGCGTGCGTCTCGCCAGGCCCACTCTCGGCGAGCGCTTTATTGTGTTCGGCTCAGGTCTGTTGGGCCTTTTGACTGTGCAGCTTCTTCGCGCCAGCGGGTGCGAAACCATGGCTGTCGACCTCAATGCAGAGAGGCTGATGCTGGCGGAGTCTCTCGATGCAAAAACCGTCGATGCGGGTCAGGGCGGGAACCCCGTGCGAGCTGCGATGGAGTGGACCAACGGACTCGGCGTCGACGGTGTCATTGTGACCGCGTCAGCAAAGACCGATGACATCATGCATCAGGCCGCGCAGGCATGCCGCAAACGTGGACGCATCATTCTTGTGGGTGTCGTGGGTCTGAATCTGCGACGCAGCGACTTCTTCGAGAAAGAGCTGACGTTTCAGGTCTCCTGCTCCTACGGCCCCGGTCGCTATGATGAATCCTACGAACAACAGGGCCGCGACTATCCGGCAGGTTATGTACGCTGGACTGAGCAGCGAAACTTCGAGGCTGTTCTTTCGTCAATCAGCAGTGGCGCACTGCGCGTCGATGACCTCATCACCCATCGTCACAGGTTTGGTGATGCGTTACATGCATACGAACTCGTCACGAGCGACCCGAAAGCCCTGGGTGTCATTCTGGAATATCCCGAAACGGTTTCGCAAGCCGACTCGGTCCGTATTTCTCAGGTCCGGTCGAGGCCTGCAGGGAGAGGCCCCGTCGTTGGAGTAATCGGATCCGGTGGATTCGCGAAGGCTGTCATACTGCCAAACCTGCAGAAGGCCGGTGCGCGTATCCGGTACGTTGCGGCAAAGTCGAAAGGCGTTTCTCTGGTCCATGCGGCCCGGAAGTTTGGAGCTGAGGAAGCCGTAATGGACTACCGTCGTATCCTCGAGGATTCGGGTGTCGCCGCAGTCTTTGTTGTCACGGGTCACCACCAGCACGCCCGGTTTGTTTGTGAAGCACTGGAGGCCGGCAAGCACGTCTTTGTAGAGAAACCGCTCGCGATCACTCCGGCGCAACTGGCTGAGGTGCGTTCTGCCGTGGAGAAGCATCAGGGTCTTCAACTGATGGCGGGATTCAACCGGCGCTTCAGTCCACACGTGCGCAGAATGCGTG
Organism: Candidatus Sumerlaeia bacterium; assembly: GCA_028284075.1. Lineage (GTDB taxonomy): Bacteria > Sumerlaeota > Sumerlaeia > SLMS01 > JAHLLQ01 > JAJFLJ01. The sequence goes on along the minus strand of JANQSL010000163.1, from coordinate 37,965 downwards.
AACTGCTCGCCGCCCGCAGTGAACCGCTTTGCATGAGTATGACCGTCAACGCCGGCGCGATCCCACCGGACTCTTGGATTCACGATCCGGAACGGGGCGGAGGCCGAATCGTCGGGGAAGCGTGTCACTTTATTGACCTGATGGTATCACTCACAGGTCGTGAGGTCACAGATGTCTGTGGTGTATCGGCAGGCGAAACGTCCCTGGTTCGTTCCGACCGAATGTGCATCTCGCTACGATTCGGCGACGGCTCCATAGGAACAATCAACTACTTCTCAAACGGTCCGAAGAACTTCCCAAAGGAAATGATGGAGGTTTTCTCCGACGGCCGTGTTCTCCGGCTTGAAAATTTCCGCACCCTGCGGGGATATGGGTTTTCGAATTTCAAGACCTGGTCCACGCCAGGGCAGGACAAAGGACATGCCGCGGAAATCCGGTTGTTTCTCGAGCGCGTCGAGCGGGGCGGTGAACCGCTGATTCCGTTTTCACAGCTGGAGTCCGTTACACGCGCGACATTCGAAGCCGTCGGGATGGCTGACCCGACATGACGCCTGACAATCGAACTCCGTGGGATTTCCTCGCCTCAAGGAAGGCTCGGAATCTGTTGTCGAACGCTGCTTCGACGGGCAAAGTCGAATCCTCCGATGGGGAAACGAGAAAACTCGAAGCGGGACTCGCTGAAGCGGAATGCCGCTTTATTCATCGCATGATTCGAAAGAACCCGATTCGACACACTCTCGAAGTGGGCTGCGCACACGGTGTGTCGACCGTGACGATTTGCGACGCCATTCAGAACCGCCAGGGGTCGTTCCACAGGGCGATCGATATTGAACAATCGGGACATTGGAGGGGAATCGGTGCGGCCAATGTGAACCGCTGCGGGTTCCGGAACTTTGAACTGCTGGAGGAGGATTCGGCCCACTGTCTTCCCCGCCTTGCACACAAGGGAGAGACTCTCGATTTTGCACTGATCGATGGATGGCACAGTTTTGACCATGCCCTCATGGATTTCTTCTATATTAACCGGATGTTGAAAACCGGTGGCATTCTCGTTTTCGACGACGCGGCAAATCTTTCAATTAACAAGGTTATCCGCTATGTTGAAAAATATCCATGCTATGAGATTATCGGTCATGTTCCCCGCCGACCCTGGTCCCGGCGCAGAAAGATCGCTCACACGGGACGGTTAATTGCCCACTCCATCTCCCGTGTTCTTCCACGGGCAGTCTCCGAGAACCTCATGGACGCGGTTGTTACAGACTACAACCCCCAACGTGAAAACGCGACTCTCGTCGCCTTTCGCAAAACCGGCGAAGACAAGCGCGATTTTTGGTGGTGCCCCCACTTCTGACTCTCCAGAATCATCCCGAAATGTGAGACTTTCACTATGACCATCAATCTCGTCACCGGCGGAGCCGGATTTATCGGCTCTCATCTTTGCGAGCGCCTCCTGGGCCAGGGAGAGGAAGTCCTGTGCATGGACAACTTCTTCACCGGCCGGAAAGACAATATCCGCCATCTGCTGGACAATTCGAACTTCGAACTGATCCGCCAGGATGTGATTCATCCTTTCTTCCTTGAGGTTGATCGCATCTGGAACCTGGCTTGCCCGGCGTCCCCTGTCCACTATCAGTTCAACCCTGTCAAGACCGTGAAAACGAACGTTATGGGTGCACTGAACACCCTGGGGCTTGCAAAGCGGGTCGGCGCGCGAGCTCTGCAGGCGTCGACTTCCGAAGTTTACGGCAACCCGTTGGAGCATCCGCAGACCGAGGCATACTGGGGAAATGTCAACACGATCGGCATTCGCAGCTGCTACGACGAGGGGAAGCGAGTCGCCGAGACTCTTTTCTTTGACTATCATCGTCAGAATAATGTCGATATTCGAGTCATCCGTATCTTCAACACCTATGGACCGCGCATGCTCGTCAACGACGGCCGGGTGGTCAGCAACTTCATCGTTCAGGCCCTGCGAGATGAACCCATCACCGTATACGGAGACGGTTCACAAACACGGTCCTTCTGCTTCGTCGATGACCTTGTCGAGGGTATGATTCGCATGATGAGCAACGAGGGAGACTTCATCGGCCCTGTCAACCTCGGCAATCCCGGTGAATTCACGATTCGCCAGCTCGCGGAGCTGGTGATTGCACAGACGGGGTCCGGATCCAAAATCGTTGAGAAGCCCCTTCCCCCCGACGACCCGGTTCGACGAAGACCGGATATCTCAAAAGCAAGAGAGAAGCTCGGCTGGGAACCGACCGTTCCTCTCGAGGAGGGTCTGAGCAAGACCGTTAGGTACTTTGACGAACTGCTCACAGAGGGAAAACTCTCGCCGTGATCGGATTCAGCAATCCCGGACGACTCCTTCGAACTGTCCGCCATCTGCGTTTTCGTCAGATTCGATGGCAGATCGCGAATCGCGTCCGCCGGCATTTTGAAGACCCGTCTGTACTTCAAAAAGAGGATCCGCCGGATTACCCCGATACACGCTGGGGACCTGAGACTCAGTATCAACCGCCTCGACAACCGAACCCGGCCCCCGACTTCCTGCGGGGGCGTTTTTCTTTTCTCAATGATGCGCGGGATCTGGGTTGTCCCCCGGACTGGAAGGCTCCCGGCGCGTCAAAGCTCTGGCAATACAACCTGCACTACTTCGACTGGGTATGGTCCTGCAGCTTCAAGGAAGGCGCAAAGGCCGCAGTTGACTGGATTGAGCAACACCCACCGCAAAGAGGAGCGGTCGGCTGGGAACCCTATCCCGTTTCATTGCGGGTGATGAACTGGTGTGGCTGGTTCTTTTGCCGCCATGGTAAACGCACCGCAGGAGATGAAGAGCTTGCGGGAAAAATCTGGGCTTCCCTCTGGCGCCAGACAAAATGGCTGGAATCTCACCTCGAGTTCCACCTTCTGGGTAACCATCTCCTGGAAAACGCGACCGCACTTTGCCTGGCCGGATCATGCTTTAACGGCAACGATGCCGCTCGCTGGCTCGAAACCGGAGCCAACCTTCTTCGAGAAGAGCTGAAAGAACAGTTCCTTCCGGATGGAATGCACTACGAGCGTTCACCCATGTATCATGCTCGTGTTTCATACCTGCTTCAGTTGCTGAATGGCTGCGGCATGCCGAAAGTGAAAAGTCTGGTGAGGCCTCTTTTGAAGGATACCCGTGACGCGCTGAAAAAGTTGATGCATCCTGATGGTGAAATTGCACTGTTCAACGATGCGGCATTCGGCATTGCTCCGATACAAGGTGCTCTTGAGGGAGATGCAAGCTGCGAGGCGCCGGGTGTCTGGAATCTGCCGGGTGCGGGATACTATGGCGCGAGAACCGCTGATGGCACCTACGTTTGTATTGATGCCGGTGAGGCAGGCCCTTCGTATCAGCCCGGTCATGCTCATGCCGACCTGTTTTCTTTCGAACTGTCGATTCGCGGTCATCGGGTGATCGTCGATTCGGGAACTTTCGACTATGTGAACAGCTCGATGCGCCGTTGGTGCCGGTCAACACGGGCACACAACACTCTTGAGATCGACGGCAGGAATCAGAGTGAGGTGTGGAGCGCTTTCCGAGTCGGCCGGCGAGCTTCTCCTCGCCGAATCCGCTGGGAGCATTTCCAGAATCGCTTCCGACTCTCCGCCTGTCACGGAGGCTACAGTCATCTGAGAGGTTCACCCGTGCATGGCCGAGGCTTCTCCTGGAACCCGGAGGGAGGAGAACTCTTGATTGTGGACCGTGTCACCTCACGGCGGCCTCAAAAGCTGCGCCGCCTCTTTCACATCCATCCGTCATGCAGGCTCAGTATAGCCGGCAGCAAGTCGGCCCGCGTTGTTGGTCCTGCGGGTGAAATGACTATCGAATGGGCATCGGGAACAGGGCGAATCAGTCGCGGGTGGTACTGCCCGGAATTCGGATGCCGGATATCGTCCAGAATTCTAATCATCGAAAATTTATTTGAAATCAAAGCGTCCGGACCCCTCAAAACCCGCCTTCGGTGGTCGTAAACGGGGATTTTGCGTGACAAGTGAAAGGCTCGTGGGGTTGCCTCACGACTCCGGTCAAGTCGAGAGGCGAACGTCAATCAAGCGGTTCGCGCTGATTGCGATGTTCCGGGCGGAGAGCTCTTGCGGGAGTGGGCGGGATGGCACTACGAGTCTGCAAATCTCGAACTTTCCGGACGGGCGGCTCTTTTATTCATGAACATGGACGTACAAACATGGGCATTCATGTTCGGCCTGGCGGCGGTTCTGCCGCTCGCGCTTTACGGCTTTTTTGACATCTTCGCCCGACCGGCGCTTCGTGAACGGCTCGGGGATGTCTACCGCATCCATGTCGGCAGCTTCAGTCTCCTGGGCACCGTCATGGTGCTGCTGGCGTTTCTTCAGTTCGTGGGGGCTGAAATTCCGAATCTTCTCGGACTGCAGTTTCTTGTCCTTCTGGCGGTGGTGCTGGCCGTTGCGGAAGAGGCCTGGAAACTCCCCACCCAATTCTCTCTGTCGTTTCGATTCACGATCGCCATTGCCGCATATCTCCTGGGCTTTCGATTCACCCTCGTGGAGAAGTATCCTGATGTGCCGGGCCTGCTGACGCACGGGGCGGACCTTGTCCTCACTGTCGTTTTCTACGTTGGTATCCTCTATACCATTTCGTTGATCGACTCACTAAGGGGGCTTGCTCCGGGGGTTGTCCTGATTGTGTCCATGACACTGCTGAGTCTGATGACGGCGTGGGCTCAAAGCGACATCATCCTGCTGCCGCTGATTGTGGGCGGCATCTGCCTCGGGCATCTCTTTCTTCTCGGAGCGGATCGTCATCTTCACCTCGGGTCTGTCGGTCAGATCCTGGTGGGTGTCATGCTGGCGGCCACGACGCTCAGTTCCCGGACATGGGGACTCACCGTTTCTCTGCTGGCAGTGCCTCTGCTTGCGTGTGCCGCGCCTCTCGCCGACCGCATGTATGCGAAGTTTGCCCGTTTGCGGGCCGGCGAGGAGCAGGACTATCCCGCTCATCTGCACGGTCTGTTGTTGAAGCTCGGTTTTCAGCGACGATGGGTGGTCTTGATGTACTGGATCGTTACGCTTCAAATCGGCGTTTTGATTCATGTCGCATACATGTCCAAGTCTCTGCCTCAAGCCGTTGCGATTTTCCTCAGTTTTGCCATGCTGGTCATTTTTCCCATCGCCTGTCTGCTGCGGCTTGCGGAGAGAGACGATGCCTCTCCCAACGACCGCCCGTTACGCATCCTCTTCCTGTCTCATTACTTCCACCCGGAAGTAAACGCCCCCGCCTCCCGGCTTTACGAGCATGCCCGTCAGTGGCAGCGTGGAGGCCATTCAGTCACGGTTATCTGCCCGGTCCCCAGCGCTCCTCACGGATGGCCCTACAAGGGGTTCCGAAACGCGCTCTGGCACGAAGAGACCGTTGACGGCATCCGCGTGATTCGCATCTGGACGTTCATCGCCGCCAACAGACGCCGGGTTCGCCGCACGCTGAACTATGTTTCATACATGATTTCCTCGCTGCTCGCGCTGGTATTCGTTCGCAAGCATGACATTATGGTGGCAACCAGCCCTCAGTTCTTCTGCGGCTTCGCGGGTGCGCTGGCGACGTTGTTCCGCAAAGAGCAGTTCATCCTGGAAATCCGCGACATCTGGCCGGAATCCATCGCTGCGGTGGGTGCGGGCCGAAAAAAATTCCTTCTCGATATCATTGGCTACATGGCAAAATGGATGTACAAAAGAGCCGACCGTATTGTCACGGTGGGAGATGGCTATCGGAGCAAGCTGCTTGAGATTGGCGCGGCTCCGCCGGAGGACATCTCGGTCATCACAAACGGCATCGATTTTGAAACGTTTGACCAGCCGACAACATCCGAGCTGAATGCCGTCAAAAACCGCTGGGACATGACGGACCACTTCGTTGTTTCATACGTTGGCACCATCGGCATGGCCCATGCCCTCGAAGTCGTTCTCGACGTGGCGGAAAAGCTTCGCACAAATGACCGCATCCGTTTTCTCATTGTGGGAGACGGAGCCGAACACGACCGGCTGCAGGATATCGCCGAGGAGAGAAATCTGCGTAATGTGCGCTTTACCGGTCTTGTCCCAAAGCGGGAGGTGCCCGCTTTGATCTCGGCCAGCGGCGCCACTCTGGTGCATCTTCGCAATACGGAACTTTTCAAGACCGTTCTTCCCTCCAAGCTGTTTGAGGGAATGGCGCTTGGAAAACCGGTCCTCCTGGGAGTTCTTGGAGAGGCGGAAACCGTTTTGAAAGCGGCAAAAGGCGGCATTGTCTTTGAGCCGGAAAACGCGGACGCCCTCGCAAAAGCCATTGTCACTCTCGCCGGAAACACTGAGCTGTGCGAGTCCATGGGGCGGTCCGGAGCGGAGCATGTCCGTCGACACTTCGACCGCTCCACTCTTGCCGAACGCTATGTCACGGAGATGCGCGAACTCATCTCTCACAGGCCGGGAAGCGACTCCGGCATCACAAGCCTTGCCCACGGTGATGAGGACCTGGACCTTCCCGAGTCCACCGGACACATCAGGCCCGTTCACCACTCATAACCGGTAAACAACAACAACAGCTTTATGAGAATCATCAACGTTGTGGGCGCACGGCCCAACTTTATCAAGATCGCGCCGATCATGGCCGCGTGGAGCGGTCATTCCGGCGTCGAGCCTCTTCTTGTTCACACCGGTCAGCACTATGACGAGAAGATGAGCGATCTTTTTTTTCGTCAGCTTGGTATTCCCGAACCGGACATCAACCTCGAAATCGGATCCGCCTCTCATGCCCGGCAAACCGCCGGTATCATGACTGCCTTCGAAAAGACCCTGCAGGATCATCCCGCCGACGCGGTTCTTGTTGTCGGAGATGTCAACAGCACCATTGCCTGCGGCATTGTGGCAGTCAAAATGGGCGTGAAGCTGATCCACGTGGAAGCCGGTCTGCGAAGCTTCGATCGTGACATGCCGGAGGAAATCAACCGTGTCCTCACTGATTCAATTTCCAATCTGCTCTTCTGCACTGAGGAAAGTGGTATTGAGAACCTTCAGCGTGAAGGCATTGATCCCGGGAAAATCCACCTTGTTGGCAATGTGATGATCGACACGTTGCTGCGAAACCGGGAACGCGCCGCGGAGACGGCGGTGATGGAGGACTTGAAGCTGACAGAAAGTGGATATGGAGTCGTTACACTTCATCGCCCGTCGAACGTCGACAACCCGGAAGCACTCCGTGGAATCTTCGAGGCACTCAACACGATTGCCACCCGGCTCCCTCTTATCTTCCCCATGCATCCAAGAACCCGCAAGAGCGCGGAAACAGCAGGCCTGCTTTCCACTCCAGGCGAGCACATCCGCATCATCGAACCGGTTGGATATCTCGAATTCCTGCGCCTTGTCGACTGTGCCCGCATGATTCTAAGCGACTCCGGCGGAATTCAGGAGGAGTGCACAGTCCTTAAAACACCCTGCCTGACGCTGCGGGAAAACACGGAACGGCCCGTGACCGTCGAAACGGGAGCCAACCGGCTGGTGGGCAACAACCCTGACGTCATCGTCAAAGCATTCAGCGATGTGATGAAAAGCGATCCGTCCGAGATCCGAATACCACCGCTGTGGGATGGACGCGCTGCGGAACGGATCGCATCGAAGACTGTCGAAGTGTTGCAAGCGACGGACTAACGACCAATCATCGACTTGAGTTTGCCCAACAGCCCGCGCTCCGGTGCGGGCTGTTTTTGTTTTCCGTCATCCGCCGGTACCGGCGACTCCGGATAAGGTGGCAGCTCGTCCGGTTTCGTCATCTCCGGCGCGATGTGCTGCTCGAGGCGTGTGTTCCAAAGTTCCGGATCGAGGACGGGACTTCCGGTCACCAGTGCAGCGATCCGGTGGACACCCTGGCGGTTGCGATAGGCTTTTGCCTTGTCAAAAGTCCTGCGATCATCGGGTCGGCAAACAGGGACAAAAGGACTGATTTCCAGAAGAGGTTTGCTGAACAATTCCAGGTCATGAACAATCCCGGAGTTCACGCGATTGATGTAGTTCTCCACGAAGGCGGGAACGTTGTTCATGGTTTCAAGATTCGCACCACCCTGAAAAGCCCATGTTGCGTCCAGCCGGAGAAAGCCGCGCTTGCCGCGCGCCTGAATGCGGCGATGGAGAAGCTCCACGGGCGCGAACCAGACCCACAGGTGTGGTGACGCCCTCAGGCCATCCAGTGCCTGAGCCAGCCGTGCCTCGCCAACATCGAGAGGCGTCTCGAAGCGGTTCCTTTCCGCCGCCTTCCCCCCCCGATCCGCAACCTGGTCGTCCGGGTTCCCGAAATTCCGTCCTCCGAAGCAAAACAACCACCCCATCGGAATGCCGTCCTCGCACTCGGCGATGGTCTCCGCTTCGACAGAGGCCTCGTGGCCACTCCGTCCCGCTGAATACAAGAGTCGTGATACCCGGCTCATGAACCTGCAATCCCGTTCCATTTCACTGAGACAAAAGTGTGGGACGAACGTGGGGGACGGTCAACTCAGGATGATGAAGGTTTTTACGTCGCGGGGACGAGGCGGCCGGCTTCCTTGTCCCACATCACTCCAATGGAGGGAGGAGGCGGCAGTTCGATGCCGGCCTTCTCGAGGTTCGCAACATGCTCCGTGTCGCCGCCGTTGATTCCCCAGTTGGTGGTGCAGCCACGGCAGAAGCTGGGCGGTGCATTGCTGTTCACGGACCGGCGGAGCTTTTGATAATGCTCATTGTTCCAGATGGCCCGGAAGTCCTCCTCAAGAATGTTCCCCATACCGATCCACCCCGCCACACAGCAGGGCCGAACCCATCCATCCACATCAATAAACACGGTGCGCCAGGGATCGAAGCATTTTTGCGGAAAGAGGCGACCGGATTGCCTGGGTTTGTTATGGCCATCCTCCCCTTTTGCAGGCTGCTCCTGAAGAAACAGAGGGGTAACCAATGGTATGCCGAGCTTCTCGGCGTGATCACGAACGGCGGGAAAATGCTCGCGAAACTTTTCCGAGTGATATCCGATGCAATCCTTGGCGAAATCGTCTTCGCGCCCGGCAACGCCGGGAGCGATCAATTGGACGTTTTTGGCCCGATGCTCCGCAGCAATGGTAACAATACCCTCCAGTTCCGACAGGTTTCTCAATGTGACCACCACGTTCACGCAAAACTCAAAGCGCGGGTGCGCCTCGCCGCCATCGACCTCGTCCCGCACCATCGCCAGTGCTGACAGCAACTGGTCGAAGTCCGCTTCGGGTCGTGAATCAGTGTGCGTCTTCGCAGTCGCGCCATCCACAGAGATCACCATGCGCGAGGGAGACTGTGTAATTTCCCGAACTCTGTCCTGATCGAAAAGTGACGCGTTCGTCACAAAAGCAATGTCGTGCCCAAGATCCCGCGCGTCACGCAGCATCGGCATAAAGAGCGGTGAGAGCATCGGTTCTCCCAGCCCTTGAAGGTTCACCCGCCGGACCCATGGGAGAATCTGTTCTCGAACCCGGTCGTACACGCGTCTCGGGATCATTCTGTTGTCGGTTTCGTAGGCGTACTTGGGACAGGCCTTGCACCGGAAGTTGCATGCGTTCGAGGGAACGATTTGCACCTCTTCCGGCCAGCCGGGATGCCACGGCAGATCAAGCTTCCGGGAGACACGCCCCCCGAAGCGCTGAAGCCGGGACTGTTCCATTCGTTCAATGGGTTCTTCGAATCGCTCGATGCGCGCCATGGTTCGCCTCGGTGAGATCGAGTGTCTCCGCCGGGCGGCTCCGCGCAAGGACGGATTCAACGAGGATAGGCTTGTGCGGATGGACGCCCTTCTCCTACATGGCCCCGGAGATGGCATTATGCCTTGTGAAGACGTCTCGGAAATCATCGAACTCCGGCTCGACGCCCGGGATCGCCTGACAGGCTACGAGTTGAAGAAGATGACCTGCGGCCGTGCCGTTGGTCTGGCATCGCTGCTGGAGGACGAAGTCACGGGTCTTGCCGCAGCAGACCTCCTGACCGCTGATGTGGAACAGTTTCTCGATCGCCATCCCACCGATGACGAAGCCGAGGAATACCTTTACCTGAAGCACCATTTCGCTATCCGCGCCGGCCTCGCCGTTCTGCTCGGCCACGAGGGTGGCAGCATTTTTGACCTCTGCACCGCTGAAGCCGTCACCTGTGACGCCGATGGCGGAACCGAGTTTGTCGGCCGCCTCAAGATCGCGATTTTGACAGACCGGATCAAATCCTGCGGTCGGGCCTGCAAGGGGTGTGGCACAAAAAAGCTCTCCGTTCGTGAACGGGCCGCGGCCAAATCCTGACGGCAGGATCGGGGGCGGTTCTGTGATAACCTGACTCTTGTAACAGCTCCAGGGAGAAGCTCCCGGATGACCGTCAAACGCATCGTCCCCAACCTGCCGACGGAGGATATTGAGTCCCTCAGCACCTTCTACGAAACGCTGCTGGGCCTCAGGGTCGTGATGGACCTGGGATGGATAGCGACGGTGGCCTCCGAGGGGCCGGTTCCGCCTCAGCTCAGTTTCGCGAGGAAAGGCGGGTCAGGAGCGCCGGTACCTGATCTTTCGATCGAAGTCGATGACGTCGACCGGGTTCACCAGCGAGCCCTGGACCTTGGCGTTGAAATCACCTACCCACTCACGGAGGAACCGTGGGGCGTCCGCCGTTTCTTTGCCCGGGATCCCGAAGGCAGGGTTCTCAACATTCTGTCTCACTCGAAGTCTTCGGGCTGAGAATGACGGGAGAATTGCAGGCCGGAGGTCGTGCCAGGCCTCAACGTTGCGTTAGGGTTGAGCACCGGCGCGGCTCGTGATCGCTTCACTTCGCGCGGTGGTCCAATGCTCACGATTTCCGACAAACGTCTCGAGCCCCTCGCCGACAAGGTTCTTGCCGGCAAAAGGCTCTCCTTTGACGACGGCCTGGCACTCTACGAGTCTCACGATCTTCTCGCCATTGGCAGCCTTGCCAATCATGTCCGCGAGAAAATCAACGGTCGAAAGACGTTTTATAACATCAATCTGCACATTAACCCGACCAACACGTGCTTCATGTCATGTAAATTCTGCGCATTCGGCCGGAAAGCCTTCAATCCCGAGTCCTACATCCTCACGCCGGACGAAATCGTCGAACGAGCCCGGAAAAGTCTTCCGGAAAAGGCGTCGGAAATTCACCTCGTCGGAGGACTCGATCCCCGGCTCAAGATTGAATACTACTGCGGCTACATCAGCGCTCTCAAGGACGCCTTCCCCCACATTCACATCAAGACGCTGACGCCCGTCGAGGTCGTTTTCATCGCGAAGATGTCGAAGATGACCATTGGCGAAGTCGTTGGCGCATTGCACGATGCGGGTATGGATTCCATGCCCGGCGGCGGTGCGGAAATCTTCGACCCCGAGGTGCGCGAACAAATCTGCGAGCACAAGTGCGATGCCTCCGGCTGGTTCGAAACGCACCGCGAAATCCATCGACGCGGAATGCGCAGCAACTGTACGATGTTGATCGGACACCTCGAGGAACCACGCCATCGTGTGGATCATCTGCTGCGGCTCCGAGCGCATCAGGACGAATGGGGAAATCTGAAGCCCGGTGGCGAAGGCGGCGGCTTTCAGTGCTTCATTCCGCTCTCCTTCCACCCGAAAAACACAGCCTTCAGCCATCTTCCCGGTCCAACGGGCTTCGAAGAGCTGCGCAACATCGCCGTCAGCCGTCTGCTACTCGATAACATTCCCCATATCAAAGCCTACTGGATCATGCTGGGCGTCAAGCAGGCGCAGACTGCACAACATTTCGGAGCCGACGACATCGACGGCACGGTGACTCACGAGGAAATCTATCACGACGCCGGTGCCACGACTCCCCAGGGAATGACCGTCACCGAAATCGAACGCCTCATCCGCAATTGCGGCAGAACGCCCGTCTTGCGGGATTCGGTGTATAACGAACTGAGAACCGAAGAAGTTCCAGGCTGACCCATGTCCGTTGAGATGATTGCCAGAACGCGTCCGCGGATCATCATCGTGGGCGGAGGTTTTGCCGGCGCCTACTGCGCACGAGCGCTACAGAAACGGCTCAAGCAATCAGACGCGGACATTCTGCTCATCGATCCGCGGAACCACTTCATCTTTTATCCTCTGCTGGTGGAGGCCGGTGTCGGAAGTCTGGAACCGCGGCACGTGGTTGTTGGCATTCGACAGTATCTCTCGCGGCGTGTCCGGTTTCGCATGGGCCGGGTAACCGACATCGACTTTGCAAAGCAGGTCGTCGCGTACAGAGTCACCGGTACCGAACGCGTCCGCAAAGCCGAGTACGATCATCTGGTGCTGGCGCCCGGCAGCTCGACGATGATGCCACCCGTTCCGGGATTGCGGGGGCATGCCTTCGAGATCAAAAGCGTACCGGACGCCATCGGTCTGCGGGACCGCGCCATTCAACTTCTGGAACAGGCAAACGTCGAGACGGACGACGCCAAACGACGGGCACTGCTTCACTTCGTTGTCGTCGGTGCCAGCTTTACCGGTGTCGAGGTTGCCGGAGAATTCAATGAGTTCCTTCGGTCCGCGACAAGGCAGTATCGAAATCTCAAGCCTTCGGACTGCCAGGTCACTCTCGTCGACCTGTCGGATCGAATTCTGCCGGCCCTCAGCCGCAGCCTTTCGGAGTATGCCCGGGACAAACTGGAGGAGGGAGGCGCGCAAATCCTGCTCAACTCGACCGTAAACGAAGTCCGCGCCGACAATGTCATCGTTAACGGAAATGAGAGACTCGATGCGCATACGCTGGTTTGGTGCGCCGGTATTGCGCAAAATCCACTTTCAAAGAGATTGGATCTCCCGAAAGACGACCGTGGTTATGTCCTGTGCGAACGCGATTTGCGGGTCCGGGGAAAGAATAACGTGTGGGCAATTGGCGATACGGCGGTCAACACCGGCCCGGACGGCAGCCCCTACCCTGCCACCGCACAGCACGCCACGCGGGAAGGCAAACATGTCGCTGACAACATCGCCCGCGCTCTGTCGGGACACTCGCTGATTCCCTGCGATCTCACAAATCTCGGTGCCCTTGCACCACTGGGATGCCGCACGGCCGTTGCCGAAGTCTTTGGCCTGCGATTTTCCGGCTTTCCCGCCTGGTGGCTGTGGCGCACCGTCTATTTGATGAAAATGCCAACGCTCGGCCGCAAAGTCCGTGTTGCGATGGACTGGTCACTCGATCTGTTTTTCAAGCGTGACACAACGCAGCTCGGAATGCATCGCGACCGGCACAACATCGACTAATACAGAAACTGCCACTTCCCTTTCCTCGTTCGAGTCTCTCCGTTCACAATCGCAAAGCGGTCCATGAATCCGAATGTCAACCCAACGGCCTGCTGAGCCGCCGTGCTATTGATGGTCATGCCTTTTCCTTGTAACGTGAACGTCCCGCGCGCTCTGTTCAGCTTCATGGTCCAGGTTCCGCCGGTGCCAAACGTTCCATTCGCCTGGAGATTATCACCCTTGAAGGTCCATTGATTGGGCTGAATCACGACGGCGTCCCACCCCAGATTCAGAATGAAGGTCAACCGAGGGGGCGTCAGCGACGGCGACGCGGCGATCTTGCCCGATATCCTCAGTGAATCCTTTCCGCCAGCGATCAGGCTGCGCTTCATCCGCATCGAACTGACGAGGAACTCCTCACTCGTGGCGGGCGTTCTTCTTCCCTGGTACTTTGCCCCCCTGTCACCACCTGCCCCGGAAAGTTGCGTTGCGAAAACAACGCCGTCCGCCAGTTCGCCGCTCAACATCGTGACCATCATCGATGTGCTGCCCTGTAGAGAGGTGAAATCACCGGTGGCCCTGATCTTGAAGGACGTTCGCGAGGTTCCCTTCTCGTTCAGAACGATCTGCGCCCGAATCGCATCCGTTTTGTAGGTGAGCCTGCCGTTGCGACTGGATGCGAAGCCCCCTGGCGCAAGATCAACCATTGCCGATCCGTTGAAAACAAAGGACAATCCATCCACCGTCGGGTCAAAGCCTGCGTTCGCGTCATTGATCCACCCACTCATACTCATCGCACCCCGTCCGGGCGATCCCGGTTTCAATTTCAAACTCCATTGTTCGACACAAAGAACAGACGTGAGTGCAACGCGGCCCGCTTCCGCCGGAAGAATGGGGCCGGTGCTGATGAAATAGTTCCCGATGTCCACCGATTCCGTATGACGTACCGAGACATAAAACATCTGTTCCGCTTCGCCGATCAAGGGAATCACGATATAGTCGGAATCGCGTTGAGGACTTTCAATAATCTGCTGCGAGAGAACCGTTTTCCCGTCCGATCCAATCAGGCGCACGTCGGGTTTCATTGCCGCGGAAAGCCCGTGAACACGAACAACCTGCAGAGCGGGGTTCGGAGAACCCTCTTCAAGCTCGATGGCAAAAACATCAACGTCTCCCGGGCGGTCGATCGTGCCGGATACATCGGTGTTGTCCGAAGGCAGCGGTGTCGACTGAGTTGGCACGTTACCGTGATCGTCGGACCGGTGACCCATGATGGTTACCTGGAATCCGGTGGAGCGCGTCACCGTCTCCGTAATGGGAGAAGGTACCCCTCGTGGAGCCTGACCTCCATTCACCGCGGGAGAGTCCATCAATCCCGTATCGGTGAATTGGGCGATACCGGCTTCCGCCTCGGCAACGACACTGACAGTCCAGACACCGTCGGCATTGTAGGGAACCAGTCCCGTATAAACGCCATCCCCTGCCATCGAGTCGGGCTGTTGCCCGTCGTCATTGACCGGGAGAAAGACACGCGTTCCGGTCGGAGTCGTAAACACCACCCGCGTGTCGATATTCGTCACGGGGAGTGCGTCCTGGAGCCGTGCGGAAACAACCAGCGGTTCGGGGTACTGTAACAGATCGCCTCCAGCGGAACCGGCAGTCACATAGAATGCCGCATTCTCACTGGGCAGTCCATAGCCCGTGTAGCGCACAACCAGATCCGGACCGTTTGAGGTCACAAGAATCTTCCACGACCCTTCCTCATAATCGCCACCCCCAATACGAAACACACAGATCTCTTCGCCGGACGCTGACAGACAGGAATCCGGTTCAAACATCAATCCGGACGGCGCAACAAGCCGCAACACCGCGTCGTTCGGCAAACCCGCGTAGCTGATGGCAATCTCAAGCCCCACCAGGCCCGATCCTGTCGCAAACTCCACGTCCACGGGTGTGGACGGAGTTGCCGGCGCGATACCGTCGATCAGATTCAGACGAGCGAGAACATCACGCAGTGCCTCGGCGAAGGCAGCGGTGATATCGCTCGCACTTGTCGGTGAGAAAAAGAACCGTCCGCCGGTTTCCAGCGCCATTTCCCGCAACGTTTCCACATCCGCCTCATCGCCGTATGCAAATGTGTAGAGAGGCGTCGATGCATCCTGATAGGCGGGAATAATGGAAAGCGGTTCAGCACCGGAAGTGTTCTCGCCGTCCGACAGAAGGAACACGACGCGATTATCCTCCTCCTCCGTATCGGTCAGCAGCTCAGAGAGCGCACGACTCGCCGCATCGCCGATCGCCGTCTCTCCTCCCGCCTCAATATCGTTGATCGCCTGTTTGATCTGATCGCGCACCGTATCGTTCGTCAGACGCGTGAGCGACTGGTTCACCGTCACGGTATCACTAAAAGACGCGACACCCAGACTGATTGTGTTCAATTCGGCACTGTCCACAAGAAACTGTGCGGCAATCTTTGCATTGTTCAATGGACTGCCTCGCATCGACCCTGAGCGATCGATCACGATGAAGACAGCCAGTTCATCGGATGGCCAGAGGATCGTCAACTCGCTTCGTGCGGTTCCGGGTAACTCGAACGGGGCGTAGCTGCCATGCGCCGGTGCACGGCCAGGCAAATCCGCCCAGCGGATACGTTGAGGTCGCAGCAGGTAGAAGATGTCTCGAGGATCATCGTTGATGGCCCGTGCCAGCGTCTCCCATCCGCTCGCCCGATGTTCCTCGTTCTGCCATGTCCCCACGGATTTTGGTTCAGTGTAATGCACGTCGGTGGAGAAATTCAGGAAATGCAGCAGGTTCTCGTCAGCTTCCCAACCCTCCGCCCCGAAAGGATGCTGGAGAATCGACCGGTCATCGAGACCTTCGAAACGAGTGACCAGAGTGCTGAGAAACCGCTTCTCAAGCTCATACTCCTCGTACAGGCCGTATGCATAGTGGGCCCATTCATGGGCCAGCAGGTAACCCGCGCCTTCCGGATTGTCCAAAAGGCTGACGTCTTCGAAAGCACCACTGCCGATGTTGCGGCCGTTCTCGAAAATGTCGTACATGAAAATCTGACCTGATGCGGCACGCACAATCTCTCCGCCGATCTCGTGCCCGTAACCATTCAGGTCGGCCGTGGGATGTCCCTTCTGGCGCCAGACGATGTCCGCCTGTTCCTGAAAGCGGCCGCGGGTGAACATCTCCACCGTTCCAATCTTGTGGGCCCCGTTCGTCGACTCATAGACTCCATCGGCGAACGATTCAATCACACGCTCGTACTGAAGACGCTGGGCCTGAGTACTCGGATTGCCGGAGACTGAAATCTTCAAATCGAAGACTGTCGTGCCGTCGATGACCTTGTGCATATTCGCCTCCGCCACTGCGGCCACAATCATCAGCATCGCCAGCAAAACCTGACGAAAGCCCCTCCAGGAACCGTTCATGATCCCCTCCCGATCAGAATGGATGTGTCCTCCAAACCCCGGTTGATGACGGCGAATGGCGAGAATCTCGTCTTCCGCCCCCGGGAGCCTTTCATTGGCTGGTTAGTATCCGTCGCCGCTCCTGTCATCAACTCCAATTCGATCCTCTCGCCGACAATCCCGCACACTTTGTACGATGCCTCTCTTGCCCCTCTCGTCACTCTTCCCGATGGAAGCGCCAACTTTCGGAGGGTCAGTTACAAAATGTCCGCATTCCTTTTTCGTGCTTCCGGGCTGCTTGCCACCCTTGCGCTCCTGGGTTCCTGCGCCGGCAAAGGTATTCCCTACAACGATCCCGCGTACAGCTATGCCCCAAACGAGCGCGTTCCCGAATGGCTTGCCCTCGAGGGCTACCACGATGCCCGCGAGTTCTCTGTCGAGCGCGTCATCGCACCTGGTGTCACACACCGCTTCGAAACGCGCGCGGACATTCCAATCACCGTCAACACCGTCACAATTGACATGAGCGAAACGGGTCTCAGCATCGAGACTGAAAGTGGACAGGACGATCTGTTCAAGCGCGAAACACTTCCGGCAATGTATGAGAGATTCATGTCCGGGGAAGAAGAGCTCGGGGTTCGCGGAATGACCCGGAGCGGTGTTTTTCCGGTATATTCGGGCACGCCTGTTGTCCTCGCCAACGCCGACTTCTGGGCCGGCAACAGCGCACCCATTAATCTGTTTGTCGATGAAGGGGTCATCTGGAGGGGACCGTGGTACGGAGACGAAGGCCAGCGCCGCCCTGTTTTTGCCTTCGACGATCAGGGCAATTACTTCCTTGGTCTTCCCGAATTCAAAGCGGAGCTGATTGGCCCGGACGGAGAGACTCTGGAAATCAATGGCATCACGTTTCCGCAGAGCAGCGGACCCGTTACGGCCTACACATGGAAAAGCGGCGACAAACCCGAAGCGGGTGATGACTCATACACACTGCCGCTCATTCTTCCATCGAGCGAGTGGCTGCCCAACACACCTGTTGAAGTCATGAACGGCAGCGTTGTCCGCATGATGTCTCCGCCCGGACGCACCGTGACATTGCACTCAACGGAAGAGTTTCCGAAATGGGCGACAACAAATAGCCCGCTCTCACTTTCCGCAACACTCGATGGTCTTCCCGGCAAGGTTGTCGGTGCGGTCGGCGGAGGACCGCAGCTCCTCATTGATGGCAAAAAGATCACACTGAAAAGTGCTTCGGCAGAACGCATGTCGCAATCCTTCGTCGAAACGTGGCACCCTCGCACCGCCGTCGGTATCAAAGAGGACGGCAGGACACTCGTTATCGTGACCGTCGACGGACGCCAGCCGGGGCGCGCCGTCGGCATCGATCTCTTCGATCTTGCCGACATCATGAAGGAAGCGGGCTGTGTGAGTGCGATGAACCTCGACGGCGGCGGCTCAACGTCGCTGATGGTGCGCAATGAGCTGGCGAATTTCCCCTCGGACGGTGGAGGGCCGCGCGCCGTCACAAATGCCCTTGTCGTCAGCCATAGCTCATCCCCTGGAGGACTCGCGCAAATCGATATTTATCCAAAGAACGCCACCGTCGCGGAGAGTTCCATCGTCCCACTCGTCCTCAGGGGCTTCGACGAAAACGGTGAACCGGTGAATATCGATGGCGAGCGTTTCAACTGGCGCGTCGAGCAGGGCAATGCGCGCATTGAATCCGGTAATCTCGTTGTCGAAGAAGGCACGGAGCCCGTTACGATTCGTGTCGATGGAAACGGCGTCACCGATTCCGAGGTCTTTTTACCCTCGAAACCGGCGAAGATATCTTTCGTCCCCGACACGCTCATGATGAAAAGCGATGATACTGTTCGCATTCGCCTCGCTGCGATCTCGAATGACGGCACACCCTTCGTTGGCCACATTCCCGTCGAGAGCATCAATGTGCCCGATTTCGTCGCGATACGGCCGCATACTCATACCATCGCCGGTGGCGGAGTGTTGCCGGCCGAGATCGTTGCACAGTCAAAAGGTGTCGGCGTGATTGAAGCGAATGTTCTCGGACAAACCATTTCGCTGCCTCTCGCCGTGGATACCGTCAGCGGCGAGACGGCTTTCGGCTTTGAAGAACTCGTGTCCGCTGATATGACGTCATGGATCAAAGGCATCCGCCACGATCCCGACGCAACGACCGTCATGCTGGAAACGGAAAACGTGAAGGAAGGCAACACCGCGTGGCAGTTTCACTACGGTATGGTTCACGGCGGTACGACGAAGATCGAACTGCCGGTCAACGCTCAACTCACGAACGACGCCATCGGTGTCGGTCTCTGGGTTTTTGGCGACGGCAAAAAGCAATGGCTGCGCGGCGAACTGCGCGATGCCGAGAACAAAGGCTACTATTTGAACTTTACGAATTCAGGCGGTATTGACTGGAACAACAAATGGAAATTCATCACCGTTTCCGTCAACGACTTCATCCCCATGGGAGGCTATGCCAACGCCCCCGTCCCGCCCTTCACCGTGAAGGGCGTCTATGTCGCCCAGACACAGGAAGCCGCAAAAAGCAGCGGTATGATTCTGCTGGATGGACTGACGAGTGTTGAACGGCCAACATCGGAATAACCGACTCGCAAAATGCGTGTTTTTGCTCGACTCCCCGAAGCAAATTGCCTCTCCTGAAAACGCTTTCCACATCCCGGAGTGTTGAAAAGAGGCCTCGATGGTGAACTCGGAAAGAGATTACCCGACTCATGTCCGGATCAAATCTGTAAGTAACGCACTTCTGGCGGGGATCCTGGCGACAGCCGGCACCATGTATGCAAACAGCACGGTGAGTCTGCCGAACGTTGGTACAACTTACCCGGGCTTTGTTTTCGAGGGAGGCGAGGCGGGCCTTCGAATCGGCTCAGCGATATCCGGCGCCGGCGATTTCAACGGTGACAGCTTTGGCGATGTTATCGTTGGTTCCCCCCGGTCTAATCCTGAGGGAGACACTGACGCTGGTGAGTGCTTCGTGATCTTCGGCCAGCCTCATGTCGGACCATTGAATACACTGAACATCGGCGATAGCGGCATCAGGATACGAGGTGCTCGCTCTGATGACCGTCTCGGGTACAGCGTGTCCGGTACGGGAGACACTAACGGTGATGGCTTTGTAGACATTGCTGTTCGTTCATGGAATATCGTCAGCGGTCGCAGGGGACCAATATTCCAAGGAGCTGCATTTGTAGTCTTTGGCTCTCCAAATCCGGTCGATGCCAGTATCTCAAGCCTTGGGACGGGAGGATTCACGATAGACGGGCCCGATAACCGACTGCACTCAGGGCGGTTTGTCTCCGGTGCAGGCGATGTCAATGGTGATGGGTTTTCGGATGTTCTCGTATCAGCCGACAAAGCCGATACAGCCGCAGGTTCGTACGCCGGCAGATCGTTCGTTGCCTTTGGTGATCAAAGTGGAGCCAATGTTAATCTGTTGTCCCTCGGTAATACCGGCTTTCTCCTGGAGGGAGTGCAGGAGGACGGCGAACTCGGGCAAAGCGTGTCGGGTGCCGGCGATGTAAACGGTGACGGCATCATGGATATTGTTCTGGGTGCTTCAGGACATAACGGTGATGGGGTATCCCGTGACGGTACGGCTTACGTTGTTTTTGGAACAGAGGAAGGAACTGCAGTTGATCTTTCCAATCTCGGAACCGGTGGCTTTCGAATCGATGGAGTCGTTTCAGAGACCGCATCAGCAGCGGTCGTTTCAGCAGCGGGAGATGTCAACGGAGACGGGCTGGCGGACATTCTGATAGGCATTCCATTCTCCGAACGAACCGACAATGCAGGCGAAGTCTTTGTAGTCCTTGGGCGAACGGACAGTACGCCTGTGGATCTTGCAAACCCTGCTGACTATGGATTCAGAATTATGGGCATCTCTCCCGGAGATACCGCGGGAAACAGCGTTGGTGGAGCTGGAGATGTCGACGGAGACGGATTCGCGGACATCGTCATTGGAGCAAGAGGCTTTGATTTGGGCGAACTCTCCTCCACGGGAGAAGCGTACATCGCTTTCGGAAAAACAGGAAGCGAAGACATACTTCCCGATGAACCCGGTTCGGGTGTTATCCGCCTGCAGGGAAACGAGGCCGGTGGACTTGCCGGTTCGGCTGTTCGTGGAGCGGGTGACGTCAATGGTGACGGTATGGCGGATGTGGTGATTGGAGCATCGGGTGTGAACGGGAACTCAGGAGCCGCGTATGTTTTTTTCAGTACTGAAACAGCTCCCGCAGTGTCGAGCTACCGTGCCTTTGCAAGAACCGGCGATGCTCCTCCCCTGGCTGTCGGAATCACGGGTGACGGCAGCAACGACTCAACACCGGATTCACGATGCTGGATCGATTTCGATGCCGGGAACGGACCGGGAAATGGCGGATCTTCGTTACAGTTGGTAACGTTGACTCGCAATAACGCGCAGATAGCCAACCTCGATACCGATGAGAAACTCACGGCGAATGTTATGTGGGAGATCGAAACGGATCGCGAGGGTTGGTCAGACGTGTCCGTCACGTTCAAATACATCGCGAAGGAGCTGGCAGGACTGGACGAGACAACCCTCGAACTCTGGCACAGCGCAGACGGCCCTGCCGGGCCGTGGTCCATGGTCACAAACGAGTTCCAGCTGGATACGAATCAGAACCATATTACCGGCCGGGTGGATGCTCTCGGAGCATTTGCGGTCGTCGGAGAACGGGCGGGAATCGGCGACGAGTGGGTCATCGAATAAGAACCAATGCGACCCCGGTCTTCAGAGCAGAATACGGGTTCATGATCAGCGCTCCCACTCTTCACCGCAGGCCTGTTTTTCAATTTAAAGTCAATAAAATCAAATATCTACCTGTTTGATGCGTCTTCAATACAGGTCTAACTGGTGCGTTTTCAAGCATCCGTAATTGACGAATAAAAAGCGAAAATACACTTGTCGGGAGACAGGTGATGTGAGACCCTCTTCCTCCATCGATTCTTGAGGGAGTTTGGTCATGGAACGGTTTGCCGAGTTGGGGGCATGGGGTATCACGGGAGATCAAATCGCCGCCCTTGAGGCGGCCTTCGGCTCGGATTTGCTGCCGCTGCAGCAACGGGTGCTGGCGGAAACCGGGGTGCTGTCTCGGGAGGAAAGCGTGTTGGTTTCCGCGCCAACGGCGGCGGGCAAAACGCTTTCGGCGGAGCTGGCGGCGCTACGGACCATCAATGAGGGAAAACTCGCGCTCTATCTCGTGCCGACACGAGCGCTGGCGGAGCAAAAGGCGCGGGAGTTCAGAGAGCGTTACAAGTTCTGCGGCATTCGGGTGGCCTGCTCGACCGGAGACCGGCGCGAAGAGGACGAAGCCATCCTTCTGGGACAGCGGCATCTTGTCGTGGCGGTTTACGAGAAGGCGCAGGCGCTCATCGCCAGAGCTCCGTCGCTGCTGGATCAGTGTGGAGTGATGGTTGCCGACGAGATTCAGATCATCGGTGATGCACAACGTGGCGCATGCATCGACTTTCTGCTGACCCGATGGAGGGCGGCACCTCCTCCGCGTCCTCAGCTGATTGCGTTGTCGGCGGTTCTGGGAAATCCGGAGGAGATTGCGCAATGGCTCGGACTGCGAGTGGTGCGATCGGAACAACGGCCCGTTCCGTTGCGCGAAGGCGTGTTGAACCTCAAGAGCGGTGCGTTTCGGTGGCGCGAAGTGGGAGGAACGCAGTCGGGACACGAAAGTCTCGTGGCGGAGGCATCGTCGTACCTCGACGCCGTGGTCTCACTGTCTGCAAAAGCGGGCCCGTTGATCGTGTTCTGTCCCACGCGGGCTTCGGCGAACCGGCTGGCGTTCGATCTGGCAAAGTTGAAGGAGGGGTGGGAGGATTGCATTCTGCGCGACGCGCTTCGCAACCTGCCGGAGGATCGCTCAAGAGAGCGGCTGGAGGAGTTACTGCCGCGGAGAGTCGGCCTGCACACGGCGGATATGCCTCCGGAACAACGCACGTTTGTTGAGTCGGCATTCGATCAGGGAGACATCGATGTTCTCGTGGCGACACCGACTCTGGAGCAGGGTGTGAATCTGAGCGCCGCGACGGTCGTGCAGTCACCGATGATGATCGGCCGGGGCAGCTTTGGTGGTGATCATGCAATGGTGCCGGTATCACGTGCCCGGTTTCTGAACCAGGGCGGACGCGCCGGCCGTTCCGGCAACGGAGTCGGCCGAACGATGGTGCTGGTCGAAGATGATGCGGAAGCGGAACGTGCCTGGCGGCAATCGATCCTGCCACCGCCGGAAGATGTCCGTTCACCCATAGCGGAAACCGCACTGGAATCCCACATTGCTCATCTGGTGCATTCGGGGGCGGCAACGACGACATCACTGCTGACTCAATGGTTTCTGCAATCCTTCGGCGCAAGAACGTCCCGTGACGCCATGACACGCCGGCTTGGTGAATCCCTCCAGGCGGGAGAGCGGAGAGAGCTTTGGCAGGTGCTGGGGGGTGTCGTCCGCCTGTCAGCATTGGGAGAGGTCGTGGCGCGAACAAACCTGCGATCTGACACGGCAGAGGAGTGGGCACGGCTGTTGTCCGGATGCGCGGAGGCATCAAACCGCGCGGCCTGCCTCTTGGTGGTCATGACGGCACGGGAGTGGGATGATGTTTCGATTCCGCTGACACGAGAGGAACGGCGGCATCGGGGCTGGCCGACGGGTTTGATGGAACGAATTGGTGCGCAGGATGAACTGGCGCGGCGACTTGCGGAATGCCTCCGGCCTGCAGGAGGTGCGCCGGTGGCGTGTCATCGCGCCGCTCGCCGCACGCTTGTCATGGATGAATGGCTTGAGGGCTGGGGCGTCGGCGAACTGGAACTGCGGCATGAAATCGCATCGGGACGGGTGGCGCGTATAGCAACACAGGCGGTTTGGTTGGCATCGGCAGCGGCGGATGCAGCCGCGGCAATGTGGTCGACGGCATTGTCGGACCAGTTTGCCGATCTGGCGCGGGAACTGGCTGAGCTTGTTCAAACGGGCGCTCGCGAGTCAACGAAGACGCCGGTGGCACGAGAAGCGGAACGGCGACTTGTGTTTCCGGCGCAAGACACGGGCAGTGTTGAATTCGAGGGAAGACGCGTGGAGCTGACTCCCAATCAATACCGCTTTTTGCTCTGTCTGGCACGAAGAGCGGGAAAGACGGTGCCATACCGCACGATTCATGCGGAAGTCTGGCCGGATGCGGCAGTGGAGCAGCAACAGATTCCCTATTACCGCCGCGAGCTGCACAAACGGCTGTCGCTCAAAGGCGAAGCATGTCTGGTTCGTACCAGCCAGGGGTGGGGACTCACACTGCTGTTGAGGCCGGAGGAGGTCAGACTTCCTCCGGATGAGTCAGCCATGACGGCGTGATATCTGGCGGCAAGTGATACGGTTTCTCTCTTCACAGTTGCGGACAATTCATGGTGAAGTCGTGAAGAAGGGAGCCGGAAGCGTCTCGTCTTGACCGCGCAGGGGTCATCGCGCCTGCTCGGCGACCCGATTTTACAAGGATTCCCGTTTCGCCAATGCCTTTTCGCTCCGGTTCGCTTTCAGTACGACGATTCATGATTTCATCGGAGCTGCCGGAGTCGTTTCAACGAACCGCGACAATGGCTCTGCGCCGCTACCAATACAAGTCGATCAACGCCGAACGTGGCGAAAAAGAATCATTCGGCTGGGTCAATCCGCGGCGAGTGTTGAGCGATGAGTTGGTGTGGGAAGACCTGGTGGATGCGAATCTCGTGTTTCTGGCGGTACGAAGGGACCGCAAGAGTTTCAGCAAGGTGATCTTTCAGGCGAGGCGCGAAGAATTTCACGCGCGGGCAAAGCGGGAAAAGGGAGTGGAACGCCTCACGCGGCAGCATCGGCTGGCGCTGGATGAGCAGTTGACGATCGAAATGCTCAAGGAAGTTTCACCGGTGAGCGCATTCACGGAACTGGTGTGGGATCTGAACACGGGAGAGGTTTTGGTTGGCGCCACGGGAAAGGCTCTTTGTGAGCGCATTATGGATTTGTTTGCATCGACCTTCGATGCACGGCTGGCTCCGCGATTCCCTGCGCTGCTGGGATACGAGTTTATGGCGGCTCAGGGGCTTGAGGAGAACTTCGATCTGACGAATGCCGCGGCGGAAACAACATAAAACCCTGTTGGTGCGGAACAATCTGCAGGGCCCCGTGAAACTCCGCGGCGCTGTGTGACAAGGATCACGAATGGTTGAACTGAGTGTTTTGGAAATCCTGGATCGATACGGCTCCGTGGGGCCGGATTTTCTGACGTGGATGTGTGTCCGGTGGCTCGGAGAGGGCGTCCCGCCTCCGCCATCGGAACCGGGGCTGCAAATATCGTTCATGGGTCCGGTGGTGCTGGGATCGCAAACCGGAGAGGCGACGAAGATCACGTTCAACGGCGACGATGCACCTTCCGCTCCGGAAGTCCAGGCGGCACTGCGTCAGGGGAAGCGCATGTTGCGGTCAAAGGTTGTCTTCACGGCACAGGATGCATCGTGGCAATTCACTCTGGATGCCGAGACCTTTGATCTGAAGTCGATCAAACTGCCGGTTCCAAAGATGCCGGATCTTGACGAGTATATGGCCATGCGGGTTCAGGCAACGCAGCATCTCTCACGAATGGTCGAGGAACTGTTCGAGGCGTTTCTGCCAATCCGGTTGGACCCGGTTGTGTGGAAAAGCGAGGTTGAGTCTTGGGTTCAGACGCCGGGCTGATGAATTCACACAGGGCAGGGTTTCGTCTCGATACCGAGTTGGGCCGAATTTGAAGGACGGCGGGCAAG
This sequence comes from Candidatus Sumerlaeia bacterium, assembly GCA_028284075.1. Taxonomy (GTDB): domain Bacteria; phylum Sumerlaeota; class Sumerlaeia; order SLMS01; family JAHLLQ01; genus JAJFLJ01. The sequence continues at coordinate 12,442 of JANQSL010000163.1, read as the reverse complement.
GAGGATGCTCGATGGTTGAAAAGGATATCCTGGAGTCGTGGATGACAGGGGCGGATTATGGTTCGCCACTGTTGGCCAGACGGAAGTGTGGTCCATCGAATGAGTAAGACGCTCAGGGCGGATGTTGTTGTTTGCGGAGGATCGCTGAGCGCGGTCGCCGCAGCTCTCGCAGCGGCCAGGACAAACCCGCATGCACAGGTTCTCTTGATTGAGCCAACGGACTGGCTTGGTGGCCAGGCAACAAGCCAGGGTGTCAGTGCCATCGACAACGCGTGGTTCGATCCCGGCCGCACGATAATGGAACACCATCCCGATGACCACTACGCCGCGGACTATCTTCAGTTCCTGCGATCGATGAACGATCCGGGAGTCCCTGGTGAAGGAATGGCGCCGAAGGGAACGGGATGGGTCTCCCGGGAATGCTTCGATCCACGCAGCGCGGCCTTTGTTCTTGAGCGAATGGTTGCTGAACACGAAAACCTCGAACTGCGAAAACTAACAGTTGTGAAGACCGTTGAGACGTTCGGCGGAATGAAGAATGCGGCATCCCAAAGAATCATCAAGGCACTGAAGCTGATCGAAAGAGAACCGCGTCACGGCTACAGGCCGTTTAGCGAATTCCTGTCGCGAGAGTTTGAAGACTGGTACGATCCGTTCGACTCGGATCGCTTTACAAAAACGATTTTGCGGGTCGAACCACAAAACGATTCCCGTGAATTGATCGTTATCGACGCCTCTGAACTGGGTGATGCGATGGTTCTTTCCGGTTGCCAATGGGTACAGGGACGCGAACTGGAAACTGAGGAACTGAATCGTGACGGTTCCCTTCCCGCAATGGACGACGACGGCTCACAGCCCGTCGTCTTTCCGTTTTGTGTGACGGATGCACCGAAACCCGCGGCGGAAACCGCTTTGTCGAAATCATGGTCCGACTTTGATGCTTACAAAACGGCGCAGGCCAAAGAACTCTTTTCATTGAAACAGTTTACATGGGAGAGGGTCTGGACGTATCGCCGCCTCAAAACGACGGGTGCCATGGATGACTTCGACGCAATTCACCGTGGCGACGTTTCGATGCAAAACTGGGAGCCGGGAAACGACTACCCATATGCGTCACTGCTTTTGAATCGCGAAAAGACACTGGACGAGGCTCGAGAGAACTGGCGGGGCGGTGTTGATCCGTTGACAGTGGCGGGCTGTGAAAAGCACGCGATGGCGTGGTACTTCTGGCTTAAGGAGCACTGCCCCGCTGACTGGGATACACAGTACCTTCAAGGCGATCATCCGCTCAACATGATGGGAACGGAGCACGGACTGGCAAAGTTTCCTTACGTGCGATGTGCACGGCGGATTGTCGGCCCGGAGAACTTTCGCATTACATCAGCCACATGGAAAAACACGGAAGCGCCGGAGTATGATGGCTCAACAGGCGAACGATTTTACGACCGCGTTGGAATCGGAGCGTACGCGGCGGATGTGCATGAGCGCACCGGCAGCCGTGGAACGGTTCCCGGCATTGCCAAACCCGCTCCATTTTATATTCCATACCGAGCCCTTTGTTCGCGGAACGTGGTCAACCTGTTGGCGTGTGGAAAAAACATGGCACAAACATACATCGCCAACAGTGCCTATCGCCTGCATCCGATTGAATGGGCCGGCGGAAGCGCTGCAGGAGTTGCGGCCGCTTTGATGGCGAGAGATCAAACGGAGAACACGGATTTTCTTAAGGACAACGCGCGCCTGAAAAACCTTCAGGCGCGCGTCGGTGAGAACTCACCCATCGGCTGGAAAGCGATGGGAGACTGAACCGCGTTCCGATTTACTCCAGGATCAGCCAGTCATCGACATCCGTCGAGCCGTCGTCGATGTAACGGAATCGAAGAGCATCCGCAATGATGGTCTGGGCACCGGCGGCGTTGCCATACAGGGTCACGTATACGCGACCTTCGTCGAACAAGTATGCGGAAGCGTCGTTCACTCCATCCACGTTGATATGCCAGTCGCCAGTGGTTGTGCTGTTAGTTGTCGATCGTTGCGATGCCTGCACCGTCCGAACAGTGTCGCTGCTGTCGACAAAACGATACTGAGCCTGCTCTGCAAAACTCGTGTTATCGCGTACCCAGCCGTCGATCGCCCAACGGCCCGCACGGGGCAGGTCCACCACCCAGACGGCATAATCAGTAACGGGAAACGTGCCGCCGGAACTGTAGAAACGCGAGTTTCCGTTGTAGTAGCCGGCAAGAGTCGAGGTGCTCCAGACACTGCCGTTGTCATCGTAGCCGAGGGCCTGAGGGGTGGAATCCACAATGAGTTCGGTGACGGCACTGGAGGTTTCGACCACCGCGGGCTTCGGTTCCTTTGACACCGGCGCACTGCCTTGCAGAACGAACCGCATTGCGTCTGAGTAGAATCGGTTTCCCTGAGGCGATGCTTCAGACACGGTCACGGAACCGCCCGTACCGGCGGCGAACTGAATACCGGATGCAAGCAGAGCCCACTGGTTGCCGGTGTTGGCACTCGTCAGGGCAATCGTGCCGTTTGTCGGGCCACCCACATGGGTGATGGAGTACTGGGAATTGGCCGCATCGACAGAGCCTGCGGATGGCGTTGTGATGTAGATGTCATAGAGGCCCGCGATTGGAATGTCGGGTGTCATCGTGTAGGAAGCGTCCAGCGATGCACTGGTAGAGAACTCAGAACCAACACCTGTCAGGCCAGGGACGGTACTTTTGGCCGAACTGCCGCCTCCGAACCATGTTCCGGTTTGTGTGTAACCATTACCGGGTGTTGTGATAACATCGAGGTTGTCGTGGCTTTCGATAATCACTTCCGTTCCGATTGCCGTAACCGGCCCGACAGTCGCTGAAGCTGCATTATTCCAGTCGTCGTAGGCGACAATCGTGTACCAGACATCCCCTGTTGCGAGCGTATCGTCCCAGGAGAAGGAGGTGCGCGACGAATCAAGGTCCCACCATTCCATGACCATGTTATCGTAGATGAGATCGACGGAAGCGTCGCTGTCGCGATACAGGCGATAATGGACCGGCAGATCGCTGTCGCCGGCGGCGGCGGGACGATCAAAGCTGACCTCCGGGACGCCGGAGTTGAGAGTCACCGCGGGCGAAGCCGGCGCATTTGGCGCTGTGGTTTCCTCACCCAGAGCGACTTTGTGGGCGATCGTGGGAAGCGGTGCGACACCATCCATCGGACCAGGACTGTTAAAGAGGTCGTCGGCAAGCTGTGAGCCATAGGTTGTGTCGTTGAAAATCTGGCGCTGCTGGAAGAAGTTAAATCCGTCCGTGGGTCGCGTATTGGCGCGAAGGTCGGTCACGGCCTGCTCATTGAAGCCTGGATTCCCCCCATCCGTAAAAAGATAGGACCCGATGGCGGCAGTCATGGGCCGTGTGTTTTCGTCACCATTCTGTGCGAGTTTCGAAACGTAAAAGTCCCAGTCCGAAATCGTTCCCGCAATGGAGCTGGAGTAACAACCGGGGTGCAAAACATCGATGAATCCGTTGGCAACCCAGTAGTTATAACCCTGACCGAGCACTTCAACGGAGTCACTGAAGTTGACCAGAAAGGCCGAGACTTCCACCCAGGGTTTCTCGAGCATTGTGCGTTCGTGAACACGCTGGACGAGTTGCGATATCTGATCCCGGCGCCACGCTTCAAACACCTCATCGAGCTCGCCCGAGGTGTTGTCGGTGTCGTAGTTCCAGCCGGTTTCGGCAAGGAACCGCGCCTTTGCAACAGGGTCGAAGCCGGAGTCGGAATTCAGCAGGCGAATGTAATCGAACTGGATTCCGTCGATATCGTAGTTGCGAACGACGTCCATGAAAACATTGTAGAGGTAATCCTGAACAGCCGGAATGCCCGGATCGAGAGGTGCGTCGTTGTTATAGTCGTATGTCGAGCCTGCTTCGTCTTCAGTAATCCAGTCCGGGTGTGCATTGAGAACATGGGCACTGCTGACAGGTCCCGTCGAACGATTCCACGTGTTATACGTGGTCAGCCATGCGTGTACCTCGCGGGGAGGTGTTGCATTGTGCATGGCGTCGATGTAATACTGTAAAGAGTCGAGATCGGAGGGGCTGATGGTGTACAACTCCCCGCGGGGCTCGTTATTGGGATAGGTTGAATCCTCACGGTTGGGATAGTAGTAGGCGTCTGCTCGACCACGGACCTGGACGAAGACCTGATTGATGTTGGACGCGAGCACGTTGGCGATAATCGCGTCCGCCTCAGTCTGCGTGTTGTTATCGAAAACGGGAACGTAGACAGCCCTGAACTCCGCAGGGTCCGTTGCCCCGGCAAAGGCTGTTGTTGCCGTGAGAAAAACAGCGGCGAGCGAAACTGGTTTTTTCATGATTCCTTCCTTTCGGCATGATCTTTGGCCCCAGCCCAATAAGATGCAGGCTGCCGCCTCCTCAGAATGTGTCTATTCCACAATGGATTTCACGCTCGAATGGACCGGTCAAGCGCCGAGTTTGCGGTAAAGGGCTTCGTGGGCGCCAATCACGCGTCGGGAAGTGAAACGAGTCCTGGCTCGACGTTTTCCCTCGGTGCCCATGGACCTCATACGGTCGCGATCTGTCATGATCCGCAGCACAGAATGCGCAAATTCCTCAGGGGACCGAGGTGGAACAAGTATGCCGGTCCGGCCATCACAAACGGCCTCGGGAATCCCCCCCACTCTCGTTGCAACAACAGGGAGTCCCGCAGCCATGCCTTCAAGCACGGCACTTGGAAAACCTTCTTCATGAGATGGATGCACAAGAAGGTCGGCGCCTCGCAACAACTCCGGAACATCTGCACGTTGTCCTGCAAGGATCACATTCTTCTCGAGACCATTCAGACGAATTCGACTCAAAGCGTCTTTCCGTGCCCCACCGTCCCTCCCCGCCACAACAAGAAGCGCCAGCGGATGCTCCGAAACAACCAGGCCCCACGCGTCAATCAAATCGGCAATCCCCTTGTAGTGGAACAGATTACTGACACAGACGGCGATGAAATCGGGTTGGTATTCGAGACTGAATTCATTCACATAGTTGGCCGGAACGGCACGTTCGATGTTGTTTGAGTCAACGGCGCTGTGAATGACGGCAATTTGCTTACGGCGAATGTTTCGCTCGCGTTCAATCACATCGCGGGCAACAGCACGTGAGTTACAAATCACCGCCCGGGTGATGCGATTGTATCTGTTCTGAAAACGCTGCTTCCAGGGAGAAGTTTCCTTGTAACAGCCAAGACTCTGACGCGTGGTTAGGAAGAGGCCCGACGCACCGAGCTCTTTCGCCAAAAAGGTCCATACTTCCGCCTCGAACAGCCATGCGTGAAGAATATCCGGTTGAAAGCGGCGAAATTCCCGCAGAGTGCGAAGGAGTGCGGCCGGAACACCGGCTTTTCCGCCGAGCGTATACCAGGGTCTCAGAACGGGCACCCGCAACTCGGTCACCTGGATGCCTTCTTCGCGAAGGAGCCCGGCACGACCAAGTCCCTCGGAGCGCAAAAGAAAGACGCCGACCGCGTGGCCCCGGCTTTGCAATCCCCGGGCGAGCATCATGAGGTTGGCCTCGGCGCCACCACGAGCAAGGGACCCGATCACAAGGGCAATCCGAAGCGAAGTCTTTGTCAGGGCCAAAACGTGCATTGCCTCCTGAGGAGTCCGGGAAGGAGCGTTCCCCGACTGCCCGGTGCATGGCAAACGCTATGCTGGAACTCGAGGCAGCGACATAATTCGCAAGGAGATTCTCAAATGCATCGTCTGGTTCAAATTCTGGCATTTGTTGTTTCAGCCTTTCTGCTGGCGGCCTGTTCCAGTGCCACTGACGAACACGCGTCGTCGCACGACCACGACCATGATCACGATCACGATCACGGCTCCGCGGAAACGTCTTCGGACGGTGTGGTCCGGTGGCCGGAGCTCAGGACGGTGGACGATTTGACGCACCGGCTGAAGGCCACATCGGAATCCGGAACCCTCGAAGAAGTTCTGTCGCTGACGGAAGAATGGGTGGCTGCCGTTGATGCGCTTGTAAGCGGCGATCTGCCGGACAACGTTGCAAACGCGGAGCAGGTGGATGTCTTCCGGGGAGATCTGGAAAGCCTGGCAAGACTCTCATCCACCGCGAAAGCCATCCCGGAGGAGAAGCTGCGCAAGATGGTGGGAGGCTTTCAGGAACCCGTGCACAACCTGATGGAAGCCGCGGGAATGGCGCATTTGCACAGTGTCGACGATCATGCCGAGGATCACTCGGACCATGATCACTGACCGGAGTTTCCGTGAGTTCAACAATCCCGCCAGCCGTCGAAATCCGGAACTGCCGCCGAGTGCTGGGGCACTCGGCGGACCGTCCTGTGGAGTTCCACCTCGATGAGTTTCGAGTGGAAGTGGGAGAGCGCGTCGCTCTGACCGGGCCAAGCGGGTGCGGGAAATCGACTCTCTTGAATATTGTATCGGGACTTGTCCGTCCCGACAATGGTGTTGTCCGTGTCCACGGGACCGACATCACGGCACTCTCGCCTTTGGCACTGGATCGCTTTCGCGGACGGGAGACGGGTTTTGTCTTTCAGAGCTTCAATCTCCTCGAGCCCTTCACGGCACACGAGAATGTCCTGTTGGGGATGCGCTTCGCGGGATTCGGAAGTGGCCATGAACGACGGGACCGCGCAAAAGAGTTGCTCGACAGAGTAGGGCTCTCTCACCGCCTCCAGGCCAGACCCGGGCGCCTCTCCGTCGGCGAACGCCAGCGGGTTTCCATCGCTCGGGCGCTGGGTCCGCGGCCCTCGGTGCTGTTGGCGGACGAACCGACGGGAGCGCTGGACCCTCAAACGGCTGACAGCGTTTTCGACCTGCTGGTGGAACTTTGCATGACGGAGAAAACAACGCTTCTGTTCGTTACGCACGATCATGATCTCGCGAATCGCCTCCCCCGCCGGTTCGATTGCCGCTCGCTGCTGGCAAAAGGAGGGGCGGAATGACCCTCTGGCATATTGCATGGCGGTATCTCTGGAGCCGGCCGCTGGTGACGTTGCTGACGCTGGCGGGAGTGGCCCTGGGAGCGGCGCTGATTTCCACCGTGCTGACCCTCCGGAGCGAAACGGAACGTGTTTTCCTGGAGGAGGGAACGCTGGTGGATATGGTGGTGGGTGCAAAGGGAAGCCCGCTGCAACTCGTTCTCAGCAGTGTCTACCATCTCGATACACCGACAGGCAACATCCCATGGAGCGACTTTGAGCGGCTTCAGTCGGATCACAGAGTGCGGCGCGCGATTCCCATAGGTCTCGGGGATAACTATGAGGGATTCCGCATTGTTGGAACCACGAACGATTTCTTTGCGATGGAACGGCGTGATCCGGAAACAGAGAATCTTGAACCTGTTTTCGAAATGAAACGTGGCCAGTGGGATTTCAGCGATCCGTTTCATGCAGTGCTGGGAAGCGAGGTTGCTCGTCAAACAGGGCTTGGAATTGGCGCAACCTTTGTCGGGTCCCACGGAGTTGTTGCAATACCCGGATCTGAGGAGCACTCGGACACCCCCTACACGGTCGTGGGAGTGCTCGCACCCAGCGCAACATCGAACGACCGCGCGATTTTCACAACCATCGAAGCCGTCTGGGAAGTGCATCGCCAGGAAGAGGAACTTCATGACCGGTTATATGGAGGCAAAGAGGCTCAGGAGGAAACAGCGACTGAAGAGGAAACGGATGATAGCGGTGGGTGGGTGTTTGCGCCCGAACCGATTAAAGAAAGCGAGGAGGAAGTCACGGCGGTTTTGTTGCAGCTGACCAGCCCCGGACTGCGGCTGTGGATGTCGGAGGAAATCAGGAACGAAACAAACTCAATGGCCGCGATTCCCATCAATGAAATGCTGCGCCTTTATCAAATCGCCCTTCGCCCGATGGAGAAAGCGCTGCTGGGTGTGGCATACCTTGTGGTGGTGGTGGCCGGGCTGTCGGTACTCACAACCCTGTACCAGGCGGGCGAGCGGCGGCGACGCGACGTGGCGGTCATGCGGTCTCTGGGAGCCACACCGCTCGAAGTATTCCTGATCGTCCAGCTCGAAGCGTTTCTGATCTCGGTGCTCGGGACGGCGGGAGGGTGGCTCCTGGGGCATGCGACCGTGTTCGCGGCGGCGGGGGTGCTGCGCGAGAGTGCCGGACTGACCGTGTCGGCCTGGCGGATCATGCCGGGGGAATTGACGGCTTTGGGTATCGTCGCCGGAATTGGGCTTGTTGCGGGCGTAATCCCCGCGGTACTCGCTTACCGTCGTTCGCCGGTGGAGGATCTCTCCGGCACATGACGGCGAGGCAGGATGACTCATGAAATTGGAACAATTCCGCCGTGGTCTGTATCTCCTCACTATTGCGGGAGCCATCCTGTTCTATAGCGCCCCTGTTATAATCGCCGAGAACCTTGATGCTTCCGGTGAGCGATCATCGGGATCCTCACCGGACCCACATGCGCTGCGCTCAACCGATGAAGCAACCAGCGCGACGATGATTCTGGAGGAAGCCAACAGGAAACACGGGGAGGGCGTTGTCGATTTCGACCTCTTGCGCTCCACCGTTCTCAAGATGAAGCCACCTCCTGAATACAAGGAGGAGCTGGCGGAGCTGGACGGAAAAAAAGTCCGGATTCGAGGCTTCATGTCGCCTTACGACAGCTTGAAAGACATGAGAAAGTTCATGCTGTTCCCTTTCGCCACGGGCTGTTACTTCTGCGCGCCGCCCTCACCACGTGAGGTTGTTTTCATCCGCCTCGACTCAGACAAGCCGGTGGAATTCGTCTCCGCACCCATCGAGGTTGAAGGCGAACTCAGCCTTTGGAGTGACGGGAGCGAGGACTCCGCACATCAGTCCTTTCTCTATGTCATCAATGATGCGAAAATAAAGCCCCTGGAGGGCTGACAGTTCAGGCACTCCCATCCAGGCAACTGCGTTCCTTCTGTGGCATTGAAATCGCTCCTGCTCCGGTGGATTCGGAGGTGAGCTTCAGATGCGTTTTCCTGTCATAAGTCCTTCATGTTCAACTGGCGTAAGAGGTTGTCATAATGAATAGTGGTTCCAGGTTACCAGGTGTGAAGCGTGTCATCTTCACCCTAATTGTTTTTGGCTTCGCCGAGTTTTCAGCACTTGCACAGGATGGCGAGGGGGGAGGACCTCCTCCCGCCAACGTGGATGTGGCTCCGGTAACTGTCGAAGATGTGCGGGATACCATCACGCTCACGGGAAGTATTACGACGCGCCGGGCATCGGAGATCTCGGCGGAAGTGAGTGCGCGCGTGGCGGAGGTCCTGGCGGATGCCGGCGATTACGTCACAAAGGATCAGGTGCTTGCACGCCTGCGATCCGAGCCGATTCGGCTTCAAAGAGATGAGGCGCAGGGACAACTCGTCATCGAAGAGGCAAAGCTGGAGGAATTGCTGAACGGCTCCAGAGTGGAGGATATTGAGATCGAGCGGGCCGAGTCGGAAGAGGCGAAAGCCGCACTGGACCTGGCGATCCTGGAGGAAAAGCGTTTGCGAAAGCTGTTCGAAACGGGGGTCGTGTCGGACAGTGAGTATGACCTGACACGTACGGAAATGCTGGAGAAGATGGCGGCTTACGAACGGGAACTTGCCCAGTTCGAACGTGCCAGGAAAGGCCCGCGGGCTGAAGAGATCGCATCGCAGCGGGGCGAGGTACAGGCCGCACGGGCAAGGGTCGCTCAATATCACGACATGGTGGAACGCCATGAAATTCGAGCGCCCTTCAACGGAGTACTGGGAGCCAAGCTGGTGGAGGCGGGCCAGTGGGTAAATCCCGGCATGTCGGTTCTAACGATTGCCGAGCTGGATATCCTGCGCGTGGAAGTAAAGGTTCCCGAGCGTCACTTCAATGAAGTGGCTCCCGGAACACCTGCGCGGGTCTTCATTGATGCGGTGCCAAACGCCGCCATCGAAGCCAGGATCACTCATCGTATTCCTCTGGCAAACGAAGCGTCGCGGACATTCCCGGTGCGTGTGGAGTTTCCCAATCCGGACATGAAAATCGCCCCCGGCATGTTCGCCCGGGCGACCTTCGAGATCGGGCCGGAGGCAGAGCGGCGGTCAATGCTGGTACCACGGGACGCCGTCGTCATGTCTCCGGATCGCTCGCAGTCGGTTTGGGTGATACGAGACGGAGACAACGGGCCCGCGGCATTTCCCGAGACGGTGGAAACGGGCCGTTTCTGGAAAGGTTCCGTTGAAATTGTGTCGGAGGGGCTGCAGCCTGGGGACCGTGTCGTTGTGCGCGGCAACGAACGGCTGTTTCCTTCACAACCGGTGAGCATCCGGAAAGGATCGTAACACGTGCTAAGAGCTGCCATCAAGAACGGCGTCGGCGTTGCCGTTGCCGTGCTGCTGGTGTGCCTGTTTGGATTGGTTTCGCTATTCCGCGTTCCGATTCAAATGACACCGGATCTGACTGTCACTTCGGTTTCAGTCATCACGTCGTGGCCTGGAGCGACTCCTCAGGACATTGAAAAGGAAATCGTGGTGGAGCAGGAAAAATATCTCCGCTCGATTCCCGGCCTGCAGGAAATGACCGCAACGGCCAACACGGGCCAGTCGGAAATCGTTCTGGAGTTCAGTATCGGTTCGAACCTGGACGAAATCCTGGTACGAGTGAACAATGCGCTGTCGCAGGTGCCCTCATACCCCGAAAACGTCGACCAGCCGAGGATCGTCACAACATCCGCCTCCGACCAGCCGATTGCCTGGTTCAGCGTGCGACCCCTTCAGGGAAATCCGAACGACCTCGACATTGTTGCGATGCAGGACTTCGCTGAAGATAACATTCAAACGGAGTTTGAACGCACTCCGGGCATTTCCCAGTCGGAAATTTTTGGCGGTGCCGAACGGCAGGTGCGCATTTACGTCGATCCGCAGAAACTGGCTGAGCGACGCATCACCCTCAACACGTTGCGTAACGCAATCCGCGAGCGAAACCGCGATTTGCCCGGCGGTGACATCGATGAAGTCGGCAAACAACGTTTTCTGATTCGGACCGTCGGCCGTTTCCAGACGACGGATGACATCATGAACTCCATCGTGACCTATCAGTCCGACGGAGCACCGGTCTACCTCCGGGACATCGCGACGGTGGAGATGAGCCGTGCGGAGTTGCGCGCCCAGGTACGTCACAACGGTGAGCTGGCGATGGCCATGAATGCACGCCGTCAGCCGGGCACAAACATTATTCAGGTCATGGACGACCTGAAAGAGACGGTAAACGAGCTGAACGAGGGCATCCTCAAGGAAAACGGGATGTATCTGACTCAGGTTTCCGACGACACCATCTACATTCGGGAAGCCATCAAACTGGTGCGTGGCAACCTGATCCTGGGTGGATGCCTTGCAATGCTGGTGCTGCTTCTCTTCCTGCGATCCGTGCCGGCAACGATCATCGGCTCACTCGGTGTTCCAATCTGCACGATCGGTTCATTCCTCGGGCTGATCCTTGCGGGACGCACGATCAATGTGATTTCACTCGCCGGTGTGGGATTTGCCATCGGCATGACGATCGACAACAGTATCGTCGTGCTGGAGAATATTTATCGCCATCGCATGATGGGCAAGGACCGCAAGACAGCGGCACTGGAAGGCGTACGCGAAGTTTGGGGCGCGGTGCTGGCCTCGACGCTGACAACCGTGTTTGTGTTCCTGCCGATCGTGTTCGTTCAGGAAGAGGCGGGTCAGTTGTTTGCCGACATCGCGATCGCCATCTCGGCAGCCATTGTTCTGTCCCTGCTGGTCGCCACGACCGTCATTCCCGCAGCGGCCTCGCGCTATCTGGATGACGTGACGAAGGAGCCGCGGACGGGGTTCGGAAGAAACTTCAGGAACCTTTTCGGTTTTGTCCCGCTCGCGGCGCTGTTCGCAAACGCGGTCATTGGTGTCGTGCGCTGGTTGATGGGTGGCGTGATCCGCCGCGTCGCTCTGGTGGTGGGCATGTTCTTTCTCAGCATCGGCATCGCAGTCTACCTGACGCCGCGAACGGAGTATCTGCCGGACGGCAATCAGAATGTCCTGTTTGCATTCATGCTGCCGCCGCCGGGGTATAACTTCGACGAAATGACGCGCATCGGTCAGGAAATCGAGCAGGACTTTCTGCCGTACGTGGGCAACGATCCGGAGCTCTGGAAAAACGGCGAAAGCGACTGCCCCGCTCTTGAGCAGTTCTTCTTCGTCAACACGACGTCTTTCCTCCTGGCGATCACAAAAACGGAAGACCCGGGCGATCTCGACGAGGTGATTCCGATCCTCACGGGGAGACTGAACGAGGAGCCGGGAATGATCGCTTTTGCGACACGGCGGTCCATCTTCTCCTCGGATATTACGGGCGCCCGGGGGATTGACCTGAACGTGTCCGGAGACGACCTGGAACCGCTGTTCGATGTCGCATTGCAGGCGTTTCT
>JANQSL010000130.1 GCA_028284075.1 Candidatus Sumerlaeia bacterium | reverse complement strand
ACTGGCCGCCGCGTTACTCGCGGTACCGGACGCGCGGGCCCAGGATGCGGAGGCGGAAATCGAGGCCTCGGTTTCGGAACTTGAGGCGCTCATTTCCCTGCCGCAGCAGGCGCGGCTCGCTCGCGAGTCCGACGAGGATCTCGAGAATCCCCGGAACCTGTTTGAAAGCGAAGCCGTTCGTCGCGCCCTCCTGGGCGACGATCCAAAGTTCATCTATATCCCCGAGGGAACGGATCCAATGATCATTCCCTGGATTCGGGCAACCATTGTCGCCAGCGAACTCTACGCGGACGCGGAGAAAATCTTCGCCGACGCCCTCTCTCGCGGCGACCAGCAGGCTGCACAGCGCGCCCTCCCCAAACTTGAGGAGATTCGTGAGAACTACTCCGAGGCGGCACAGGCCGAACAGGCAGTGATTCTCGCGGCCCGCATCAAGGAATTCGTCGACCGCGACCCGGATGCGGAGAACACAGGGCCCGTTATTCCCGCGATTCCGCAGGATGACCCCCGATCAGATCTTCCCATGTGGATTTCCAACAACACCACCGGCATCCTGCTTGATCGTGAGCAGCCGGCCGACTCACTCGTTCTGATCGGCGACTACATTCTCTCGGAGGGTGACTCTGTCGCCCGCTACCCGACTGTGACGATTAAAGACATTCGCCCGCAGCAGGTCGTCTTTGAATACCAGGGACGCGAACACCTTGTGCAGGTCCGAAGCAACTAAACCAAGAGGCGCGAACTGATGACCCGATATGCCACGGAAAAGACTTCCAAAGGAGCCGACATGCCTCTCCGATCTCTTCTCACGTCCGGAGCACTTGTAGCCGCCGGACTTCTGCTGACCTCAGCGGGAATGGCGGACACGAAAATCGAGACTTGGGAAATGCAGCGCACTGCTGGCCAGGAACGTGTTCGTCTCCAGTGGAGCGAGCCCTGCGCCGCTCAAATCGCTGAATTTCCCTCCGCCCGCCAGGTTGTGGTGCGGCTCCCGGGAGCGTCCCTGCAAAACGCTGACGCCGTCAGCCGATCCCTCACCGGCGACGGGCTCATCGAAAGCGCCCGCCTTCAGCCGGTCACCATGACCGACGGCCAGGATGGGGTCCAGATGACCCTCAGCCTGAAGACCTGGACTGATGCTTCACTGGTGACATCCCCACAGATGCTCATCGTGAATGTCGACACACCATCCGAGCCGGTCTCCTCAGCAAATCGTCCCGTGATCACGCTCGGAAACGATGACATCGATGCGCTGCTTGGTGGAAGCTACGGTTCCGCCAGCGCACCTTCCACCGGCGCGGGCCAGTCCGAAACCGGCGATGTCTTCGCTTCCTTCTACGTTCCGCCCGACCTTTCTCAGGAAGAGAAGGCTGCTCAGATGAGCGGCGGAGACATCGGCCTCCAGAACACAATGGACTTGTTCGATCGGACCGTCAATCTGGACTACAAGGACGCCGAGCTTGAGAACGTCATGCGTTCGATGGCCGCGAAGCTTGGCCTCAACATCGTCATGATGCCGGGAGATGTGACCGGCCGCGTTACCGTCAGCTTGAACAACGTTCGGCTGGGAGACGCTTTCGATTCCATGCTGCGAGCCAACGATCTGGCTTACAAGGTCGAGCGCGGCGGAATTGTCCGAATCGTCGACCGGGCCCTTGTTCAGCCCTCCAACATTGAAACCGTGACCCAGTCCTTCTCACTGAACTGGATCGACGCCTCCACCATCGTTGGTATTCTGACTCCCTTCCTGACAGACGGAACCGGACAGCTCAGCTTCCACCAGCAGACCAACACGGTCATTATTGAGGACGTCCCCGAGAAAGTCGAGATCATTCAAGGCCTCATCACCCGTCTCGACCTTCCGGAGAAGCAGGTCGAGATGGAGGTCCGCCTCGTCGACATGACGGAGCGCGCGTTCCGCTCCCTTGGTCTTCAAACTTCATTTGTCAATACACAGGCCAAGTCGTTCCTCCCGATTGAAGACGGCGTTGTCGGCGATACACCCGAGCTGATTCCTGACGTCGTTGGCACGATCGGCGGCCTCAAGGACGCCGGTGACGGCCTCGATATCACCAACCAGGGCTCTTTGAGCTTCCTTGGCTCGGAATATAACATCGAGAGCCGCCTGACAGCGCTGGAAACGCACAGCGAAGCTGTCGTTCTGGCAAACCCCCGCGTCGTGACCCTCAACAATGTCCCGGCGGAAATTGAAGTCAAACGTCAGATTCCCTATCTTGATGCGACAAACACCACTCAGGGGTCCGTTTCGACCATTCGCTTCCAGGACGTCGGAACCCGAATTCAGATCACCCCGAAAATCACCAATCACGGGTACGTGATCAAACAGATCTCCACCGAGCAGACAATCCAGGTCGGTACGGCTTTTGGCACACCGGTCATCGACGAACGTCTTGCTGATACGACCATTATCGCCAAGGATGAGCAAACCGTCGTCCTGGGCGGCCTGCGCGAATTCCAGACACAGAACTCCGAAGACGGTGTTCCGTGGTTCATGAGAGTTCCTGTCTTCGGTCAGCTCTTCAAGACATCGGAAGACCAGCAGACCAAGGTCGAGCTCGCATTGTTCGTGACTCCCCACATCGTCAAAGACCCCGAGCCTGATTCCTACAACATGGCTCTCTACGAGAAGATCGATTACAACTGGGACCTCCCTGATCACTTCTTCGATCAGGTCCGCATGCGCAAGGCTCCGAACGAGACAATCGATCCCCGTTCAAAGGTGAAGTAAACCACCTCTCCAGAGTGCTTCAGATCCGGGCCGCCCGTTTGGGCGGCCCTTTTGCATATAAAAGCCAATAAAGCATTTACAGCGTTGATTTCAATCGGCTTTGGATTATGCAAGCCCCTCCCCCGTCACCCTTTTTCATTGCGGGTCTCGCGGTCTCAACACCCCCTCTTTCGAATTCGAATGAGTGGCAATCCGCCCCAGCTTCAGGAAGCTCTCACCATGTATCACAAACCCGTTCCCGCCGAATTTCTCGGGACCGTCCGCGTCCTCCCAAACATCCCCGCTTCTCTCGCCGGCCTCGAAGACCTTGCCTACAACCTCTTCTGGGCCTGGAACCCCCAGGCTCGCCAGCTGTTCTCCAGGATCCACCACCCCACCTGGATCGAGTCTGACGGAAACCCCGTTCGCTTTATCAGCAGCGTCCGCCAGGCCGATCTCGACAAGGCGGCCAAAGACCCGCAGGTCGTCCAGCTGTACGACACCGTCATGGAACAGCTGAACGACTACATGGCCAATCGCGACAGCTGGTTTCGGCGCGAGCACGGCAACCGAACCGAGCTTCAGGTGGCATACTTCTCAGCCGAATACGGGCTGCATGAATCGCTCCCCATTTACTCCGGCGGCCTTGGAGTCCTGGCCGGCGATCACCTCAAGTCCGCGACCGATATCGGCCTGCCGCTCATTGGCGTCGGTCTTCTCTACCGGCAGGGGTACTTCATCCAGCGCCTTGATTCACAGGGACATCAGATCGCCGAATTCAAGGCAATGGACTGGAACAACCTTCCCATACGCCCGGCGGTGGACCAGCGTGGCGATGAAGTCTACGTCAGTGTCGATCTTGGCAGCAGAAGGCTCCATGCAAAAGTCTGGCGCGTCCAGGTCGGCCGTAACCCGCTGTATCTTCTCGACGCCGACATTGATCGGAACGCGCCGGAAGACAGAAAATTGACAGCTCAGCTTTATGGCGGAGGTGAAGAAACCCGCATTCAACAGGAAATCCTGCTTGGTGTGGGCGGAGTGCGTGCACTCCGCGCCCTCGACATCTCCCCCACCGTCTTTCACATGAACGAGGGTCACTCCGTTTTCCTCGGCCTTGAGCGCATCCGGGAATACATGCACGAACACGGCCTTCCCTTCAATGTTGCGCAGGAAATCGTGCGCTCCACCACACTCTTCACGACCCACACACCGGTACCTGCCGGCAACGACGCCTTCGCACCTCAACTGATGGAGAAATACTTCCGCAACTTCTGGGAATCCATCGGCATGACTCGCGCGCGCTTCATGTCCATGGGCCTCGACACAAGTCAGGAAGGTGGCCGGTTCTCTCTCACCATCCTTGCATTGAACCTGGCGGCAATGGCCAACGGCGTTTCAGAACTGCACGGACATGTGTCGCGAGGCATGTGGCAACACGTCTGGGCCGACGTCCCCGGCGAGGAAAACCCCATCGGTCACATTACCAACGGTATTCACAGCAGAACCTGGCTCAGCCTCGACATGCAGGAGCTGTTCGACCGCCACTTCGACAAGGACTGGCGCGAACACATCGAAAACGCGGAACTGTGGAAGCAGGTTGATCGTATTCCCGACGAGGAACTCTGGTCCGTGCGGCAAAAGCTCCGCAGCGACCTGGCCGAGTTTGTCGGCCGCCGAAGCGCCGAACAGCATCTTCGCTTCGAGGAATCACCCCACGAAATCGAGGAATGGGCACACATACTCGACCCCAACGCCCTCACCATCGGATTTGCGCGCCGATTTGCAACATACAAGCGCGCAACACTCATCTTCCGCGACCGGGAACGGCTGATACGCATACTCCACAACCCGGACCGCCCCGTTCAGATCGTCTTTGCCGGCAAAGCACACCCTGCTGACAAGCCCGGACAGGAACTGATCCGGCAACTGATGGAAATCTCACGCCAGCCTGAATACAAGGGCCGGATCGTCTTCCTCGAGAACTACGACATTAACATCGGCCGTCGCCTGACCAGCGGCGTCGATGTATGGCTGAACAACCCCCGCAAACCCCTTGAAGCCTCCGGTACCTCCGGCATGAAAGTTCCACTCAACGGCGGCATCAACTGCTCGATTCTTGATGGCTGGTGGCTTGAGGCCTATCGCATGAATCCCCTCTCCGGCTGGGCACTGGGAGATGGCGTCACGTACTCCGACGAAAACCGCCAGGACGAGGCCGACGCCGACACCATCTACGACATCCTTGAGAACGAAATTGCGGAAGCCTTCTATGATCGCGACGAAGAAGGCGTGCCCCGTCAGTGGATCAAGAGAATGCGCGAATCCATGAAGACGGTTTGCTGGCAGTTCTCCACCAATCGCATGGTCGAGGAATATTCTGAGAAATATTATCTGCCGGGATCGAACCGCAATACACTCCTGGCCGCAGGGAACGGGGATCGCGCAAAGGACAACGCCGAATGGAAAGAACGCATTCGCGGATCCTGGCCGGCGATCCGCGTCAACGCTTTCGTCGATGAGAACTCAAACGGCCACCGTACACTTCGGGTCCGCGAAAAGATCGACGTCGTGGCCGAAGTCTACCTGGGTTCAATCGATCCGGACGACGTTGATGTCGCCATCTATGTCGCACCGACCCGCCAGCCCGATAACCCCTGGGTCGGCATTCGGGGAGGTTCGATTCCCATGCGCCCCGACGGCCGAAACGACGATGGGACATACGTCTATCGCGGAAGCCTGCTGGAAGGAGACTCCGGTGAGTACGCCTACACGGTCCGCGTCGTTCCAAGCCACCCCGACCTTGTTCATCCAAACGAGATGGGTCTCATTGCCTGGGCGCGCCCAACCGAATAAGTTCTCCCGCCGTTCGGAATCGCTGAGCAAAAAACCAGGCCCCCGGTCACAAGCCGGGGGCCCTTTTAGGCGGATTTTGAATCGAAGCGAAAGACAACTCATCGCCGCCCTGGCGTCACTCGTTTACGCCACCTTCACCTCAATGCGGCGGGGCTTGACCTCTTCCTCGAAGGGAAGGTGCAGCTTCAACACGCCGCTTGTAACGGCAGCACTGATCTTCGACCGGTCGATCTTCTCACCCAGCCGAAACTGCCGGTAATAGCTGACCAGTTCGAACTCCCGATAGGAGGCCTCCCGTGTGCCGTGCTCCGGAACAGCAGCCTTGATGGTTAGCAAATCGTTGTCCACGTTGACATCGATACTGTCTTTGGCCACTCCCGGCAGATCGGCAACAACCGTCAAACCATCGCCGGTCTCATAAATGTCCACCGGCGGAGTCACATAGCGCTCCGGTTCACGAGTCGCTTCATGCACGACGTCCTGGTTTTGCGTTTTCTCAGTACGAGCGATCGTTGGCTCTGTCATGATCGAATCCTCCTGGGGAATATTCAGTGGAACGTCACGGTCTTTAAACGACCGCGACCTCAATCCTGCGGGGTCTCGCGGCTTCCGACTTCGCCAGGCGAATCGTCAGCACACCGTCCTTGTACTCGGCCCTGACCTCATCCGGATCCACTTCGGAAGGAAGCGCAACCTTGCGGACGAACTTCCCCGTCGAGCGCTCCTGGCGATGCCAGGCTTCCGGTTTAATCTCCTCATCGCGGCGGCGCTCGCCGCTGATCGTCAGTTCGTTGCGAAGCACCTGCAGATCGAGCCCGTTGGGATCGATACCGGGCAGGAGAACCTCGACTTCCACATCATCCGTATTGTCATGGACGTTTACCTGAGCGGCTGTTCTGACCGTCCGATTGAAGAGACCTCCGCCGGTATAGTCGGCGAAAATTCGATCCACTTCACGCCGGACAGTCTCCAGTTCCTTGAAGGGGTTGTAGTAGCGCATGATGAAACCTCCGGTCGAATCAACGTTGCATCAATGTTCTTACAAATGGTTTGCCAGATTCTCAAAAAGCATTAAACCTAATTTTATCAATACTCTATGGATAAGAACAGTCAAAACCATCCGTATCAATATAATACATTAATAGCACCATCCTCTGAGAAATACTATTAATTGTATCAAAATTGAACTATATAGATTATTTGGCTCGTCAATTATCAAAATAGTGTCATTTAGATACCAATAGATCTCATCCTTGTTTGAAAATATTGAACTTGAGTGGATTGCAGGACAGGCATGAGTTTCGATACAACCTTGGTAACGACGAATCAAACGGCCTTCCCACTGGCCACGATCCAGAGGTTGCGGACAAATGACGGAAAAGAACCTTCAGGAGACTGATGACATGCTCTGGAAACGGCGCGAATCGGAAGAAGCCGGAGAAAACGCCGTGCCGGACGGCTCACCACCGGAAGGGGCCCGGGACGAGGGCGAGGAGGTGACCGCGTGGATGGAGAAGGCCCACCGGCTCGCCGCCGAGCTGGATAACACCCGCAAGCGTGCCCGCCGCGATGTCGAACGTGCCCGCCGCGACGAACGCGTCGCCGTCCTCGCCGGTTTCCTTGACGTCCTCGACAATTTCGACCGCGCACTGGCCCTCCAGGGAGCCGAGTCCAACCAGTGGCTTGAAGGCTTTGAAGCAACGCGGGCACAGATGCTCGATGTGCTCGCACGATTCCGCGTACAGCCCTTTGAGTCACTGCATGAGCACTTCGACCCCAACTGGCACGAAGCCGTCGCCATGGCCTCCGTTCCGGGCCAGGAGGAAGGAACGATTGTTGAAGTCATCCAGGCGGGCTATGTTTTGAACAAAGACGATGTCATCCGCCCGGCAAAGGTGGTCGTGGCGAAAGGATAAGGAAGCGATTTTCACACAAGCCCGGCGAGGCTCGTGGTAACCGCATATTGAAAAAACACGAGGGGAGGTGAACTCATGGATATCAACAAACTGACTCAAAAATCTCAGGAAGCCCTTGGCGCCGCCCAGTCGCTTGCCGTCGAGCACGGACACCAGGAAGTCGACTGCGAACATCTGCTTCTTGCTCTGCTCAATCAGGAAGACGGCCTTGTCCCGCGCCTGTTCGCACGCATGGAAGTGAACACCGAAAGTGTGCGCGATGCAACCGAAGCGGTCCTCGACACACGACCCCGCGTGTCCGGCCCCGGCGCTGACCCGTCGAAGGTCTTTATCACGCAACGGCTTTCGAAGATTCTGGTAAACGCCGAAAAGGAAGCTAAACGCCTCAAGGATGAGTACGTCTCTGTCGAGCACCTGCTGATGGCACTGCAGGACGAAGACAAGACGGGCAAACTGCTCAAGGATTTCGGTGCCACAAAAGATCGCCTGCTGTCCGCCCTGACAGCGGTACGCGGTCGCCAGCGCGTGCAATCCGCCAATCCCGAAGCGACTTACGAGGCGCTCGACCGCTACGGGCGCGACCTTGTCAAAATGGCACGGGACGACAAACTCGACCCCGTGATCGGTCGCGACGATGAGATCCGCCGCGTCATTCGCATTCTTTCGCGTAAAACAAAAAACAACCCCGTGCTTATTGGCGAACCGGGCGTTGGAAAAACCGCAATCGCCGAAGGCCTTGCTCAGCGCATCGTGCGCGGCGACGTGCCCGAAGGTCTGAAAGACAAAACGATCTTTGCCCTCGACATGGGAGCACTGGTCGCCGGCGCAAAGTTCCGTGGCGAGTTCGAGGAACGCCTCAAGGCCGTACTCAATGAAGTGAAAGAAAGCGAAGGCGCCATCGTTCTTTTCATCGATGAACTGCACCTGATTGTTGGCGCCGGTAAAACGGACGGCGCCATGGATGCGGGCAATATGCTGAAGCCCATGCTTGCCCGCGGCGAGCTGCACTGTATCGGCGCGACGACACTCGATGAGTATCGCAGGTACATCGAAAAGGATGCGGCCCTGGAGCGCCGCTTCCAAACGGTTCTCGTGGACCAGCCCAACGTGGAGGACTCCATCTCGATCCTGCGCGGACTGAAAGAACGCTTTGAAGTTCATCACGGCGTCAGCATTCTCGACAACGCACTTGTGGCCGCGGCCACGCTTTCCGATCGCTACATCAGCGACCGATTCCTTCCCGACAAGGCCATCGACCTGGTGGATGAAGCCTGCGCGATGGTTCGAACGGAAATCGATTCACTGCCGGCGGAGCTTGATGCCGTCAGCCGACGCGTCATGCAGCTTGAAATCGAGGAAGCCGCTCTGAAAAAAGAAAAAGACAGGGCCAGTAAAGACCGTCTCTCCACGCTGCAGAAGGAACTGCAGGACGTCCGCACACAGGCGGACGCCATGCGCGCGCAATACGATACGGAGAAGAATGCACTCCAACAGGTGCAGTCGCTCCGCGAGGAAATCGAAGGGATTCGCCAGGATATCGAACGCGCCAAACGCGAATACGATCACAATCGCGCGGCGGAACTGATGTATGGCAGATTGCCCGAGCTGGAAGAGAAACTCCGGCAGGAGGAAGTCCGTCTCCGCGAGAAAGAGGCGGACGGGTCGCAGCTTCTTCGTGAGGAAGTCACGGACGAGGAAATCGCCGAGATCGTGGCACGATGGACAGGCATACCGGTGACACGCCTTATCGAGGGAGAGCGCGAAAAGCTCCTGCGCCTCGACGAAGTGCTGCACGAACACGTCATCGGCCAGAACGAAGCCGTTGGCCTCGTTGCCGATGCCGTCATTCGGGCACGAGCCGGCATCAAGGATCCCAACCGCCCCATCGGGAGCTTTATCTTTCTTGGCCCCACCGGTGTGGGAAAAACGGAACTGGGAAAGACACTCGCACGCACTCTTTTCGATTCGACCGACAACATCGTTCGCATCGACATGAGCGAGTACATGGAGAAACACACCGTCTCACGACTCATCGGCGCGCCTCCGGGTTACGTCGGCTATGAGGAAGGCGGACAACTGACCGAAGCCGTTCGCCGCAAGCCTTACAGCGTTGTCCTCTTTGACGAGATCGAAAAGGCCCACCAGGACGTGTTCAACGTTCTGTTGCAGATTCTGGACGACGGGCGGGTGACCGACAGTCAGGGCCGTACAGTCAACTTCAAGAACACTGTCATTATCATGACCAGCAACATTGGCTCGACACACTTGCTGGAGGGACTCGGAGCCGATAATCAGATTCGCGAGGATGCCCGCGAAATGGTCATGATGGAGCTGCGGCAGCACTTCCGTCCCGAATTCCTCAACCGGGTTGACGAAATTGTGCTCTTCAAACCTCTCGCGCTTGAGGAGATCGAGCGCATCGTCGACCTGCTCGCGGACGAACTTCGCAACCGGCTGAGTATCCGCGATATCACACTGGAAATCACGGACCGCGGTCGACGGCATCTCGCCGAACGGGGCTTCGATCCGGTCTTTGGCGCCCGGCCTCTCCGACGCTTTATGCAACGCGAGCTGGAAACCCGAATTGGCCGGGCAATCATCGCCGGAGAAGCCCCAGATGGTGCATCAATTGTGGTGGACGCAAAAAATGACGATCTGCATGTCGCGATTCAGCAACCTTCGGAGAATGTCCTCACGACTTCCTGAAATCGCGAAAAAGGGTCGATTTCCTTGGAAAATCGACCCTTTCCGCAGCAAGTGGTCAGTCGAGACTCTACTCTGCAGTGCTTTGTCTTGACTCCCGCAAATTTGAAAGCTAGTTTCACGCCAGAATTTGTGCCCGTATCTTGCTTGCGAAGGTTGTCAAGCTGGAAAAGCCTTCGTTGGCGAAGGCAAAATCAAACCGGGTCCTTGCAAAGGTCGCATTCATGGCGCTCTCGCTCCATCAGCAACTCCGTCAGACTCAGAAGCTGATCATGACGCCTCAGATGCAGCAGTCGATTCAACTGCTGCAGCTGAACAGCATGGAGCTGGAGCAGATGATCTCCGAGGAAATGATGGAGAATCCCTTCCTCGAGCTGACGGACGACGAGGAGAATCTTCAATCTCAGAATGACGACCGCGACGGTCAGGAAACGGGGGCCGAAACTCCGGCGGAGGATTCCGGACTTTCCGACCAGGCAAAGGCGGACTCCACTCCCTCTGATGACGGACCCGCCGAGCGCGAGGAAACGGTGCAGCCGGATCAGGATCGGAATGATGCGACTCCTGACGAGCTGGCGGGCAAGGAGGACCGCGAGGAATTCGAGAAATTCGAGAAGAACGATGTCGACTGGGACAATGAGTTCAGCGATTCCGACACTTCCGCCTACAAGAGCACTCGCGAGGACTCCGAAGAGAGCGATTTCACGACGTACACCGCCCTGAATGAGAGCCTCTACGACAGCCTCATGCGACAGGCCCGCCTCTCGGTTCTGGAGGGCGAGGAGATCGATATCGCCGAGTTCATTATCGGCAATCTCGATGAGGACGGTTTTCTCGACTGCTCCCCTGAAAATCAGGCGATGATTCTGCTTTATCCGCCGGAGCTCTTTACAACCCGCCCAACCAGTCAGACCGCTGAGCGTCTGCGTCAGATGCTGCGCAAGCTGAAGGGCAGCGAAGCCGCTGTGTATGCGGTCGAGCTGAAGCCGCGGCAGCTTGTGGCAATGGTCGTTGGTGCGTTGCTGGGTATCACACCGGATGAGGCCATGACGATGTCGCGGCGCGAACAGGCCGTGGCACTGGTGGCTCGCAAGCTCAAGAAACCCGCCGATGAAGTCGATGAAATGCGGCAGGAGGATCTGGTTCTTGAAACGCTGGCGTGGCGACTGAAAACGGATCCGCAAAGCATCTACGATGTCCTTGAAATCGTTCAGGATTTCGAGCCGACGGGTATTGCCGCCCGCAATCTGGGCGAGTGCCTTCGTCTCCAGGCGGAAGAACAGGGCATTCGCAATCGCGTGCTGTACGAAGTTCTGGAGAACCATCTGCCGGATCTCCAGCAAAAGCGTTTCCGTGAGATTGCGAAGGCGCTGGATGTCTCTGAAAGCCGCGTGCAGGACGTTTTCCATACGATTTCACGGCTCGATCCCCGGCCGGGGCGCTCCACGACGAAGGACACGGCCCGGTATATCACGCCGGACGTCTATGTGAAGAAGGTTGATGGAAGGTATCTCTACTTCCTCAATGAGGGTGACGCGGGCCGGTTGCGCATCGCGTCGAATTACCGCCGCATGGCCAGCCGAAACGCGCGGGAGGCTGCACAGAACGGCAGCAGCAACGGGCATGAGGCGGGCCAGGCGCAATATGCCAACGAGAAGTACAAGAACGCCATCTGGCTCATCAAGAACATCGAAAAGCGAAAGTCGACGGTCCTGAGGGTTACGGAAGCCATCATGGAGTACCAGATGGAGTTCCTGGAAAAGGGCATCGAACATCTGCGTCCGCTGACGCTGCGGAATATCGCTGAAGTTGTCGGCATGCATGAGTCGACGATCGCCCGTGTCACAACGAAGAAGTATGTTGAAACGCCCCGTGGCATTTTTGAACTGAAGTTCTTCTTCAGTTCGGGCCTCGAAACCGACAGTGGCAGTGACGCTTCCTCGCGCTCCATCAAGGAGATGATCACGCAGATGATCGAGGGGGAAAACTCACGCAAGCCTCTCAGCGATCAGAAGATCGCGGACATGCTGAAGGAAAAGGGCGTCCAGATTGCCCGGCGCACCGTCGCCAAGTATCGTGAGCAGCTGAAGATTCTGCCGGCGAAACTGCGCAAGGAAGTCAACTGAGACGCACATAACCGCTGCATGTGCCGGTTGTGTGCCAAGGGTCTCTGACTCCCGGATCCGATTTCCTTTTCTTCATCCCGGTTTTGCATTCGCATTGTTCTGTTTTTCCTTCCGTTATGGTGTTGTCGAGGGTTGAGGCTGGAGCCATTGCCTTCATCTCTGCGCGCGCCTTCGCCTGTTCGGGTGTTCGTGTCTCGGTCTTCCAGACTTGCGGGTTAACGGTCTTTCGGTCTTGTTCTTCATGGTTTCACTGTCTTGAGTATGTGATGTTGCTTTTCTTTCTTCGGCGAAGGCGCGGGCAGAAATGAAGCTGAAGTGCGGAGCATTGTTCCGCTCCAAGGGTGGCTCACGGGGAGAAGTGAATCACAAGCGGGTTTGGATTTCAGGAATCCGTGGGAAATATGGGAGAAATGGGAAACTTTAACGAGAAAGGCTGTTTTGGGAGATATGGACGGGATGGGAAGAATGGGAGAAATGGAAGGTTTATAACGCAGAGACACGAAGCACGGAGGGACATGCAAAGGTGTTCGGGTGGTGTCTTCAAGACGGCTGCATGCGCAAGGTGCGTCTGAGACCGGATTGGATGGGCGATTGCGAGGCCGATACCGATTGAGCGGGGAAAGAATCTCTGGCGGAAGGGCGAAGCGGTTTTGTTTGTTTGCCCTTTCGCGTTCGGGCGGTTTTGCTTTTCAGTAATTTGCCGCAGAGGAGTTTAACATGGAGTCTCGTCGTTTTTTGATTACCGGGGGCAGCAAGGGTATTGGCGAGTCGCTGGTGCGTCTGGCTCGAACGTTCGGGCATCAGGTTGTTTTTACGGGCCGGAATGAGGAACGGATGAACTCGCTGGCGGCGGAAACGGGTGCGCATGCGTTGCGGGCGGATGTGGCGAGCGCGGAGGACAATGTGAAGACCGTCGAGTTCGCCACGGAGAAGATGGGCGGTATCGATGTGCTGATTAACAACGCGGCTGTCGCTTATGGCGCGGCGATTGGCGAAATCGATATGGAGAAGCTGAGGGCGCAATACGATGTGAACATGTTTGGTCTGATCGATCTGACAAACCGAGTCGTTCCGGCGATGAAGCGGCAGGGTTCGGGCGATATTGTAAACATCGCCTCAACGTCAGGGCTGAAGGGTCACGCGAACGGGACGGCTTACAGCGGAAGCAAGTGGGCGTTGCGGGGCATTACGCAGTGTTGGCAGGCGGAACTGCGGCCGCACGATATTCGTGTCATGTGTGTGTGCCCGTCGGAGGTGCAAACGGGCTTCAATGAGGGTGTGAAAGGTGACAACCCGAAGAAGCTGGTGGCGGATGACATTGCAGGCAGCATCATGGGATGTCTGTCGATGCATCCACGCGGTTTTATTCCGGAGTTTGCCGTGTTTGCCACCAACCCGTGGTGAGATCTGTTTTAAGACCCAGGTCTTCCTGTTACACTGCCGGTTGAACCGAACACGCCCAACGGCGACTGAAACAAGTCAGCCGTTCGGGGCAGTGCGGGATGAGCAGGCCACCGGGGTAGCGGAGGTCTACTTGCCCACCTTCGCCTTGCATTCCTCGGGAACGCAGAAAGCCATTTTGCAACCGGGCTTCGACGAATCGCTCTCTTCGACGATCTTGGTGTTCCGCGCGAGGTCGGCAACGGTCCACTTGGAGAGTACACCAATCATGGCCTGGTGGATCTCGGTCATGGCTTCGTGAAAGCCGCAGACGGGCTTTTCGTGTTCCGACATGGACTGGCAGTAGTTGCCGATGATGAGTCCCTGGCAGGCCTCGACCACATCCAGCAGGGTGATCTCCGCGGGGTCACGGCTGAGATGGACGCCCCCGAGGGCGCCGCGTTGGGAGCGCAGAATATCCGCTTTCACAAGCATCCGCGTAATCTTTGCCATGTAGGTGGGCGAAGCACTGATATGCTCCGCGATCTGGCGCGGCGAGGTCGGTTCCTCACTCCCGTAAAGTGACAGGAAGATGAGTGCTTTCAGGGCGGTTTCAGACGTTTGAGTCAACATAGAGCAGCACTCCTCGGCAATCGTGGATAAGCGGTATCCAGAATGTCATACGGGTGTCAACGGACAAATCGGATAACTCACACCAATTCAGTAACACAAGGCACATCTGACCTCCAACTGCAATTTCTTCAATACTCTGCAGGTCATGCTGAAATCCAGTCCCTCCATCACCGGAAGGCCTGTTCCGCTTTGATTGCGTGAGACACGGCTACAAACGGGCTTCGGGGGGAAAGTGGCTGCGGACGAACTCCAGTGCCTCTTCGCGGTTTGAAATGTTTCCGTCCAGTTGTTCTTCCTGAACGCGGTCAAGAATGGTTTTGAAAATCGGTCCCGGCTTGTAGCCAACGGCAAGGAGGTCATCTCCCGTAACCAAAGGAGCGGGGAGTCCGGAACGGCCTGACTCGGGGTCGCGATGCCGTTGCATCGCCCGGGTGATGTGTTCCCAGGCGGATAACATTCCGTGGGAGGAGAGAACATCGGCCCGATGCACAGCCAGGTCGTCCTCAATCGTGTCGGCCGCAATGAAACGCCTCAGTGTCGATGCTTTCCAACCGGCTGTGTTAATAAACTTCATGTGGCGGGAAACGATGTCGCAAATGCGCCTTGTCTCTTCACTCGAAAACCGAAAGCGCCGACAAATTTCTCCGGCCATCTCAGCGCCAACGTGTTCGTGTTGATAGAATGTTATGCGGCCTTCACGCCGCTGAAAGGTTCGCGGTTTGCCAATGTCGTGGAGCAGCATCGCCCATGCACGAACAGTCGAACGGTTCTCGAGGTTTTCAAGACACAGCATTGTGTGTTCGAACACGTCGCCTTCGGGGTGAAAGCGTTTCCCCTGCTCAACGCCGTGCAAGGCGACAACCTCGGGAAGCAGTTCCACCAACAACCCGCTTTCATCCAGCAAGCGAAACGCACGGGACGGATCAGGTCCCGTTAACATGCGAGTCAGTTCGTCGCGCTGGCGCTCGGGACTGATATGCCGAATGGTGGATGCCAGTTGGCACATGGCACTCCAGGTGTCGGGCTCGATTTCAAAACCGAGTCCCGCAGCGAAACGCACCGCCCGCAGCAGGCGAAGGGCGTCTTCGTTGAAGCGCTTTGCCGGCTCCCCCACCGTGCGAATCCGTTTTGCCTCGAGGTCCGCCCTGCCGTCCGTCAGATCACGAACAACATCGTCAACGGGGTCGTAGTAAAGCGCGTTGATGGTAAAGTCACGCCGCCTCGCGTCTTCCTCAAGCGTGCCGTACTCCACGTTTTCCGGATGCCGATGGTCAATGTAGCGGCCGTCTTTGCGAAAGGTTGCGACTTCCAGAGTCCAGGTGCCGAGACGCACAAGGCAAACGCCAAAGCCCGCTCCCACCAAACGAACGTCCTCGAACAGCACGGCGACTTTTTCAGGTCTTGCATCCGTTGCAATATCGATATCCTTCAGCTCGTGCCCCAACAATCGATCCCGCACGCAGCCGCCCACCTGCCAGACTTCGTGGCCGGCATCCCGCAGAACCGTGACAAGCTCGAAAGCGGCTGAATTCAAGTCCTTCATGGATCATGACCTCTTTGCAAAACGCCGTGCGGGCAAGGACACGGCGGCATTGACCCGCGCGTCAATCCGGGGCGACCTGACCGCGCCCAATTTAGCGGATCGAGTGCTTTATGTCTTCGAATCACGGAAATCGCGCGCCAGTGGTGGCCATTGACGGCCCTGTCGGCGTCGGCAAGTCGGCTGTCGCTCAGCGTGTTGCGGAAAACCTGGGGTTTCGGCATCTCGACACGGGTGCCATGTATCGCGCGGTCGCGGTGCGTCTTCTCGAGCACGAGGAGGATCGGCGAACGGTCGGCACGGCGGTGGGAATCGCGCGCAACGAGACCATTGAGCTTCGTCAGGACGGTGGTGTGTGGATCGGCGCCCGCGATGTGACGGAGTCGATCCGCGAGGAGGAGGTCAGCCGTCAGGTTCACCTGGTGGCTGATGATCCGGCCGTCCGCGAAGCCCTGGTGGAACAGCAACGCCGCATTGGTCTTCAGAGACCGACTGTCCTGGAGGGCCGCGACATCGGTACGGTGGTTTTTCCCGATGCCCAGTGGAAGATTTATCTCGATGCCTCTCCGGATGTCAGAGCGCAGCGGCGGGTCGCGCAGCATATGGCCAAGGGGCGAAAGGTTTCGCTGAGAGAGGTTCAAACGAATCTGCAGGAACGGGACGATCGCGACCGGAGCCGTCAGGTTGGGGCGCTTCGTGTGGCTGAGGATGCCACGGTGGTCGATACGACGGACATGAATGAGGACCGGGTCGTTGATCTGATCTGCGCAATGGTCAACGTGTCGAATCGCGCTTCCGCGGAAGCTTATTGATCAAGCCGCCAATGGGGATCATTGTACCGGTCGTCGGCGTTCGTCGACCGGCCGGGATGTCCCATGGACAACGGCCGCGATTTGCGCCGCACTCCGGGGCCGCCGCGACCTCCTCCGCGAAATGTCAGGAAGTCCAGCAGGTGGGGCTTGCGGATCAGGAGAAAGCCAACGACGGCGCCGGCAAGATGGCCTGTATGGCTTACGGTGGTCTCAAGTCCGTGTTGCAGCACCTGGAAGAACTCGAAACCAACGTAGAGCACGACCAGCCATTTCATCTTCATGGGAATGGCGCCGTACAAATAGACACGCGCATTCGGTGCGATCACGCAACAGCCCGCGAGCAGTGCAAAGTTGGCCGCGGAAAAGCCCACGAGACCGGCTCCCCACTGACCCCGCAGGGCAAAAAGAATGGCATGGGCGAGGCCTCCCGCAATGATCGCCGCAAGAATAAAGGCGGTGAAGCGTCTTCCCCCAAGGGCCCGCTCGACGAGGCCGCTGAAGAAAAAGACGCCGATCAGGTTGAAGATCAGATGGGACAATCCTCCGTGGAGAAAGCCATAGGTGACAAACTGCCACAAAAGGAAGTTTCTGAAAACACCGTAGGGTGTCAGAACCAGAAGATTCCCCACAACGGGCGCGACGTTCACCAGAATCGCCTGAAGCACAAACATCGCAATGATCACGATGAGGAACTTTTTTGTGACCGGCGGCAGATAGGCGTCCATTAACTGATTCATACGCTTGTACCAACCTCTTCTTCGACTTCGGAAACCCTGGCACCCATTGTACGCATCGTTTCGAACCAGAGGGGGAAAGACTTGGCGACGTGTTCCGATCCCGCGACTGAAAGTCCTTTGCGGCAGCGCAGCGCCAACAGGCTCAGAAGCATGATCACACGATGATCGCCCCGCCCGTCCACGGTGATTCCGCCTTCGAAGCCCTCGGGACAGCCGACGATGCGAATTGTCTGCGGGTCGTTGTCGGGCTGCCACACGGCGCTGGCGCCGTGTCCGGCGAAGACTCTGCGCATCTCGGCAATGGGCTCACGAACACGATCGCATTCCTTGTACTGCAGGTTTGCAATGCCTGTCAGTACCGTCTCGCCCGCGGCGAGCGCAGCCACGCCCATCATCGCCGGGACAGCGTCCGTGCATGTATCTCCATCGATTTCACCGCGGACCAGTTTCTCCGGCGATGAAAATTCCAGAACGTCTCCGTCCCAGGCGACTGAGCAGCCCATCTGTCGGTACAGTTCAAGACAACGCCGCTCGCCCTGTTCATCGTTGCGCAAACGCATGAGGCGAATGGTGGAACCGGGCACGACGGCGGCCGCCCCGAGTATGGCGGCGCTGCCAGGCCAGTCTCCGTTCACTGTCCAAGTGCGGGCCCGGTACCGCCGGCCGGGGGAAATTGTAAAGCTCATCAGGTCGTCCGCGGCGTGCACCTGGACGCCGGCGTCTTGAAGAACGGAGAGAGTCGTCCGAATCAGCGGTTTGCTTTTCAGTTCGTGCAAGACTTCGATGCGAATGGATTCGTCAAGCAGCGGAACCATAAACAACAGCGATGAAAGAAACTGACTGCTGACCGCTCCGGAAATGCGAAGGGGAAGAGGTTCGTTTTCAGAAAGGTTTTCTTCCCTGCGCCGGTTCTTCAGGTGTGCCGCGATTGTGTCGCGTCCGCCGTCCAGGCGAATCGGTAATGTACCGCCCTCGCCCGCGGAGTCGCAACGCACGCCCAACTGCTCGAGCGCATCCAGAAGGTCTCTGTTGGGCCGTGTACCAAGGGAATTTCTGAAACGCGCCGTGTCGAAGGTGACTCCGCCTTCAATCAAAGACCCAACACCAAGCAGCAGGCGAAGCACTGCTCCCGCGTTTTCCGGATCGACGGGCTCCCCAGAGGGTTTTGCAGCGGGGCTTGAGCCGAAGCCGTCGATCTCAAGGGCATCAACGCGTGTGGCGTTTTCGACGCTGAACTCAAGTTCTCCGCCCTTCGAATCGAATGCAACGATGTGTGCTCCAAGTCTTCGGCAGCAGTGCACCAGGGCAACCGCGTCGTCCTGAACCGCGGGCTTTTCAACACGGGAACGCCCCCTCGCAAGACAGCTCGCAAGAATGTAGCGTGTGGTGTAGTTCTTCGAGGATGGAGGCTCGATGGTTCCAAGCAAGGGTGCGGTTTGACAGGAGACGGTGGCAATCATGGCGGGGCTACTGAAGAGGGTGTCGTGATGGACGTCAACGGCTGGCTGTCGGGTTGAACGCCCGGCGGGAGCCCGTCGTAGAGATAAACAAGAGGCGGTCTGCCACTCGCGGGGTCGGCATCCGGAGGCCACCAGGCAAGAGGGTCTCGCTCTGCGGCATACCACCATTCGCTGCGCCCCCAAAAACCCTGCCGGTTTTGCAGGAGATGTCCGTCGTAGGGTGGCTCCGTGTCGAAAACAAACCGGTCAGGAATAATCCCCCACTGTTTCTGAATTTCCAGCACCGCACCGTGCATTGCCAGCGGCCGGATGGAAACGTCTCCGTGAGGATAGATTGTCTGGAGATCGTCCAGTACCGGACGGGTCAGGCCTTCGTTCCAATAGGTGACCTCAAAGGAGAATTCGTGCGGGCCTTTTGCCGCCACCCATCGTGAAGGTGCGTTGTAGAATCCAAGACCGCGGTCTCCTGGAAATTCCAGCAGCAGGAGAACGGCCGCGAGGGGAGCGAGCCATTTCCTTGTGCCAGCCGGAAACCCGGGCCCGATGTGAAGACCCGCAAGGATGGTGGCGGGAGCAAAGGCGGGAAGAAACAGACGAAGACTGTCGTACTTTGGTGTTGAAGGAAGCGTCTGCGCCGCAATCGGTCCGGCCACGAGCAGGAGAAGAAGAAGGTCAGCGTTCTCCAGCCGAAATCGCGACCGCTTCAATGTTCCGGCGAAACCCGCGGCACCTGCAGCGCCAAACATCAGCCATACCAGAGGGCTGCCGACCAGTGTGAGAATAAACGGATAGTGCCAGGGAACTCGCGGTGCACCGTCGGGAAAATTCCAGCGTTCGCCCAAGTACCAGACGCCCTGATGGCTGTGCTCGCGGATGAAACGCCAGTACCCGGCAATGCGGTGACCGGTGTCGTCCCACATCCAGGGCCAGATCAGGAATGCCACAACGAATGCGCCGGAAATGACAAGGGCGGCTTCGCCAATGTCTCTTTTCCATGCCCGTGCGGGTTCAGCCGTTGAAGTCAGCCATGCCCGTGAACAGTACCAGAGTCCGACTCCCGCTAAGAAAATCAGCGCGTTGACTTTTGTTGCGAGTGTCAGTCCCGCGAGAACGGCGAGGAGAGGAATTCGCCGGCATGCGCGGCGGCATTGCAGCGCAACCGCCGTGAAACACACCACGAGAAAGACCATCGGTGTTTCGGATGCGGCAAAGTGTCCGTGTCCGAAAATTCTCGGATGCATTCCGTAAACGAATGCAGTGAACAGACCCGCTCTCAGGCTTCTTTGTCTTGTAACGATCACGGCGATGACGGCAACCGTGGCTCCAAAAACAAAGGCGGTCGGAAGACGAAGCAGGAACAGCTTCCACTCCGGACTTGCGAAGGTCACCAGAAGCGAACCGATCACACCGATCCACTTGGTAACGGGCGGCAGTTCGTGGATCTCGCGCCAGCCCAGTTCGATACCCTTCGAGCTCAGGGCATCGCCGGGTTTTGCAAACAGGAGCGATACCCACTCCCGTGCATCCTCATATGCGGGAAAATAGTATCCCTCGTCCCAGCACATGCCGTATCGATGTTGTGTTGCGCAAATGAGAGCCGTGAAAGCCAACCCGAGCGCGGCGCACCACGTTACCCAACAGGGGTGTTCTTCAGCTCTTTGTTCCGGTTCTTCCAACGGATGACTCGAGTCAGGGCATATGGACGCAAATCCACGGCAACGCGTCCGTGAACGACGATTTCGTCCAGTGTGTGGGTCAGGGCAATGGCGGAGAAGCGAACCCCTGCGGCCTTTGCGGCTCGTGCCGTCACGGCGAACTCCGGATCGTGCCCGTCGCTGGGACGCACGGCTTTGATGCCCGGCACCTGACAGAAGAACAGGACTTCCGCGCGATGCCCCTGTTCGACCACAGCCATGAGCTCTCTCAAGTGCCCGGCAGCCCGGGAGGAAACGGAATCCGGAAAGTAGGCGCGTTTGTCGGGATACTTCAGGTGACAGTTCTTCACCTCGACAAAGATCTGCGTCCGCCTGGTTTGCATCCAGAAGTCGATACGACTCTTTTCACCATAGGGTTTTTCGCGTTTCAGTTCCTCATGCCGCGGAAACCACGGCAATCGGTTCTCTGCAAGCAGACCGTAGACGACGTGATTCGGCAGGGCCGTGTTCACTCCGATCATCTCGCCCTCAATCTCAGCAAGCTCCCACGTAAACCGCAGCTTGCGGGTTTCGCTCTTTGAGTCACTGACCCATACTCGCGTTCCCGGTCTGGTAAGTCCCTCCATTGTCCCGGTATTGACACAGTGAGCCGTGATCTTCCCGCCGTCATCG
>JANQSL010000109.1 GCA_028284075.1 Candidatus Sumerlaeia bacterium | reverse complement strand
AATGGAGGCGGTGTCTCCCGCGTCGAGCCGGTCCGCCTCCCCGACCCCGCGGAACCATGTGAGCTGGCGTTTTGCGAAGGCACGAGTCGCCCGTTTGATCTCCGCAACGGCTTCATCGATGGCGATTTCGCCGCGAAGGTGGCGAAAAAGCTCGCGATAGCCGAGTGCCTTGCAAGCCTGACTGTCATCCGGCAGGCCGCGACCCATGAGGCTGTGGGCTTCCTCGATCCATCCCGCCGCAATCATGCGATCCACCCGTTCGTCGATGCGCTTCATGAGTTCCTCCCGGGACCGGTTGATCACAACATATCGCACAGGCCGTGGCTTGCGGGCGGCGGCGTCTCTTGCGTGATGCTCTGACATGGGCGTGCCGGTGGTTTCATAAACCTCCAGTGCCCGCACAACACGCACGGCATCGTTCGGATTGATCTCCGCCTCGCGCACGGGATCGACCGAACGAAGCCGCTCTCGTATTCCATCAAGTCCCTGCTCCTTCAACTCCGCCTCGAGACGCGCGCGAATCGCCGGATCGCGAGGTGCACCTTCAAAAATGCCGTGAATCAAATGTCTCAGGAACAACCCCGTCCCGCCACAAACAAGTACACGCCGACCGGCGGCTCGTTCGCGACCAATGACTTCATTGGCCTCCTGAACGAATCGTGCAACATGATAGGGATCGCCTGGCTCAACATGTCCGACAAGAAAATGAGGTACGGTTGAGCGCTCTTCGAGTGTGGGTTGTGCCGTGCCGATTTCCATGCCGCGGTAAACCTGCATGCTGTCGGCGGAGAGAATGCCTGCGCCCGCTTCCCGCGCGAGCTTGAACGCAACGGTGCTCTTGCCGACAGCCGTCGGTCCGGCGATGATAAGCAGTTTTTCCGTTGTTTCCATCATTGCCATTCTCGCCCCGGACAAAGCATGGCTTGGGTATCACAGAGAGCAAGCACCGCTTTCACTCCCTGAGGACTCGCCCATGCTTCATTCGCTGCACGGAACGTTGATGGAATTCGAGGACGACTATGCCGTGGTGGACACCGGCGGTATTCGCTTCGCCGTGGAGATCCCCGGCAGCACCGCCCAACTCCTCCCTGGTGCGGGCGAGCAGACCACCCTGCTGACACGACTCTCCTTCAACCCCAACGAAGGCTCCTTTCAACTCTTCGGCTTCGGCACCGAAATGGAGAGGGATTGTTTCGACGTGCTCTGCACCATCAGCGGCATCGGACCACGCAAAGCCCTCGCAATTCTCTCCCAAATCGAAGTCGGCGCGTTCGCCCATGCCATTGTGACGCAGGACCTGACATATGTTTCAAAAATCAAGGGCGTCGGCAAAAAAACGGCAGAGCGATTGATCGTGGAACTCCGGGAAAAGATGGTACCCTTTGCGCAAAAGGCGCCGGAGGCTGCGGTCACCTTCGCAAAAGATCATGAAAACGTGGCGGATGCGATTCAGGGCATGATTGCTCTGGGCTGCAAACCGGTCGTGGCGGAGAAGGCAATCAGGGCTGCTGTTGAGGAACTGGGAGAGGACGCGAAGACCGAAGACCTGCTCAAGGAAGGGCTGAAGTGGCGGTAGACAGGTCCACCAGTCAGTTTTTCTCGCCTTCCTCTTCACCAAACAAGGCCGCCGCGTATTGCTCCGGATCGAAGTCCCGCAAGTCGCTCACTCCCTCACCAACGCCGATCAGGGTAATTGGAATACGGAACATGTCGAGCACGCTGAGAAGCACGCCGCCACGAGCGGTACCGTCGAGCTTGGTCATGATCAGGCCGCTGATTTTTACCGCGGAGGAGAAAATCTTCACCTGCTGAAGAGCGTTCTGACCGGTGGTGGCATCGAGCACCAGAAGCGTTTCATGAGGTGCCGCCGGAAGCTGTTTTTTCACGACGCGCTCGATCTTGCCGAGCTCCTCCATGAGGCTGCTCTTGGTATGCAGACGACCGGCAGTGTCGATGAACACGATCTGGGCGCCGCGTGACTTCGCCTGGGCAATCGCGTCATAGCACAATGCGGCTGCATCGGACTCGTGCGGCGCCTTGACAAAGTCACAACCCGTGCGGTTGGCCCAGACTTCCAGCTGCTCCACGGCCGCGGCACGAAACGTGTCGCCCGCCACCAGCATCGTCCTGAGCCCTGCATCGGTGCAGCGTTTTGCCATCTTTGCAACCGTTGTGGTCTTGCCGACACCGTTCACGCCAACCACCATCACGACATATGGACCACTCTCCGGCATGCGCGGTTCAAAACCGGGTGCCGAATTCTTGAGGATGTCCTCGATGGCGTTCCGGAATACATCGAAGAGAACATCTTCGCCTTCCCTGGTGTCGCGGTGTTTGATGTCCGCCTTCATGCGCTCGATGATGCGACGGGTGGTTTCCATCGCAACGTCGCTCTGAATCAGTGCGGCCTCGAGTTCCTCGATGGTCTCCTCGTCCAGCTTGCCGGACAGGC
>JANQSL010000023.1 GCA_028284075.1 Candidatus Sumerlaeia bacterium | reverse complement strand
GCTTGGTGGTCTGCTGACGAATTTCAAGACGATTCGCAAATCCGTCCTTCGCCTGCAGACCACCAAGCCAGCGATTGTTGACATAGTGCATGCCGCACTCGCCGGCGGATTCGCGCACGATGTCGCGGGCCTGCTTCTTGGTGCCCACGAGGAGCACCTCCGCACCCTGGGTGACGCCCTCGCGGACGAACCGGGTGGCGTCCCGCAGAAGACGCAGGCTCTTCTTGAGGTCGACGATGTAGATGCCGTTACGCTCGGTGTAGATGTACGGCTTCATCTTCGGGTTCCAGCGACGGCTCTGGTGGCCGAAGTGGACGCCCGCTTCCAGCAACTGCTTCATGGTAACGCTGGACATGAGGCGATCTCCTTTTTCGCGGTTTGGCCTCCGCTTCCGTCAACCGACACCCGGCTTTCAGCCCGCCTCACAGGCTGAAGACCCCGGAACGCCGTCAGAAAGCGTGTGGAATCAGTGTTTTCCAGTTGGGCTGGCAGTGCCAGAGTGCCCCAACGGGGCGCGCTGTGTAGGTAAGTAGCAGCGGATTTGGCAAGGGGAATTGGGGTACTTCCGGGTACTTTGAACGCCTGTCTCATGAAAAGCTGATGAGAGCATAAAAACACTCCGATCTTAAGACCTTCCCAAGTGCTCGTATGGAAGGCTTTCTCTGTCCCTCGGATGACGGGAGACAGACAAGGTGCCAAAGGTGGGAGCATCATGGCAAATTGCAGGAATGGCAGGGCTTCAATTCACCCGGGAAAGCATGTGTCAGGCACCCAAACCGCCCCCGGCACGGCAATCATGGATGCACCTGTTGATCGGAGTGCCCGGGTCATAGTCGCGGACAGCGCGACGGAAAAGAGAGACTCTCTGGTAACCTCTTCTACCTGATAGACCAAACCGACCTCGTCGCTGAGGGACCAGGCGTGTCCGTCGTATAGATTTCAAACTCAGGAATGCGGGCGTAGTCATCGATACCCGGATCGGTGACAAGAAGGCGGACATGGCGAGTGCGTTCAGCCGATGGAAGGATTGAGATCATGCGATCATGTTGCAATGGGTTCGCTTCGGAAGCGAGAGTGCTCCAGGGTCCGTCGATGGCGGGGCCGGACTGGAAGGAGACCGCCTCTGCGTTAAAGCCGGGCATCTCCCCTGCCAATGACGGGAGCCGAAGGGCAAAGCCGGTGACATTGTACTCGCTCTCCAGTTCAACGGCGAGCCAGTGAGGTGGCACGGTGTTGTTACTCGTCCATTTCGAAGCTTCACTGACAAGACCGTCGAAGGCAAGATTTGCCGGCGAGAGTTCGCTGTCAGCGGAGAAGACGGAAATTTCCTGCTGCGGGATTCGACGTCCTTCCGGAAGCACCTCCGTGTCGATGTTCAGAAACGAGGGATAGTCACGCATGGCGAAGTTCTCGAGCGTCACCGTTCCACCGCTCAAATCCCAAACGGCATTGGTGCGAAACTCGGCACCCTCAAGTCCGTCGTAAACAGACAGCCGGCGGGACGGATCCATCTGAAGTTCAATGTCCGATACAAGTACGCCGGTGGTTTGCGGCCAGCGCGCCCGCCACAAACCCATCGTGCGGTAATCGACGCTGCCACGCTCGAAAACCTCGGCGCGATAGGATGAGAAATACGGGTCGAACTGAACCGGGAACGGATTCTCGATATGACTAACGGGTGTGGGAAGCCGTTGATTCACAACTCTCATCGCCGTGTGCGCGGCGCGAGTCTGTTTGTCGTTCCAGCGTGTCAATCCCCAGTCTTCAACCACATCCCAGCCATGTACGGAGAACCAGATGGAAAGTTCAATGTCCTGACTGAGGTTGTTCACCATCATGCGTGAGAGCATTTTCGCCTGGCCGGTCTCGTCGATCTCAGTCCATCCGGCGTTGTAGCCCCACTCACCGGTCCAGATCTTGACATTGGACCCGTTAGTGTAGGTGTTCATCTCCGCGCGAAGCGAAGCGACTTCGCCGTTGATGGACTCAGGCATGTTGATGCGATACGGATGAATCGAAACAACATCGATGTGTTGCAGCATTCCATTCTGAAAACACGACGTCAAAAACGAACGGTCAATACCCGATGTGACGCCACCGACGATGATGCAGTCCGGGTCTGCCGCGCGAATGGCGGGAGCTGCAGCGGCAACGAGGGCGGCATAGTGTGAGGAGTTCGGTGTCTTGCCCCAAAACTGAGCGAGATTCGGTTCATTCCAGATTTCCCACACGTCGACACGGTCAGCGAATTCCGTCACAAGAGCCGTGCAGTAATTAACGTATGCGGCCCGGCCTGCAGGTGTGTCAGGAGTGCCTCCGTACAAATCGTTTCCGTAGGCAAGAATAGCGTAGGGTTCGATGTTTCTCGCTTCAAGCTGATCGAGCCAGTTGTAGGCGTCCCACTGTCCGCCGCTGTAGGACACGTCGAAATTGTAAACGCCGGGGGTCTGCTCGCAAAGCCCCCACCAGATCAGCTCGCTGCGAGCCCACTCCACACCCGCCGAGCTGAGAGTGTCGGCGTATGTGGTCAGGATAGGGTCGCTGGGCCAGGGAATCTGGCTGCCAAAGGGAGAAACATCGACTCCGGGGCGAGGTCTGGCTATAATCGGACTGGCGAGAGATAAACCAAGGATGATCAGAAAAACACGAGACATGGCGGCCGCCCCCAGTAACCGTTTACGCAAAAGGGCTGAACCATAGTGAAAAGCGCAAGAGGGAAGGCGGTCTTCCTCACCCTCCTGCGCTGAATTTCAGTACAGAGACCAGTGGCTTTCTGAAGAAACGATTTGGAGAACCGGGCCGGTGCGCACAATGAAACCCGCATTCTTATCGGATGCTCCGAGGAGGTCTTCGTTCACTTCCGGTGGCCGGCCGGTGATGAACAGGGCTGCTTCAGCGGTGTCGGCATCGATCCGGAAGACACGCGGGTCTTCAAAGTTTGTTGCAAAGAAATCGCCGCTCTCCTCACCAGAGACGAAACTGGTGATCCGGTTAAGCTGATCGATGTCGAATGTTTCTCCGCCCGCGAGGGCAATCACCGTGCGAGTGACGCCTCCGGTGATGGTTGAATACCGGCCCAGGCGTGGAGGATGGCGTTCGATGATTTGGAGAGAATCCTCCGCGTCGGCAACGGCGTGTGTGATCCTTGCGAGGTGCCGTGGATTGATCGCGACTTTCGGTTCGACAGGAGTGACGTTGTCCAGACGCATTGTCCATTCACCGTTTTTTTGAAGAATCGAGGAGATATCGACAAAGAACTCCCACCGGCGTTTCAATCCGCTCTGGCCGGACCGTGTTCCACTGAAGACAACGGTGTCGTCCGGGGATCGAATTTCAAGAAAGGCAGTCCCACTTGCAGTGAACTCAAAAAGCCAGTAGAGTTCATTTGCCTGCTGAAGCGGAATCGAGTCAGGAATATTGACGGTGGCCACAAGGGTGCCCATGTCGTTGGTAAAAACAGGGTTTGTTTCGATCGCGTATGGCGGAAGATTCTCCAGATTCGAACCATTGATCGTCTGCACGGGCCCGTTTTCCCGCGGCCACCGGATCAGTCGCGTGTCACCGGATGGCGTTGTTAGAACCGCGCGAGCTGGATGAAGGCTCGCGTCGGTCACGATGGAAGTGATTGCGGGCGATAACGGATTGTTCGTCAGGACAACCTCATCGATATTGTCGAAACTCAAGACATCGCTGTCCACTGTCTCCGTGGAACGGCGAAGAAGAAGAAACTTTCCGTCCGGCTGAAGCGCCATGCCGCTGTAAAGGAACGGCAGGGCGGCAACGACGGAGCGGCTCCCTGTAGCGCGATCAACTTCGACAATTGCCTGAGGAACACTTCCGCCACACAGGACAAAGAGGCGATCGTCATCCACAACGAAATCGACCATCAGGCTCAGTGGCGGGCCTCCGCCACGCTCGAGAACCGGAACGGAGGAAAGAGTTTCCGTATCCCCGTCAAGTGTTGCGATTGTGCCTGCACTCGCCCTGTAGGCACGCCACCCGCCTCCGGTAACACGGCGAATATCGGCCGCGTCGCTGATGTCTTTGGATGCATCGAATCCATCGCCCGTCAGAAAAGACACGACTTGAGCAAGAACAGTCGATCCTGTGGATGGGTCTTCCGCGGAGTAAACGCCATCCCGGCCGGCACCATAGAGCGACGGCGTTGTGTTTTGCCAGTCAATGGATCGAAGATGCTGGTCGAACACGCCCGCGCTGCCTGGCGAGAAGCGTTCGAGTTCCGATCCCGCAGTGTCGTAAACAACAGTGTCTTCTGTCGTCTGCGCAGACCAGAACAATGTCCATGTTCCGTCACCGCGCGATCCGAGAGCCGACCCGCCTTGAAGACTTGAATCGATTGTGTTAATGCTTGCAAGGCTGGCACGAGACAAGAGGCTCAGATTGGAGCCGTGGGTGAACGCCCATGTGTTCATATCCGCCTGGATGATTTCAAGCGATGAGAAGCTTTCGGTGGAACCCAGAGTCGGCAGTGTGGCGTTCAGATTGCTGAAGCTCCACGAATCCTCGATGCCCGTGCGAGTGCCCTCGCGGATTTCAAGCTCCGACGTCGATGGGTTGTAAAGAAAGAGAGCAAGGCGGTTCGGCCCCGTGTTGGCGGCCAAATCCGCGCTCATGAAACCAATGGGAATGGTGTCGATCTGCTGAAAAACGCCGGAATCAAAACGAAACTCAACGACACGATCTTCAAGAGTGAAAAAGACGATGTCTTCGGTGGCAAAGACCGCGTTGTCGGCTATGAAGGGAATCTTGCCGGAGACGAGGCGCGGAAGACCGGGGCCCTCATCGGTGTTTCGTTCGTAAATTGCAGCCAGCTCCCGATCCGCCACAATGACGGCATCGGCACCTGCCAAAGGCGTGCATACCATGAGTGCAGCGAGGGCAATGCCCACGCCTGATTTCTCCCGCACCATCCGCCTCCTCCTGAAGAGTCAAATTGGGGGCTTTGATGGTGTACAGTGTAAGAGGCTGACGGTGAGCTGTCAATCCCTGTCGGGAAATTTCCCTATCTGCCGCGTGGAAACGGCGGCTCGTCCGCGAGCATTCTTTCCGCAAGATGCTCACGCTGCTCCTGTGTCAGTACGCTCGCGACTCGCCGCAGGTTGCCATGCAGCAGACTCATCATGCGCTCGTGATCCTCGATGCTTTCGCGCACCTGTTCGGCATAAAGAGCGTCGTCTTCGGGTGAGCGAATCAGCGTCGCAACGCCTTCCTTGCGGCGTTCATGAAATCCTCCGACACAGGTCATCATATCCTGTGATCCCTGGTCGATGATGGCTTCGATACGCTCACGCTGTCCCTCCGTCAGATCGACCACTTCCATCATGCGCTCGAAACGCTCACGGAAGAAATCGGCACGTTTCCATGGCCCGCCACCATTGCCGCCTCTGCCAGGCGAAGAGCTTCCAATGGCAGCGGCTCCAATGATGACGACAAAGAAGGCGGCATTGAGCCCGACGGATATCCAGAAGAGAGCGGGCCGCCCGTTTGCAAATGCTTTCATGTTATCGCTCCCGTGTTGAAGGATTGGGAAATGCCAGCCACGCGATTTCGATACTGTCCATTGCCAGCAGATCCGCACCAGCAACAGTCGTTTGGGCCGCCGGTTTCGATGCATTCACGGGCTGGGAAAAAACCGCTCCCGCCACAAGAAGTCCGCCCGTAAATCCCAGTGCCGTGAGCCCCGCAATACGAAGCGGCGGCAGACGAAGCGGGTCGTGTGATACCGGTTTTTCCTCAACAAGATCGACAACATCAGGTGCGAACGCTTCGTTCCGAGGCGCCTCCGGCAGCGACTCCAGAGCATCCCGCAGTTCCTGGTCGAAAGAGTCGTTGGGTTTCATCGTTTATCCCCCACGATGGTTTTCAGTGCCTTGCGAGCTCTGATGAGAAGGGATTCAAATGCCTTGGGTGAAAGATTCATGGCCTCCGCTCCGTCCTTCAACGTCATGTCTTCATAGTGAAACAGAAGAAGAGCGGCCCGCTGACGTTCCGGCAATTTCATGATTCCGTCCCGAAGCATGCCGCGACGTTGATCATTGTCGATACGGACAACGACCGGCGGCTCGTCATGGGCTGCAGCCGGTCGTGGTGAAAACAGGGAGCGGATGCGCCGCTTTCGCGCCCGATCCAGGCTTCTCCGCGTAACCAAGGTGGCGATCAGTGTTCGAAACGACCCTTTCCACTTCGTGGCGACACCGGTTTGCCAAAGCTGAAGAAAGGCGTCCTGTACCGCGTCTTCAGCTTCTTCAAGGTCACCCAGAATGCGCAACGCAAGAGTGCGGGCCCACTGCTCGTGTGTTGTGACAATCCAGGCGAACATGTCATCATCCTTTCGTGCCAGGGCTTCAAGGACGGCACGGTCCGTCGGTGCGACGGAATCCATCGCGAAATCGTTACTGCGGAGAGGCCCGGTTCCCGCCTCTCCGCAAAAGGTGTCGCCCGTGGCGGGCAATCAATTCTCCTTACTCGAGCTGGTAGTCACTGACACGCCAGATGTCGCCCGCACTAACGGTTCCATTCGTGGGATCATACCGTACATATTCGAATCCGCTGCCCGGATTTTCCCATATGTCGGGTGAGTAGCCGGGATAAAATTCAATGGGTTCGTTCTGGGCCACAAGGTCCGGCCCGTCGCTTGTCAACGCGTACCGGCTCTCTTCGTCGATGGGCATCGCGCCATAGGCAAAGTTGCCGCGACGGCGAAACGGCCCCGCATTGTCGTCAACAGTGCTGAAGACGTCGGAGGGAACAGCGGTGAGATAGGCAACGGGAGTCGTGAGTCTGCGCAGCCGGGCAAAGCGCGGCACCAGAGTGCTTGGAGGATATCTGTTGTTGTCGACGCTATAGACTTCGAGTGCGGTTACGATGGTTCGCATGTCGGCTTTCGAACGGCTGACCTTGCTGCGGGTTTGCGCCTCAAGAAAATTGGGGACCGCGATCCCTGCAAGAATCGC
Organism: Candidatus Sumerlaeia bacterium; assembly: GCA_028284075.1. Taxonomy (GTDB): domain Bacteria; phylum Sumerlaeota; class Sumerlaeia; order SLMS01; family JAHLLQ01; genus JAJFLJ01. The sequence continues at coordinate 8,570 of JANQSL010000023.1, read as the reverse complement.
AATAATACCCACGACAACCAGCAGTTCAATGAGAGTGAAGGCTTTGTTACTCGGCATTGCCATCACCTCTCCGGCCACCGAAACCTCCGGGTCCGAAGGGACCGCGGCCGTTGGCCATTCTCTCTTCCAGCTTCGCCTCAAACTTCTCGCGCTCCCCTTCCGGAAGTATCTGCAGGCGCTCGTTCATTCGGGCACGCATGGTCGACCGCATGGTTTCGCGAAAAACCTCGGTCTGTTCCGGTGTCATGATTTGTTCCACCTTCTCACGAAACTCTCGCATCTGCGTAAAATCCTCCGGTGGCGGGCCAAGCTCATCGAGAGCCAGCCGTTGATCCTCCGTCAAATCAGCCTTCGACATCACTTCCTCCCTCATCCGCTCGCGCTCTTGCGCCGAGGGTCGAAAGTCGTTCCGGGGTTCGACGGGTTTTGGCACCTGGTCCCAGATGCGTACGAAAGCGAACACCGCACCGCTCGAAACGAGCAGCACTCCCAGCCACATTTTCCATACGTTACTCTTTTTGTTCATGCTCGAAAGCCTCATCCGGTCAATTTACTGCTGTGACTATCGAGTGAAGAGCGGGAATCCTTCGCGCATGGAATTCACGAATGATTGCCCCCTGATCCGCCCGGAATCGGAATCTCCTCCGGGAGATTTCATGAGACCCGCTTTTCCCAAATGGGTGCGCCGGATCGATCCCTTGCTGGAGGCGGAGGACACGAATCATATTTATCGAGCGTTCCGCGAGTATCGGTTTGCGAAGGCGAAATCCAAACCGCTTGGCGAGATGCTTTTTACGGTCTCATCGCTTAATCCGGGATGGCTCGGTGGGTTGTTGCTCGTGCTGCTTGTCACAACCCTTCTGAGTTCCTTCGGCTGCATCGGAGTCGTGCTGGTCTTCCTGGGTCTTGGCTATGCGAGACTTTCTTCACGTGCGAATCCCCGCACGATTGAAAAGTTTCCCGCATCCGTTGGTGAAGTATTCGGAACACGGGGAATTCACATTCTCGCGTTCAAAGACCTGTACATGACAGGGTGTGGTGGCGGAACAATCCTGGAGGCCATGTATCTCGAACGGCGAGAGGGACAGCACCTTGTCGCCCCCGTTGTTACGGGAGTCGTGGCTGCCCTGATATGTTTTCCCCTGACAGTATGGATGTTCCCCGGCTCTCTCATCCTGCTGGCCGGTATTGCATGGCTTGCCTGGAACTTTGCCCGGTGGACGATCACAAAAAGCTGCTGGCACGCGCTGGACCATGACCTCGAACCTCTCGTCAGGATCTGGATGCGGGGAACAACAAAGACAATTGCATGGGACTATGCACGAGGTGACGCCAGACGCGGTTGCTTTCTTTTTTTCGGACTGATTCTGGTGTTTCTTCTACCGGCCGTCGTGTTCAGTCTTATGGGCGATTTTTTCCGTGATATTGATATGGACCTGCTGCGGCTCGGTGTTGACGGAGGAATGATCGCCCTTCCCGTAACGGCAAGTCTTGCTGTTATGGCCATCGGATTGTGGCTCTGCGTGAAGACGGGCGAGAACACGTCAATGCAGCGGGAGCGTTTGTCTGAGATGAAGGGTCGTGCCGACCGTGCATTCGAGGATCTAATCGAACACATTGAAGTGCATCCCGACAGGGCAGACCAAAAATCGAATAGCTAACCGGTTATCGCGGCTTCCGCCTCGAGTTCTGCAATATGGCGTTTCATGTTGTCGATTTCGCGGAAGTAGACCTCCGCATCGGTCACACCCATCAGCTTTGTCTTCAGGACCTTTGCACAACGGAACCCGCGCAGGTACTGTACAAGGTGCTTGCGGAACTCCACGAGGCCGCGGTCGCCCTTGCGTTCCACCATGATGCGGGCGTGACGGGCCAGTGTATCGAGCCGCTCTTCGACGGAAGGTTCTTCGGGTGGCAAGCGGTCCGTCAAACGCGAACAGACCTGACCAAAAAGCCACGGATTACCCATGGCGGCGCGCCCGATCATAACGCCATCGACCCCCGTTTCGTGAATCATGCGCACGGCATCGTCCGCTGTCCTGATGTCACCGTTTCCAATTACAGGTATGGAAACCATGCCCTTCACGACACGCAGAACCGACCAGTCGGCATGACCCTTGAACTTCTGCTCACGCGTGCGGCCGTGAATGCAGACAGCGTCGAGGCCCTCTTCCTCGGCAATGCGTGCAATGGCGATGGCTTCCTCGCCGTATTTCTCGAACCCGGCACGAAATTTCACGGTAAAAGGCACATCGAGAGCGGCGCGCATTGCGCGGTAAATTCTCCGCACGAGGTCGGGTTCCTTCATGAGCGCGGAGCCACCTTTGCTCTTCACCACCTTGTTCACGGGACAGCCCATGTTAAGATCCACGATCGTGGCACCCTCGTCCTGAAGGCGTTTTGCGCAAACGGCGAGTGTTTCCGGGTCGGAACCGAAGAGCTGCGCACAAATAGGATCCTCGCTCCGATCCATATCGAGGAGGTCCCAGCAGCGGTCACGCCCGCGAATCATGGCTTCACTGCTCACCATTTGCGTGAAAACCAGCGGACAGCCCTGTTCTCGGCTGAGAGTGCGCCACGCGCGGTCACTGATACCACACATGGGCGCCGGCAGGACGGGCGGCAGGAATTCCAGATCGCGAATACGCAGCGGTGGGAGATTCAGAATCTCCGCCCCGGAACCGCTACCATTTGTGGCGTCTGCTGTCATTGTGCCTTGCACTCCCGGCGGAACGGTTTCCCGGCTGCGGGCGCTCATGCAAGGCGAGAGTGACTGGTTGATGGATCCGGGCGTGCGGCGGTCACATCACTCGATTGTGGCCGTCACATTTTGAGCCGAATGCCCGTTCAGGTTTTCGTCGATCAAAAGCATCAGATCGTCCAGCACGCGTTCCGCCCCACCGGTCGAGTCGATCATGACGACAACAGCGTAGTCCTCGCCGTTTTCAAGTGTCAGAAAACCGGCGATCGTGCTGGTGTCACCGAGGGAGCCTGTCTTTGCGTCAAGCCGACCCTTGAGTTTCGAAAGACGTCCCCGCAGCGAGCCGCGTTCCCCGGGACGAGCCATGGACTCCCGCATCAACTCTCCGTTAGGATCGTCTTTGTGAATGTAAAGAAGCAGGTCGTTTAATGAACGGGCCGGAATTCGGTTGAGCGACGAAAGCCCCGATCCGTCCATTACAAGAAAACCGTTTCGACGAAAACCGTGCCCATCCGCCCAATCCGTTATCGTGCGTGTCACGGCATCGAAGTCCGATCCATTGCCGGCTTCGATGGCGGCCAGTCGTGCAACGCATTCGCTGTAAAGATTCTGACTGTTGGCCAGAATCGGTGTGAGAATTGTAGCAAGCGTTGCAGAGGGATGACCGATCAGAGTCGTTCCCGGTTCCTCCGAGTCGAAATCCACCGAGGGCAGACTGCTGCTCTTGTGCGTTCCATCCACAACGATGCCCGCCGCCCGCAGTTCATGGAGCAGCACAGCTGCCGTGAAACGTGCCGGATCGGAAACAGCAGTCCAGCGCGTCCGCTTCTTCTTCTTCGGAATCGACCCTGTTGCAATGTGACGGCCTTCGTCCTCGTGGCGAAACAAACTGACGCTGCCAATACCGGGCGTTTCCTTTGGCGCAACCTCCACAGAGTTCTTAAAGGTAAAGTAGCCGACATCGGGAACAAGTTTAACTTCGGTTGTTTTGCCAACCTTGCCGTTGGCATTAAAATGCAGATCGACGCACCCGTCGTTGAAGGTCAGTGCCGCGATCTCCGCCATGTACCATTCCGCGGCTTCATCGGGATACCAGCCGATCCCCGTGCGAGGTCCGGAAAACAGGCGGTCATCACCAATCACATCGCCGGTGATTCGAACGACGCCCTTCCTCTTGAAATCGCGAGCCCATTCGCGCATGATTTCCGACACGTCGTCCTTGTCGTCCTGAAAACGCGGACCCAGCCCCGGATCACCTCCACCGACAATTATGATATTCCCGTTAAGGACTCCCGCTTCGTCAACGGTGCCGTCGGTCTGTACAAGCGTTTCGGTTCGATAGTCCGTACCGAGAATTTCAACGGCCGCGGCCGCACTGAAGAGCTTTGTGCAGGACGCCGGTTTCATCGGTACGTCGGTGTTGATTTCGACGAGACGTTCACCGGTCGACGAGCGCGATATCATCACGGCAAGCCGTGCGTCCCGTGACAATCCGGCGCTCGTGAACTTGTCGTGAATGGCGGTCGCGAGATCAGCGAAGGCTGTTCCCGCGGTGAGCAGCAGAACCAGGAGACATGCCGCCGCCGGACACGACCGCTTGATAAACGAATGAACCATCTCACAACTCCTCCGGATTATTCCATTAACTTTCCTTCATCGGTTTCAGGACAATACAGCTCATGGGAGGCAACACCAGATTCACACTGTGGTAGTGACCGTGCATGGCCCAGTGATCCGCTTTAACACCGCCACGGTTCCCGGTATTGGAGCCGCCGTAAATGGCCGAATCCGTATTAAGCACTTCCTTGTAGAAGCACGGCCAGGGAACGCCAATGCGATAATCCGGACGAGCCACGGCGGTAAAATTACAGACCACGACGAGATGGTCCGCGTCATCAGACCACCGCAGGTACGCGATGACACTGGACTGCCAGTCACTGCAGTCGATCCATGTGAATCCGCGCGGCTCGTGATCGTAACGCCACAGCGCGGGTTCGCTGTGGTAAAGACGTCCGAGATCCTCCAGCAGTTTCTCAACCCCTGCGTGTGCGTCGTCACCGGCTTCGTGCCAGTCGAGGCTGCGGTTGTGGTCCCACTCACGTCCCTGGGCAAACTCGCATCCCATAAAGAGAAGCTTCTTTCCCGGGTGAGTCCACATGTAGGAAAGAAACGTACGGTAGTTGGCAAACTTCTGCCAGTCGTCCCCGGGCATGCGCGCCAGCAACGATCCCTTTCCGTGAACAACTTCATCGTGCGAAATGGGAAGTACAAAATTTTCGGAGTACTGATAGATCATGGAAAACGTCAGATCGTTTTGATGATGCGCTCGATGAATCGGGTCCTTTTGGAAGTATGTCAGCGTGTCGTTCATCCAACCCATGTTCCACTTGAAAGTGAAACCCAGCCCTCCGGCATAGACGGGGCGGCTGACACCACCAAAAGCGGTGGACTCCTCCGCCACTGTGAAAGCTCCGGGAAACTGTCCGTGAAGTTCCTCGTTCAGGCGCCGAAGGAAATCGATGGCTTCAAGATTTTCCCGTCCGCCGAACTCATTCGGAACCCATTCGCCTTCCTTCCGGCTATAATCGAGATAGAGCATCGATGCCACGGCGTCCACCCGCAGGCCGTCGATATGAAACTCGTCGATCCAGTAGAGAGCGCTCGTGATCAGGAAGTTGGAAACTTCGTGGCGGCCGAAGTTAAAGATCAGCGTGCCCCAATCCATGTGCTCCCCCTTGCGAGGGTCCTCATGCTCATAAAGGGCGGTGCCGTCAAAACGACGAAGACCGTGATCATCCTTTGGAAAGTGAGCCGGCACCCAGTCGATAATAACGCCAATACCCGCCTGGTGCAGCAGATCCACCATGTACTTGAAATCATCGGGCGATCCGTAACGGCTCGTCGGCGCAAAATACCCGGTGACCTGATAGCCCCAGGATCCGTCGAAAGGATACTCCGACAAAGGCATGAATTCGACAAAATTGAAGCCGTATCGTTTGCAGTGATCGACCAGTTTGGGCGCAAGATCGCGATAGCCAAGATAGTCTTCCGCGTCATCCGGGCTGCGCATCCATGAGCCGAGATGAACTTCGTAAACGGCAATCGCCTCTCTGAGCCAGTCTCGTTCGGGCCGCCGATCCAGCCACTTGTCGTCATTCCATTGGTACTGACCGCGACGCCAGACGATACCGGCGGTGCGCGGACGCAGTTCCGTGCGGAATGCGAAGGGATCGAGCTTCAACTGAAGCGTTCCGTCGGCCGCCTTGATTTCAAATTTGTAGAGATCGCCACAGTCCAGTCCCGGAACAAACAGCTCCCAGATTCCGGAGGAACCCATGCGGCGCATCGGACAGAGACGTCCGTCCCAGCGGCAGAACTCGCCGATGACACTGACTCGTCGTGCATTGGGGGCCCAGACTGCAAAGCTGACCCCTCGAATGCCGTCAATTTCCTGGATATGCGCCCCCATTTTATCGTACAATCGCCAGTGACGGCCTTCACCCGCGTAATAGAGGTCCATCTCTCCAAGAGTCGGGAGAAACCGATAGGGATCGCGACGTTCCCAATCGTTGCCGTCTTCAAACATGAACCGATAGGAATACGCGTAGTGGCCCGGCAATTCATCCGTGGCCACCTTGACCTCGAAGATACCGCCGTTGTGAACCTGTGACATCGAACGCGGAGCGTCTTTGCCATCAATCAGAAGCTGACAACCGCTGGCATCAGGATGGTATGAGCGGAAAACAACGCTTCCGCCATCGGGAGTGGGGTGAAAACCAAGAAGGGTGTGGGGGTCGCTGTGATCACCCGCGATCAGGGTCTCGAAATCGGGGGGTTCAAGTCCGGATATCTGGTTCGAGACTGCCATTTGTCACGCTCCGCGAGATGAGGACTGCTCTCCCTTGACATGGAGCGTGTGGAGTGAATGGCGGGATGCCAAGGGTGAACTCCGAGCGGTCACGACCCTGGCTGATAAAAACTGATGCATGAGCCGCTCCGCCGTCAGGATTCGAGCTGCGTTTCGCTACGCGCCAGAGGGTCCTCACGAAAGCGCATGATCTTCCAGCCTTCGCCTGTTTTCTTCATGGTGATCGTGCACTTTCTCATCCAGGTGCGGCCGTCAAAGAGTTCCTTCTTCTCGCAAACGACTTTCGCGACCACTCCGCTCACGGTCTTTTCGATGATACCCGAAACCTTGAAGCGCTTGCGAGCGCCATCGTCATCCGCCCAGGTGCTTTCACGACTACGGACGTACTGGTCCTTTTCGTAGTGCTGAGTCATGTCGTCGGCGAGACATGCATACTCCGTTTCCCAGTCCTTGTAGTTCCATGATTCGATATAGGCCTTTGCCACTTCGTCCGGCGAAGCCTGCTTCAGATCGATGGAAGGACGCTGCGGATGCGGCGTCTGGCCGCTCGGCCCGCTCTTTGCCGATGCGTAGCCGGCGCGACGCAGCAACGCCTCGACACGACCCAGCAAATCCAACGGATCGAACGGCTTTTCGATGAACTCATCAACACCCAGACCACGCGCCCAGAAATCCGCCGGACGATCCTTGTCCGCGGAAACGGCCGATAAAACCACAATTGGAATCCCGTTTAGCCGACTACTGGCCTTGACGCGTTTGATCACCTCAAGACCTGAAACCTTGGGCATCATCAGGTCCGCCACCAGAAGGTCGGGGCGATCACGCTCCGCCATCACGAGGCCTTCCTCGCCTCCGTTGGCACACAAAACGTTGTAGCCTTTGGTCTTGAGAACCGAGCGAACGATATCCAGAACGTCCTGCTCGTCATCTATCACAAGAATTGTCTTCATATTAGCCCTTGAATAGTCCGCGCGTCACGGTGCTGTCGGCTTTGCAAGGGCGCCGCGCCGGTTTCCCACCGTGTAGCGAGATGTACCGGTTCCGCCACCCGCCCCCGGGCGTCAACAGTGAACGGTTGCGCACAACAAAGCCGCTCAAGTCATATTATGGAGTGAAAATCGTTGGCTGTCCACTTTTTTGTGAGCATCTGAGGCAAAGGCTTTGCTTGAGCCATTGATGCTCATCACGTCACGTTATGTTTCGGCATTCGTGTCAATCCTTCCGGGAGAGTTAGCATGTCACTTACCGATCGCAGAGATTTCCTGAAAATCGGCGGAATGGCCGCTGCCGGGGCGGCACTCGCCTCCGTTGGATCCGCGCAAACTTCCGGGCCCGCAAATTCTCCCTCCCATGCCTCCGTCACGACGGCGGTAATTCCAGGAGCAGTGGACGAGTCCGGCAAGTACGTCCTGCCCCCACTGAACTATGACTACGACGCCCTGGAGCCGCACATCGACGCGGAAACAATGCGTCTTCACCATGACAAGCATCATGCCGGATACGTGAAGGGGTTGATCAGTGCGGAGGAGAAACTGGCGGAGATGCGGGCAACGGGTGATTTCGCCGGCATCGACTACTGGTCACGCAAGGCGGCTTTCCATGGGGCGGGGCACTTCTTGCACTGTGTCTTCTGGGACTCGATGGGACCGGACGGCGGGGGTGCGCCGAAGAGCGCCCTTGCGGCACGCATCAAAAAAGACTTCGGCGGTTTCGATGCTTTCAAGGCACAATTCAGCGCCGCCTCAAAGAGTGTTGAGGGTTCCGGGTGGGGTATTCTCGCCTGGCAGCATGCCGGGTCGAAACTCACTATCATGCAGTCACTCAATCACCAGCTGCTGACACAGTGGGGGCTGGTTCCACTGCTGTGCGTCGACGTGTGGGAGCACGCCTACTACCTGAGGTATCAGAATAGACGTGCCGCTTACATCGACGCCTGGTGGAATACGGTCGACTGGAACCGTGTGAGCGGCCGGTTCGACATGATCGCCACCGAACAGCCGT
>JANQSL010000009.1 GCA_028284075.1 Candidatus Sumerlaeia bacterium | reverse complement strand
CGCTGCCGGGAGCGGGGCCATCTTCCGGATTTGTCTTCGCCAGAGGCAACCCGGTCATGGAATCCACGGACGAACGCATCGCTGTTCGGAACTGGCCCCTTCGCACCTTTGACACCGCTCAATTTGAAATCCGCGGCCCGCGGCTCATGCCTGGTGCCATCGAAGCTGATCTGACATACAACAGCAGCAATGGCATTTGGCTCGAAGGCAGCATCACCAATAGTACGGGACTGGATTTCTACGACGCGGCAATCGTGGCCGGAGGCAGAGCATTGCCACTCCGGGATTTTGCAGCCAACGACGAGCGGACCTTCAGCCGGGCGAATGCACTCTACGAACATGAGGGAGCATCCGGCAGGCGCTTCATTGACAGAGACAGTGCGTTTCGCAATCCGACGCAAACCGCGGGACAGGACGAACAATCCGACTCCTTCATCAACCACGACAACGCCCTTCACCTGGTCAGGTCGATCTTCGAACCTCCCTACTCCGGTCGCGTTCTTCCCCCTGTGAATGGAGGCTTTTACTTTGTCGGCCTCGCGGAGTCTGACGACCTCACCATCCAGACCAACCTTGATCGAAGTGACGGCACCCGTGCCATTGTGGTTCTCGTCAGGCTCAATCCGGTTCCCGCCCCTGGGCCGCTGGTTGTGCCACAAGAGCTTGTGCAGGTTAACTTGCAGGAATTTTCGGAAAACGCCGGCAGCTTTGAAATCGAATCGGACAATGCGCGCGGCATTCGTATGCGGTTCGATACCACAGCCATTTTCTCCACGGAGCTGCCCTTCCGCACTCCCGGCGCAACATTTGGTGGCGGAACGTTTGACCGCCAATTCGCGAACTTCGACGGCTTCGACTCCAGGAATCACGACTTCAAGGTGGGAGCCCTCGCCCTCTCAGGCAACAATCCCATCATACTTCCTCCTTCCGACGAGCGAACAACCAAGAACGCCGTCTCGACCGATAACGTGACGACACCCTACTCGGGGCGGACCTGGGTCGCGATATCCTATAGCGAGAAGAAGGCCCCCCAGGGAGCCGGCGCGGGACTCCTCAGTGCCGCCACCGCCGGTTACCATGAGGCGGAGATTCCCAAAGTCGAGTTTTCGCTGACAACCTCTGTTGACGAATCAGGCCAATAGCGGCCCCGCCTCGTCCCTTGACCCCGCACGGACGCCGCTGGCGTCATCCCCTCCCCTCGCGGGGCACCGTCAGATTCAGGCTTTCCCATGGAACTCGAACCCGTCATTGGCTTTGAAGTACACACCGAGTTGAAAACCAACACGAAGGTGTGGTGCGGATGCCCCACAACCTTTGGCGCACCTGTCAACACGCAGACATGTCCGGTCTGTCTGGGTATGCCGGGTTCGCTCCCGGTACTGAACGAAAGAGCCTTCGACATTTCGCTCCAGGTCGCCACCGCGCTCAACTGCGAGATCCCGCCGGAGACGGATTTCGACAGGAAGAACTACTACTATCCCGACCTTCCCAAAAACTATCAGATCAGCCAGCAATACCGTCCTCTTGGTCGCGAAGGATGGCTCGACATCGATTTGGGCGAAAAGGGCACGAAGCGCATCGGAATCGACAACATCCACCTGGAGGAGGATGCCGGAAAGAACATTCACCCCGATGGTGCGACCCATGTCGACTACTCCCTGATCGATCTCAATCGTGCGGGCACTCCCCTGCTCGAAATCGTAAGCAAACCGGAAATTCGCACCAAGCCGGAAGCGGAAGCTTACATGAAGGGCATGAAGGCGTTGCTGGAGTACCTCGATGCCTCTGACTGCAAAATGGAAGAGGGGCGCCTCCGGTTTGAACTGAACATCTCACTTCGCCCAAAGGGTGGCACGGAGCTTGGACAAAAGGTTGAGATCAAAAATCTCAACTCTATCAGCGTCGTGATGAAATGCATTGATCACGAAATCGAACGCCAGACCGAGGTGCTGGAAGAGGGCGGCATCGTGGAAGGTGAAACCCGGCTGTGGGACGAAGTCAAACAGGTCACCCGCAGCATGCGCAAGAAGGAGACCTCCTTCGACTACCGCTATTTCCCCGACCCTGACCTGGTGACGATGACTGTCTCCGAAGAAAGAAAGCGGAACATCGCGAACAGCCTGCCGGAGCTCCCTCTGGCAAAGCGCGCACGCTTCGTGGAACAGTATGGTATCCCCGATTACGATGCCGGCGTGCTGACAGCTTCTCTGCAAATGGCGGAGTATTTTGAAGCGGCCATTCTTGCTCACAACAACGCAAAAGCTCTTTCCAACTGGATGATGACCGAGATGATCCGCCGCCTGAACGAAATGGGCGAGGACGCCTCAGCCGCGGACTTCCCCGTTCGGCCCCAGGCTCTGGCAGAGCTTGTCCGCCTGATCGATGACAACACCATCACCGGAAAAATCGCAAAGAAGGTTTATCCGCTGATGGTGGAAACGGGCAAAATGCCCGCCGTGATCGTCGAGGAACAGGGACTGAAGCCCATCGACGACTCAGCGATGGAACCCATCGTGCAAAAGGTTCTCGATGAGAATCCCAAAATGGTTGAAGATATCAAGGCCGGAAAAATGAAAGCCATTGGCGGTCTGATGGGGCAGGTGATGCGAGCCACCGGCGGCAAAGCCAACCCTCAAACCGTACAGTCGCTGATCAAAAAACTGTGTGGAGTCGAATAACGTGATACGAATTGACCGGCGTCAGCCGGACCAGCTTCGCGATGTCGAAATCATTCCGAACGTGCTGCGGTATGCGGAAGGCTCCTGCGAAATTCGCTGGGGCAACAACCGCGTGCTCTGCGCCGCCACCGTTGAGGGCACTGTTCCCAAGTGGCTTGCCGGCAAAGGCAAGGGGTGGATAACAGCGGAGTACTCAATGCTCCCGAGATCGTCAAAGCAGCGCATCATGCGTGATGCGGAACGCCGGAAACCCAACAGTCGTGCGATTGAAATCCAGCGTATCATCGGACGTTCGTTGCGTGCCGTCGTGGATATGAAGGCTTTTGGAGAACGAATGATCACCGTGGATTGCGACGTGATCGAAGCGGACGGCGGGACGCGCACGGCTTCCATCACCGGCGGTTTCGTGGCCCTTGCTCTCGCTCTTCAGAAGCTGCGCGAAGAACAGCAGCTTGGAAAAAACGCAACGATTCTCACCGACTATCTTGCCGCCGCCAGTGTTGGCATCGTCGAAGGGCAGCCGGTTCTTGACCTCAATTATCTGGAAGATTCACAGGCCGAAACTGACATGAACGTGGTCATGACCGGCTCCGGCAGCTTTGTTGAAATTCAGGGGACAGCCGAAGGCAAAGTCTTCTCCCGCAGTGAACTCGACTCACTCCTGAGCCTCGCGGAAACCGGAATCGGACGTCTCGTGGAAATCCAAAAGGAAATCGTTGGGCTGACCTGAACTACTCCACCGGTTTCAGCAGCACGGCGATATCAGACAGTCCTGCATCCCGTGGATGGGCACTGGTCACAAAAAGATCGTGGGCAGTGACCTCACTTCCATAGAATGGTGCCTTGCAGGATCTGTCAGCCCCGTTGCCGACCAGAACGCCAACCATCTCCGGCAGGTTGAATGGAACAACCTGTCTCCATGTCTCGATGCCGTTTGATCCACAATAATGCAGGAGAGTCGCCTGGTGTCCAAAACCGGAGCGTCTTTCAATCACGTCCGACACCTCTGAAAGCATCGATTCAAGTTGGTCCAGATTGCCGCTCACCATGGCATCGACAGCGGATTCAAAGACTGGATCAAAAGCCGTCGCAACTCTCCGCACGGCCTCCTCCCACGAGCCCCATCCATGCTCACGGGCAACAGTCAGTTGCGCTTCCTCCCGGGCAAGTGGCTCCGCAAGAATACGATCACGGTCAAACCCGGCCTTCCCCGGAAGCCAGTTCGAAATCTGAACCACCGCTCCGGGATGATTCGAGGCGTGCCCTTCCAGCAACCGTTCGACACTCGTCTTGAGATAGTCGATTGGTGTCACTTCGTTCGGTACCCGTGCAATAACATCCTCAAGTAAATCGCGGACCGCTTCAACATCTCCGGCCATGTAGAGGTCAGACATCGGCGGAAGGGCTCCCTGCCCCGGTTCGGAACATGAACCGGAAAATTCCCGTGCTCGCGCAAAGCAGAATCACCCCACTTGCACGAAGCGTGTTAAAGGAACCGATCCAGCCCGCCGCGTACCCCGCGATCCATGATCCAAGAGGAAGGGAACCTCCGAAGCCGAGTGCCCAGACACCCATAACACGGCCGCGAATATTGTCGGCGACAGTCAATTGAATCACTGTATTGGCGGAAGAAATAAAGAGGACCCCTCCGAATCCCGCTCCGGCGAGCATTGCGATCATCCAGTGATAGTTGGAGGAAAGAGACATCAGAATCAGTGAAACGCTCATAATCATCGAACCGGTCATCATCAGCTTGTGGCGATCCGATTTCTCCGAGCGCGTTGCCACGCAGAGAGCCGCACAAATCGCTCCGATGCCGAACACGGACATCATAATACCATACTTGAACTCACCGATACCCAGTTCATCCTGCGCCATTGCCGGCAACAGGGTTTGAAAGTTCCAGCCCAGAACACCCATCATGAACAGTAGCAGCAGGACCGATCGCACAAGCCGGTTCGTCCAGACCTCCCGCAATCCCTCAGCGAAATGACGAAGAGGATGAGGCTTTTTGACTTCATCGAAGCTTCGTCTTTCAAGACCCATCGCCAGCAACGTCCAGATCACGATGAGATAAGTCACGGAGTCGAACAGGAAGCAGACTCCCGCCCCCGCGATTGACATGAGAAAACCGCCCAGAGCGGGACCGATAATGCGTCCCGCATTAACGAGTGCGGAATTGAGACCGATGGCATTCAGCAGGTTCTCGCGCCCGACCATTTCGACAACAAACGCCTGACGAGCGGGAACCTCCATGGCGAAACTTGCGCCCCCGACGAACGCCAGAATCATTGCATGCCAGATCTCCAGCTTCCCCCAAAACAGCAGCAGGGCCACCAGCGCCGACGTCAGACTCGCCGCCACCTGAGTCCAGATGATAAGCGTCCGTTTGTCCATCCGGTCCGCCACGACCCCCGCAAGGGGCGAAAACAACAGAAGCGGAACCATTGTCAGCGCCATGACGGTCCCCACCATCTCATACGACTGCGTCATCTCATAGACGATCCATCCAAAAACCGTCCTTCGCATCCATGTCCCCACGAGACTCAACCCCTGCCCGATGTAGAAGAGGCGAAAGTTGCGGACATAGAGAGACGCGAATGTTGAACGCAGCCACTTCCGGAAAGCGGTGGTTTCCTCTGCGGGCGGCATCACAGCGGTGACATCAGGTTCACTCACGAAGAATGATGCGCCTTCCCTCCGGCGAGAACGTCAAGATAGGCTTTGGTGGCCCGGTCCCATCCCATCCAAAGTGCATCGGTCACCAGCGCATGGCCGATCGAAACTTCGAGAAGCCCGGGCAGGTCACGCATGATTGCCATGTTCTCAAGATTCAAGTCATGCCCTGCGTTAATGCCCAGGCCGGCCTCCTTCGCCTTGAGTGCAGCCTGCTCAAACAACTGATAAGACTCCCGCCCGCGCCCCTCTTCAAACGCACGGGCAAAAGGTTCCGTATAGAACTCGATACGATCAGTCCCCGTCGCTGCAGCCGCTTCAACCTGACCAACGTCATGCTCCAGAAAAATCGAGACGCGTATACCACGAGCCTTCAGTTCACCGACAATTTTCCGCAACTCCGCACCATGGCTGATGCAATCCCAGCCCGCACTGCTGGTCAACGCTTCCGGTGGATCAGGAACAAGCGTCGCCTGATCCGGCCTCGCTTCATACACAATTTGCATATAGCGATCATCAGGATAGCCCTCGATATTGAACTCCACGTCCCGCACGATATCGCGAAGCTCAAACACATCTGTCCGGCGAATATGACGCTCGTCCGGACGCGGATGAACGGTGATTCCGTGGGCGCCGGAGGCGATTGCCGCCGCCGCAAACTCCGTGACGGACGGCTGGCTGCCTCCGCGGCTGTTGCGCAGAGTCGCAATCTTGTTCACATTGACGCTGAGTTTGGTCATCCCGGTTCCTGAATTCTGGGCTTTGATTTCATCGGGCGCAGACAGTGCCTCTCCGGGCATCAAGAATCAAGCCTCTTGTCCCACTCCTCTCTTTGCCCGAATGATCAATCTGATGGTTTTTCAAGCCTGACAGCGGCCGGCCCATGACAAAGCACTCACCTTCCGACCTTGTGCAGCAGTTCCGCGACGATCTTGCCTGCCTCCTGAACGATCTGACATGGCCCCCTGAACATTGCGAGGAGGCCATCGGCTCCCTGACGGCCCATGCCGAGGACCCCATTACGGCAGCGGAAATCGTGGATCTCGCGGAGAAACTGCTCCGCACCCTTTCCCCGACCGCCGATCCCATGATGGCACTGCGCAACTGGGATCGCTACTTTCGCGCCTCCTTTAATCGAGCGGGCCTGATGCGCCTGCTTTCCGCAAACCCGGACTTGCTGACGTTCCTCTCCGGACTTTTTGCAATGTCTCAGTTCTTTTCCGATATTG
>JANQSL010000078.1 GCA_028284075.1 Candidatus Sumerlaeia bacterium | reverse complement strand
GCCCATTAACTTCAAGGCTCTTTTCGGCGGGGCTGTACAGAACAACGCCTCCGACATTCACATCATGGAGGCCTCTCAGCCCTATTTCCGAATTCGAGGCGACTTGAAGCGTGTCGAAACCCAGCCCTTCACGCACCAGGATATGCACGCGGTATTGAAGGAGATCATGCCCGACTACCTCCGCCATTCTCTGGAGGAAAACCGCGGCGTCGATTGTTCCTATCAGCTCGAGAACATTGCTCGTTTTCGCGTCGTCGTCTACTATCAGGACGGCAAGCTCTGCGCAACACTGCGTCACATTCCCGTCAAGATTCCGACTGTTGACGAGCTGATGATGCCGGAGGTCCTGAAGACCATCGCACTCTCGCACCGCGGGATGGTGTTGGTCACCGGCATTACCGGGTCCGGCAAGTCAACGACGCTCGCCGCCATGATCAACGAGTTGAACTCGACGGAGGCGCGTCGCCTTATTACAATCGAGGATCCCATCGAGTACCGCTACACGACGAAGAAGTGCGTCGTCAGTCAGCGTGAAATCGGCAAGGACGTTAAAGACTTCAGCACCGCACTTCGCCAGGCATTACGTGCCGACCCTGACGTGATTCTCGTTGGCGAAATGCGCGACCAGGAAACCATCCGCATCGCCATCAAGGCGGCGGAAACGGGCCACCTTCTGATGTCGACATTGCACACGACCGGTGCCGTGCATACCATTCAGCGTATCGTCGGTAACTTCAGCCACGAGGAACACGACCTGCTTCGCGAGCAGCTCTCGCTCAACCTGAAAGCCGTCGTGACACAGCGGCTCGTGAAAACCGCCGACGGCAAGGGGCGTTGTGCCGCACAGGAGATTCTTGTCATTACCAGCGTGGCGGCGAAGCTGATCGAGGAAGACCGCGCACCGGACCTCGCCGGCGTGATGCAGAGCCGCGAAGACGGCATGCAGACGATGGACCAGGGTCTGGCGGATCTTGTGCGAGCCAAACGCGTCACTCTCGAAGAAGCATCTCGTTACTGCAACGACTACTACGCTCTGAAGCGGTTCATTGCGGGCATTCAGTCTTCCGGCGACAAAGGCGGTATTCTCGGCTGATGGTGGACAATCGCTCTCCGGTTTCCATTCGTGTCGAAGTTCTCCCCCATGGGCGCGGACTGGAGTTGCCGTCGTTCCAGACCTCCGGTTCCGCCGGTGCGGATGTCCGCGCCGCCGTCGACGAACCTGTTGTCATCGAGCCCGGCCGCGTGGCTCTTGTGCCCACCGGCCTGAAGGTCGCCATTCCCTGTGGCTTTGAGATTCAGGTTCGGCCTCGCAGCGGCCTCGCTTTGAAGAAGAGTGTCACATTGCCGAACACTCCGGGAACGATTGATTCCGACTATCGGGGCGAGGTTCAGGTCATCATGATGAATCTCGGCGAAACCCCCTTTCAAATCGAGCGTGGCGACCGTATTGCCCAACTGGTCCTCGCCCGTGTCGAACGGTTGCACTGGGAACCCGTGGAAAGTGTCGATGAGACACAACGTGGCGAGGGTGGTTTCGGTCACACAGGGGTCTGATCCGTGGCGGAGCATTCGGCTCGCCGGCTTAAATGGCGTAAACGGATAGTGACGGCTCTTGCCGTACTCATTGTTTCGCTGGCTCTGGTTCGCGTCCTGGCACCTGGTATCGCCACACGGATAATTACCAGCAGCCTGAAGAAGAACCACGGCCTCGATGTGACCATCGGAGGTCTGGACATCTCCCTCCTCCGGCGCAGCCTTGCTCTCGAAGACGTGATTGTTTTCAACCCCGAAGGGTTCGAGAATCGCGAGTTTCTTTCGTTGAACCGCATGCTCATCGACATGGGCTCGTTTTCAGAAAACTCCCTTGATCGAATTGAGATTGAGGGTCTCGGAATTTGCCTCGAGGAAACACCGGATGGTGAACGCATCACCGACCTCATGGTGAGAAGAGAAAAAAAGGATTCGTCCGAACGTGGAAAGAAGGAAAAGCGCACCGCATCGGAAGACGATCCGGTTCATTTCGGAGTTGAAAGCATCGCACTGCGGGACATTTCTCTCACGTTTGTTGACCGCAAGAAAACCGGTAACACGGCAGAGACAACAGTCGATTTGGAATTCTTTTCGGGCACCGGAATACTCTACCGTGAAGACCTCGCGGATCAGCCGGAAATCTCCGGCATGATCGATAGCGGAGCCTTTGCATGGACCTGGAATGGCAAGGAAATCCTGAGCTGTGAATCGCTATCGGCTGAAGTCCGCGAACGATCCGGCAAAGTCGAACTGAATGCTCCCGCATGGAGTCTTCTGACGGATGCAAAAGCGGTTCCTGCAACCGAGCGGGCCACGGAGCTGATGGAATCCTTCTTCGAGGAGGAGGATGAGTCGGACAAGGACGAGAAGAAAGAGAATGACAGGGAAGACGGTGACACAACCCGCAAATCGAAGGAAGAGAAGCGCGAGTCATTCATCGATTTCCTGGAGGTCACTCTTGGTAACGGAGCGTTTCACCGCAGTGCTGTCATCGAGGCACAGGATCTCAGCGCGGCCCTGACGGCTATTGATGCCACCTTCATATGGAGGCGCGAATCGGACCACTTTGATCTCACCATGACTGCCGGCCCGGAAGGGGTTTCGCCGAGTTTGAAGTTGCTGACATCCGGGCAGGGGTTCAGCGAAGGAGACGCGTTGGAATATGAGATCACGCTTTCACTGAACGACTTTCCCTGGCAGTTGCTTTTGTGGCCTGCGGACCAGGACAGAGTGACACCGGAGAACGGTCCCCTTGTTCGAAGTGCTCTCGTAACGGGCAGCGTCACCGCGGTCACCGACGGCAGCGGAAGCGTTGCCACCGGTCAGCTTCTTTACTCGGATATCGATGTTCGCCCTGATAGTCGTTCGT
>JANQSL010000072.1 GCA_028284075.1 Candidatus Sumerlaeia bacterium | reverse complement strand
CGATTTTGACTCAAGACCCACGGAGGCCTTCCGAGAGGTTGTTGTGATCGCTTCCGACAACGACACGATCAACAGCCTCGCACTCGAAGCGATCAAGCGCGCCCCGGATGATGCCCTTCGTCTGCGAGCCGCTCTTAACCTTGCGGAGTCAAATCCGGCCAGTGCGGCTGCACTGATTGAAGCGGCAAAGGCGGTTGGTGTGGCCGGAAGCCGCGAACTCCAGGTGGAACTTTGCCGCCAGGCGGAGTTGCTCGCCCCGACAAACTCTGAGGTTCTTTTCGATTCCGCCACCGGACATTTCGACGCATGGTTTCTGGACGAGGCTGAGGAGCGTTATCGTCGCGCACTCCAGCTTGATGAAACCGGTGCACTTGAAGATCTTATTAACGATGCAATCGAGCAAATCGAACAGTTTCGCGTTGAGGGTCTTGACAATCAATGAAACGGCTCATGATCCAGATTGCGGTCTTTCTGACAATCCCCGTTCTCATCCCGGCGCAGGAGGAATCCCCGCCGCGCGGACAGGATGTCCTGATCGAAGAGACGGCCACAATCTGGCAACGCATGCGCCTCCGTCTCGTCTCCAACATGTCGAGGCTGCGCGAGTTATGCACAAACAGGACAGAACAAAACGCACGGCAACTTGCTCTTGAAACGGAATCGCTGGAGTCCAACCTCGAGGCCTTTGCAGACCTCGCCGCCAGCCTCGCACCTGGCGAGGCCAGGGAACTCGCTTCATTGACGAAACGCGCCAACTTGTTACTTGAGAATCTCAAGCGTGACTATGCCCAGGGAACCGACCTGGAGGTCACGGCAACTGTTCGCATGGTGGAACAAACTCTCGGCCGCGTGGAGGAACTCGCCGCCAGATCCGACCGCAGGCTCGGCCGCTCAGCGATCCCCGGATTCGTACAGCCCCCGCAGGACTGGCAATCATCGGACTTTGAGGAACCCTCTGTTCGCCTCGGACTTGTTCTGCTGAATGCCGAGCAGTTGATCGACGGAATCGAAACACGGCGTGAGGAACTTCGAGACTCGACACGCCGCCGGCTCCGGGATGAAGACTCGCGCGTCGCCCGTGAGTTGGGCGAAATGGCACGCGCCCTGGTGGAAAGACAGGGTGAACTTCCTGCCGCATCGCGAAGAGGTTTTGTTTCCACAGCACTGCGCCTTGAAGTCATTGCGGAAAACCTTTCGGATCTGCATGCTGAAGGAGACAGGCTTCGATTTCGGCGGCAGCTGATTGAACTTCAGGAAGCGATCGACAGAGTTCGCTCCTACATTGCGATCCGTGACAGATTCCAACAGATCGAAGCCGGGCAACCGTGACGAGCAGCGAAACGGTTTCGGCGGAAGGTCCATCGAACAAACCGCGATTCTCGTTCGGTTTCGTCCGTTGTCTGGGCGCAATGATTCTGGGAGCGGCCTCCGTTGCGGTTTTCAGGTGGGAGAGGGTTTCCATCGATCAGCCAGGGGCTCTTCCGCTCCTGATGCTTGCAGGCGGACTGATTGTTGCAGGCCCGCCGCGCAAGGCTCCCGTACCATCTCGTGCAACGACTGTGGGTCAGGTCTTGATCACGATGGCACTGATCTGGTGCATTATCGGCGCCTTCGGTTTTGTTGAGGAGAAGGAAGCCGCACTGCTGACCTTTCCAAACTGGTCGATGGTTTTGGGTCTCGCAATTCTTGGCTGGTGTCTCCGGCAAACCAATCGCCCGTTTGTTCTCGTGGCAATTCTTGCAATGGGAGTTTGCCGCCTGATTGCAAGCGCCTTTCTCGGGTTTCATCCTGAATCCGTCTGGTGGACGGCGACTCTCATCTGGTCTGCCGCGGTTTATCTCGGAAGCCGCCAGCTGCCTGTCGGCACCACGGACTCTCCTCCTCTTATCGGCGGTGTTTTCTGGTTCGTCCTTCTGGTCGGAAGCCTTACGATACAGGAAACACGAAATCCGCTATCGCCTTTCGGAGGAAGCGATGACCGGAGCGCTGTTAACGCCGTGCTTGCCCAACCCCTTGCGGGCTTCGGAAGTGGATCGTTTGACCATGTCCTTCACGAATTCACGATTCGGTCGCCGGAACCCGGCAGCCGCGTGCTCGATGGGGAGGAGAGAGAGTCGCGCACCAGGTGGGGTGCGCGAACTATTCTTCGAATGATGGTTGAGATTGGAGGGCCTGCCATCGTCCTGCTCTTTCTGGGAACCGTTCTAACCATGGCATCGACAATACAATCGCGCGCATGGACTCTTGAGAGAACCGTGTGTTTTGGCGCGGCGGCATTCTGGCTTGCCGCAATTCTCTCGATGCGCACGGCGTCGCCACTTGCACCGGCAATTCTTGCGTTCGTTCTACCGGCCGCTCTGGGACGGCAAAACACGGCGGCGAACGATACTGAGGTTAAGCGGAGGTTTGCTTTTGAACCGTGGGCCGCAGCTCTCCTCCTGCTTGTCGCTCCCGCCATCCTGTTTCCCTATGCACGTTGGCAATGGAACCGCCAAAATCCCGAGACAAACGTTCAGGCAAAATCCATTCTTGGATCATGGACCGAACCATTGCGGATGCAGGCATGGTGCATCCGCGCGCGATCAGAGGAGATCGCGAAATACGCTGACCCGCGCGACTACTTGAAGCCGGTGGTGGAAAACTGGCTTGCTGCATCTCCGAGGGACGAAATGGCTCTCATCGAGCGGGTCCGGCTGGCAGAGCGTACAGATGGCCGTGTTGCCGCGGAGCAGGCCGCTCTGGATGCCCATCGGCGTTTGCCCTGGAGTCCGGCATTCACTCTGTGGGTCGTGCGCATGCGCCTCGAGCAGGGACGCGTTGACGACGCGATCGAATTCCTCGATGAACTGAGCCGCCGACAAAAACCGCTGCACCCCGCAGTCCGCTCACGACTGGTCACTCTTCGGGAACAAAGGGTATTGAGCAACAATGGCAGTTGAAATTGAGTGGAAGTTTGTCGTCAGGCGCATGACGCCCCTACAGCCCTGCAAGGCGTTTCCGATTCGCCAGGGCTATGTGAACGAAGGTTCACCTCTTGTCCGTGCCCGGGTCAAAGGCGCGACAGGCTTTCTGACCATCAAGGCGCCTCTTGACGGCATCAGCGAAGGGCCATCACGCCGGCTGGAATTCGAGTACAGGATTCCACGGGACGATGCGGAGCAACTTATCCGCCTTTGCAGTCTCCGCACTGAAAAAACGCGCTACATCCTGCCGGACGGCATGGAGATCGATATCTTCGAGGGCTCGCACCGTGGCCTTGTGGTTGCCGAACTGGAGGTCGATGAGGGCACGCACGCACCTGATGCCCCTGATGGCTGGGACTGGGTCGATGTATCCAATGACCCTCGCTATACAAACCGTTCCCTGGCCGAATTCGGCCTGCCGGGCGATGCGCCGCTAATCGATGAGGAAACCCTGCGAGAGGTAATAGTTCACAGCGCGGATCGCTCCCCCTGGAGCGAGTAGATACATCTGCAAACGAGGAGCTTCTGATAATGCTGCGAAGAAACCTGATCCTGGCCGTGGCAACGCTGTGCCTTGCCACGTCCTTTGCCTTTGCCGCCGGGAAACCCGTGGGGGATTTCACTCTGAAGGCTGCAGGCAGTAATGAAACGTTCACTCTGTCCCAGGCTCGTGGCAAGTACGTCGCCCTGCACTTCCTGCTCAAGACGGAGTGCCCCATCTGCGCCCGCCATACCCACCAGCACTCCGAAGGGGCACGCAGTCGCGACGATATCATTCAGATCTTCATCAAGCCGGACGAGGAAGCGGAGATTGTGAAATGGACCAGCCACGTGCCCAAGGGATCGGAAGATGATGTTCCCGTGATCTACCGCGACCCGAGCGCACAGCTTGCCAAAAAACTCGGCATCCCCAACGGCTACCAGTTCCATGGCGAAACGGTCCACTACCCCGCCCTCGTGTTGATCGACCCCGAGGGGAACGAGGCATTCCGTTACGTTGGAAGAAACAATCGCGAGCGCTTCACCTGGGCTCAGCTTGCCGCCAAACTGGACGCTGAGAAATCCGATTCAAAGCCTGCAGCCTCGAAGCCGACCTCCGGGCCCGCGGCGAAGCCCACCGCCAGGCCTCGCTCACGCCCCGCCAGCAAGCCCTCATACTAGCCTGATCCGGCACAAACCTTCATCCGACCGCGCCTGCGCAAGCTGGCGCGGTCTTTCATTGGGAGATCGATAATCAACTATTTGGTTGAATATTGTCTTGACCACCGCCCGGCAAGTCCTCTTATTCAACCACATGGTTGATCAATCAAAGCACATGGACCGAGTTCTCACAGCCCTCGCCAACGGAACCCGCCGCGAACTGCTCCGGAGTATCGGCTCGGCGGACGCCACCGTCTCGGAGATGGCCCGCAAACACCCCATGAGTCTGGCCGCCGTTTCGAAGCATTTGCAGGTGCTCGAGCGGGCGGGCCTTATTCAACGCACTCGAAAAGGCCGGGAGTTCCACTTCACCGCCCGCCGAGACCCTCTGGATGAGGCGATGCAACTGTTGGAAGATCTTCGAACCCACTGGACAAACTCCCTGGACGAACTGGCGAAGCTTGTCGAGGAACAGGAACAGAACCCAAAACCATCGACCCGGAAAAAAAGGAAATCTCAATGACAACGGCAACTTCCGCGCAACTGATCGTTCGGCGGCTTATCGCTGCTCCGCGTGAACGCGTTTTCGATATCATGACGAACCCCGACCTTATTCACCGCTGGCTCAATGGGACGGAGGCTGGAACAGCGGCCTGTATTTCGGATATTCGTGTCGGAGGAAAATTCAAGTGCGAGATGTTTGAGACCGGTATCACTTTCAGACCGCATGGAGAGTGGCTTGAGATCAAACGGCCTTCCCATGTGAAGTTTACCTGGTCATCGGAAGGCTTCGTCGAGAACTCCATCGTGACCATCGAGCTGCACGAGCGCGGCGACGACACAGAGGTTATCCTCTCCCATGAACTGCCAATGGATGAGGAGCTCCGTAACGCACACCGCAACGGCTGGACATGGGCGCTGTCGCGTCTTACCGCCCATGCGGAGATCGGAACAGCACCGCCACCGGCGCGCCCGAGTTTCACCGGTGGTGTGAACATCGCGATGAAAGTTCCTCCTCATACCTTCGACCGCACCGTCGCGTTCTATCGCTCAATTCTTGGAATACCCGTGGACGAAACGGAGGAAGAGTCCGTCGCATTCCGCTTCGGGCCCAATCGCCTCTGGATCGACCGCGTCCCGACACAGACCCAGTCAGATGTCTGGCTTCAGATCGAGACACCGGATATCGAACAGGCTGAGGCCCATTTCCGCCGCACAAGGACAGAGCGCCGGGATGAAATCGAGACACTGCCGGACAATATGGAAGCCTTTTGGATCACCAACCCGGCGGGGATCGTTCACCTGGTCAGCAAAAAGGGGTAAGCCCTCCTTCGCCTGATCTTCGCCCTTGAGTCACCACGCGTCCGGGAGCACAGTCCGGCCATTCCCGCCGGATCGTTGCTCCCGTGACCGTCTCCCCCCCTTCCACTTCCGACACTCGCCCAAAGCGGCCTCTCAACGCCCTCGTCGAGGAGTTCCTCCGCCACCCCTGTTTTTCCCGGAACATCGCGCATGTGGAGCGCATGCCCGCTCGCTCCGCCCGGTTTGAAAACTGGCCGGACTCAATCCGTCCCGAACTCAGGCAAGCACTTGCCGCCCGCGGCATCGAACAGCCCTTCAGCCATCAGGCGGAAGCCATCCGGCACGCTCTCGCCGGCAAAAACGTGGTTGTTGTCACGCCCACCGCTTCCGGCAAAACGGTCTGCTACAACATTCCCGTTATTCAGGGCATTCTCGAAGAGGACAGCTCACGCGCTCTTTACCTGTTTCCCACGAAGGCGCTCAGTCACGATCAATACGGTGAACTTTATGAGGTGACCGGAGCCTGCGGCAAAAACATCCGGGTTTATACCTATGATGGTGACACGCCGCCCGCAACGCGGCGCACGCTCCGCGACAACGGCCACATCGTCGTCACGAATCCCGACATGCTGCACTGCGGCATCCTTCCGCATCACACGCAATGGATTCGTCTCTTCGAGAACCTGAAGTATGTCGTTATCGACGAACTGCATCAGTACCGCGGCGTCTTCGGCAGCCACCTTGCAAACGTCTTCCGCCGTTTCAACCGTCTCTGCGAGTTCTACGGTGCGAATCCGACGTTTATCTGCTGTTCCGCCACGATTGCAAATCCTTCGCAACTGGCGGCGGAACTGACTCAACGGGACTTCGCGCTTGTCGACGAAAGTGGCGCTCCCCAGGGCGAGCGCGTCTTCGTCTTCTACAACCCGCCGGTCGTGAATCGCGAATTAAACGTCCGCAAGTCCGCACGTCTGGAAGCCACACGTCTCGCGACTCGTTTCATCGCCCGTGGCCACCAGACAATCGTCTTCGGTCCGTCGCGAGTCTCGATCGAGGTCATGACCACCTATCTGAAGCGATTCATGACTCGCCTGCATCGTGACCCGAACCGCGTGGCGGGCTATCGCTCCGGTTACCTTCCAACGGAGCGCCGCCGCATCGAGCAGGGCGTCAAGAAGGGCGAAATCCTTGGCGTCGTTTCAACCAACGCACTGGAACTGGGGATCGATATCGGTGGACTTGACGTTTCAATCCTCGCCGGCTGGCCCGGCACCATCGCCAGCGCCTGGCAGCAGGCCGGACGGGCAGGCCGCAAGGCAACGGCGTCGCTTTCCATCTACATCGGAGGCAACTCGCCGCTGGATCAGTTTCTCATGAATCAGCCGGACTACTTCTTTGGCCGCTCCCCGGAACATGCGATCGTGAATCCGGACAATTTGACGGTGTACGCATCCCATGTGAAATGCGGCGCTTTTGAACTGCCCTTCGAGGATCAGGAAAAGTTCGGTATCACTGAACCGCGTCCCGTGCTGCAGGTACTGGAAGACGAGCGTGTTGTGAAATACAGCGGCGGCCGGTGGCACTACAGCGAGGACAGCTATCCCGCTGAAAACATCAGCCTTCGCATGGGAGTGAACCAGAACTTCATTATTCTGGACACGGGAAACAACAACCGCGTGCTCGGCGAGGTGGACTACAACGCGGCACCTTTTCTGATTCATGACCACGCGATCTACATTCACAACGCTGTCCCTTATTATGTTGAAAACCTGGAATGGGACCGCCGCACCGCCTACGTGCGTCAGCGGAACGTGGATTATTATACGGACGCGGAATCCAGTTCAAACATCCGTATTCTCGCCGTCGATCAGGAGCTGGAAAACGACGAGACAAACCCCGTGATCGCCCGCCGCTTTGGCGATGTCTCGGTGACAACCGTCATCGCGAAGTTCAAGAAAGTAAAATTCGAAACGCACGAATCCATCGGGTACGGAGAAATCAGCGTCCCCCAACTCGAGGTTCAAACGGAAGCGGCCTGGTTCACGTTCCGAGAGTCTCTGCGCACACAGCTTAAGACTGACGGACTGGAATTGCCCTCCGCCATTCAGGGAGTCGCTCACCTGCTGCGTATTCTGGTTCCCGTGCATGTCATGTGCGACCCGAAGGACGTCGGCGTTGCGGGAATGTTGCGAGGGCCGCATGATCAAAAACCGGTCATTTATGTCTGGGATCGCTTCGGTGGCGGAATCGGCCTGGCACGGCGCCTCTTCAGTATCGAGCAAACGGTTCTCAAGGCCGCTCTCGATGTGACGAAATCCTGTTCCTGCGAAGGCGGATGCCCTGCCTGCGTTGGTCCTCCTCTCGATTCCGGCGAGGGGGCAAAGAAAGCCGCGCAGTGGTTATTGGAAAGTATCCTGTCATCATGAGCATTGCGGATTACCCGGAGCAACAAGCGGGGTACGAGTAAGTTGAGAACAAAAACCATCAACATCGACACTGGCACCGCTTCCATCCGCCTGCGAATTGCCGAGGGCGAAGGCACTCCGCTTCTGTTTTTCCATGGCGGACCGGGTGGAACCGACTATCTTTTCAAGTTTTTCGCCGTGCGGGTTGCAAAAGCCGGCTACCGCCCTGTCGGGATGATTCAACGCGGCTGCCCGGGTTCGCCGAGCGACGGTCCGTTCACGGTGGAAGCCAGCTTGGACGACTTTGAATGCGTTCGCAAAACACTGGAAACGGACCGACTCGCCCTGCTGGGACACTCCTACGGCGGGTTCCTTGCAGCCGCGTATGCCGCAATGAATCCGTCGCGAATTGAACGCCTCATTCTGGTCTGCCCCTCCGGTGCACGCCCGGGCTGGCGCAGGGATTTCGAGTCGGAAATCTATCGCCGTCTCTCTGACGAAGAGAAATGCGAGTATGACCGCCTCACCCGGGAAGCTGAAAACGCTCCCTATGAAAAGCGGGCCGAACTTCTCTCAAACCGGGCTCATCTCACGATCTTTTCCTACTACTCACCTCATCACAGGAGAGAACAGCCCGGTCTGGCAAACCTGACCTGGAAGGTACACGAGGAGCTCAGGAACTCCGCGGAGGAATGGTGTGCCACCCCCGCCTGGGAGCATGGCCTCGAACGCCTCACATGTCCTTCGGCAATCCTCTACGGAGAAGATGACGTCGTTCCCATCACCGTCCCGGGCGAATATGCCGAGATACTCCCCCACCCTCTCGTCATCGGCCTTGAGAAATGCGGTCACTTCCCCTGGATGGAGGAAGCAGACGCTTTTTGGACTGCATTCGATGAAGCGATAAAATACCAGGGATAACCCGCCTTCCCCGTTGAGCCAGCGGGCGGGGCACCGCCAACGTTTAATACGCAGCGCTTAACTCACCAATCCCCGGAGTTTCCTCATGCCCGTTCACGTCGTGGACCATCCCGTCATCACGCATAAAATGAACATCCTGCGCGACAAAACCACCGGCACCCAGGAGTTTCGATCCGTGGTGTCGGAGATGACGCTTCTATTGGCATACGAAGCGACACGCGATCTGCCCGTTCGACCCTGTACGGTGGAAACGCCTCTTATGCCCATGGAGTCGAGGACACTCACGGGAGCGGACTTTATCATCACGCCGATTCTACGGGCAGGGCTCGGAATGGTTCAGGGCATGCTCAGCATTTTCCCCAACGCAAAAGTCGCCCATATCGGCATGAAGCGCGACGAGGAGACGGCTCTGCCGGCAACCTACTACTACAACTTCCCCAAGGCGCCGCCCAATCCCAGCGAGGAGTCGACCGTCATCGTCGTCGACCCGATGCTGGCAACGGCGGGAAGCCTCTGCGCGGCACTCACCCTCGTTAAGCAGGACCATCCAGGCACAATCAAGGCCATCTGCCTGATTGCCGCTCCCGAGGGCAAAGCCCAGGTGGAGCAGAGCCACCCCAACGTGGATGTCTACGTCGGGGCGCTGGATGAAAAACTGAACGACAAGGCGTTTATTCTGCCCGGTCTGGGTGATGCGGGAGACCGGATGTTTGGAACAGTGTGACGGGCATCAGATACCGTCAGCCAACGGCAAACGTTTCGACCTCGTGACCTTCCATCCCTCCCTCCAGAATCTTCTCAGCGTGATGACAACGAACCGTATGACCAGGGCGCAGCTCGCGCATTTGCGGCTCCTGGTTGTGACATTCCGGTGTGCTGAAGGGACATCGGGGGTGAAACCGGCAACCGGTCGGATGCCGTCGCGGATTGGGCACTGAACCCTTAACCGGACGAAGACGCTGCTTCTCGCGAATGTCCCCCAGGGAGGGGCGGGAATCCAACAGACCCAGTGTATACGGATGCATCGGCGACTCGAAAATCTCGTCGGTGCCACCGTACTCAACAATCTGACCGGCGTACATCACAGCAACCTCATCGCTGATTTCCGCGATAACGCCGAGGTCGTGCGTAATCATCAGAACGGAGGAGCCACGCTCCTCTTTCAATTTTGCCATTAAGTCCAGCACCTGCGCCTGGACCGTGACATCAAGAGCCGTCGTGGGTTCGTCAGCAATCAGCAGGCCCGGGTCGCAGGCAAGTGCCATGGCGATCATGACACGCTGGCGCATGCCGCCGGACATCTGATGTGGATAGTCGTTCACCCGGCGCTGAGCGGCGGGAATCTTGACAAGTTCCAGCATCCGGACGGCTTCCTGAATCGACTCGCGCTTCGACATGCCTTTATGGATTCGAAACACCTCGCCGATCTGATCGCCGACCGTGAACACCGGATTCAGCGATGTCATCGGTTCCTGGAAAATCATGCTGATCTCATTACCGCGATACTTGCGCATCGCTTTCTTCGGCAGCTTCAGCAGATCCGTATCCTGATACCAGATTTCACCCGACTCGATTTTACCCGGAGGCTCCGGAATCAGGCGCAGCACTGACATGGCTGTTACCGATTTGCCGCTGCCGGACTCCCCCACGATACCAAGGGTCTTCCGTCGGTGAACCGTGTAGCTGACTCCGTCCACGGCTCGAGAAACACCATCCTCGCCGTGAAAGTAGGTGCGAAGGTTACGGATATCCAGAAGCGGTTTTTCGTTCTGCGTTGTTTCGTCGGACATGCGTGGCCCCAGCGATTTGATCATGTGAGAATCATGTTCGTCCCAACCGGAGTCAAACAGGGAACGCTGCCGATATCCGCCCGTCCCTGTACTCAATCACCGTCGAAAAGACAAATCTGGCCGGACCCGAGAGGGTAACGTTCGTTGAACCGATTCCATTAAGCTCGAAACCGATCGTGAGGGCATCTCCGCTGGTGGGAATGACCGTGATGCGCTGCGGACCCGTCATCCCCCGGCGGTGCGCGAGGGAAATTGCAGCTGAGACGGAACCTGTTCCACAAGCCAACGTCTCCTCCTCAACGCCTCGTTCGTAGGTGCGAACCCTGATATGCCGGTCCGAATCCGCCATCGCAAAGTTCACGTTGGTCCCGGCGGGTGCGAAGGCTCCATGATTTCGCAGCATCCTTCCGGATGCGATGACGTTCACTTCCTCAACGTCATCGACCCAAACCACAGCGTGGGGTACACCCACCACCAGAAAGTCGATATCCCAATCCTCAACGGGACGAAACTCCGGACGAGAGTTCACGTCCGGAAAAGCAACTTCGACGTCCCCACTCTTCAGGATTTGCGCTCGATAGGCGCCCGCCTCCGTGTCGAACGTCATCGTTTCCCCCGCTGCCGAAAGCGAAACTGCAAAGGCGGCGATACAACGGGCGCCATTCCCGCACATTTCGCCCTCCGAGCCGTCCGCGTTGTGATAGCGCATGGCAAAATCCGAAGCGGCCCGGGGGGGCTCGACAACCAGAACGCCGTCCGCTCCAAGTCCCCTCCTGCGGTTGCACAAAGCCCTTACGAGATTCGCTCGATCTTCGCCGTCGGGCACATCACCGGTGCGGTTGTCAAGCGCCACAAAGTCATTTCCCGCACCTTCGTATTTGAAGACCTTCAGTTGCATCCGTCCTGAACCTCGTGCAGCGTCGTTCAAGCTTCCGGGGGAAGACTGAAACCTCCCTCTCCGGAGTGCAAGGAGGTCTCTTCGTGCCACGGCGTTTCCCGATAATTCTCGCAACACTGCTGATTGGTTTTCTGACCGGCGGGTGCGTCATTATTCCCGTTTCCTGGCCCTCGCCACCGGAGGTTCGTCAGGTCGTTTACCAGAAAGGGTCCGGAATCGATCCTTCCAAGATTGCCATCATCGACATCTCCGGAGTCCTGACCGGAGGAGGAGCGGGCGACGGCTTCTTCAGCAATGACAGCTCTATCGTCGACCTGACGCGCAAGCTGCACAACGCGAAGGAAGATAACGATGTGGAGGCGGTCGTCCTGCGGATCGATTCTCCCGGTGGCGGGGTGACCGCGAGCGATATCATGTACCATGAGTTGATGAAGTTCAAGGACGAGACAACTGTTCCGGTCTATGTCAGTATGCAGACCGTGGCGGCATCCGGAGGCTACTACATCAGTATGGCTGCGGATAAAATCTACGCCACCCCGACTTCCATCACCGGCTCAATCGGTGTGATTGCAACGTTCCCTGAAGCCCGTGGCGTCATGAACAAGGTCGGGCTGGAGATGAATGCCATCACATCAGGGAAAAACAAGGATGCGGGCGCCTTCTACAAGGCCATGACGGACGAGGATCGCAAACTTTACCAGGATGTCGTCGACGACATGTACGGCAAATTCGTGGAGATTGTCGGAAACAATCGCTCCGCCATCGAGGAAGCAAAGGTTCGCGAACTTGCAGACGGACGCATCTATACAGCGACTCAGGCGCTGGAGGCAGGGCTCATTGATGACGTGGCCTACCTCGATGAAATCGTGGGCGAAATTGAAAGCGAACTTGGTCTCGGCACGGCGGAAGTCGTGATTATCAAGCGCTCCGGCGGCGACCGCACCACGTCGCTGTATGCACGGGACGACCGAGATCTCCTGCCAGAATCGGCGAAAAAGGAAGCGACACAAATCAACCTTGTTAACATCGACATGAACGCATGGTCGACGCCTACCAATGAGGTCTTCAATTACCTCTGGGTACCCTGACCAACCACCATAACGAGGACGACCAAAAGACGGAGATGGCATGAGCTGGTTTCGACGCCCCACCCCCGAATACATTACTATCAGCCCGCCCCAGCAGCGCGAACGCATTGGCAAGCATGTCTGGCACAAATGCGAAGCCTGCGGCACCGTGCTCCGCCGCAAGGAATGGGAAAACAACTGGAAGGTCTGTCCCGTTTGCGGAGAACATGACCGTATTACGGCGGATGAGCGGCTTCGACTGATTGTGGACACGGATACGTTCGAGGAAACAAACGCAAATCTGGTGTCCAATGATCCCCTTAAGTTCGTCGATACGAAAACCTATCCGGATCGAATCGCCGCTGCGCGTCAGAAAACCGGCCGCAACGATGCCGTCATTACAGGCCGGGCAACAATTGGCGAAGTACCTGTATCTCTGGCTATCATGGATTTCGCCTTCATGGGCGGTTCCATGGGCAGTGTGGTTGGAGAGAAAATTGCCCGCACCATGGAACTCGCCCTGGCGGAGGATCGCGTTTGTATCACTCTGGCAGCAACCGGCGGCGCCCGCATGCAGGAAGCGACTCTCTCACTGATGCAGCTGACGAAGACTGCTCAACTCTGCCGCAAAATGCAGGAAACCGACACGCCGTTCATTTCAATCCTAACGGACCCCTCCACGGCCGGTATTATGGCAAGTTTCGCATCGCTCGGAGACCTTATTCTCGCCGAACCCGGGGCCTACGTTGGTTTCGCAGGCAAGCGCGTTATCGAAGCCACAATCCGCCAAACTCTGCCTGCGAATTTTCAAACGTCCGAATTTGTCCAGGAGCATGGATTCATCGATCTGGTCGTCAAGCGCTCCGAAATGCGCGGTGCGCTGATTACTCTCCTTCGCCAGATCCGCCATATGGATCCACTTCCCATCGAGGAAGAACCTGCCACCGCGGAGTAGCCTGGCTCGCCTTCACATTCAGAACAGCTTCAACACAGAGCCGCAAAAACTCGATCTGGAGTTCACTGTGAGCCTCCCAGGAAACGGGCTCGATCTGAAATTCCTGCCGAAGCTCAAGTGCGGGCTTGTCATTTCCCGCCAGCGCAGCCTCACGCACCGATGGAAGTCGGCGGCGCACCTCCTCAAAGGCGGGCACTTCTCCTTCCGCCGCAGGCAAGCGCTTTCGGATTACGAACATCGGAACTTCACTAACCAGACAGAGCGGATTCCCTCCCAACGCCTGGACATACTCCATGGAGCTCGGACGAAACTTTGCCGCCATGCCCGGATCGTTTCGCTCAAGGAAGTGGCTCCTCATCGCATCAGACCGCGGTGTGGTACTCACTCCGCGGTCAATGCGTGAAAAACCCTTCTCTCCGTTTCTCTCAATGTCATGCAGTCCAAGACCGGACGCTTCTCCAATATCTGCCAGCCGCTTGCACAAACCCGTCTTGCGGGCCATCTCAGCCCACTCCCTGCAGATCAGGAACCATGCCCCTTCGGCCACTCCCATACTGTGCATGGAATAATGAAGATCATAGGGTTGCGCGCTTTGTGCGAGAAAACTCGCGGTGCAGGAATTCTCCGGCCGGAGTGCGCGATCATCCTTTGAGCCGGGGTAGTTGAACTCAACGTCCTCGCCCGGCGGTTCCCGGCGAGCGCCTCTTAGCCAATCAAGGAAATCCGGTGGATTCGTTTGCCAGGACGAATTGTGCGCGTCTCCATCAGGATTCGTGTGGGGCACGATACGAAACGTACAACTCGATGCAAACCACCGCCCACGCTCTGTCTGTTCCGAGACAATTTCCTCTGCCAAACGCAGAGCGGCACGCGGACCGACAGGCTCATCCGCATGAGCACCCGCTGTAAGACTTACATGCAATGGCCCCTTACCGCAAACCATGCCATACAATGTGCGTTTTTCACGTGACTCTCCGATTTTCACAACTTCACAACCAGGAATTGAGGAAAGCGACCAACTGCCAGGCGAAGCGCTGCCAAATCTCGTGTTATTCATTCCGCACTTTTCTTTCTCGTAAAATCAAGTGAACATGTGATGTTCAACGTACACTTTTCTTTCAAGAGGAAACGCAGAATCGATGCAAAAACAAAGGGGATCGTGTATCCTTTGCTTGCCTCCCGTTATGTGCATCTTCACCGTCGCCCTCTCACGATAGAAACAAAGAAAGAACACAATGGAGAACACAGTGCCGCGTAAGACGACTCAGTCATCGCGCAAGCGCACCGCAACAAGAAGGCGTTCCGTCAGTGCAAACGGAACCGCACGAAACAGGCGTGGAACCGGGGTGCGAATCGCCCCCTCCATGCTTGCCGCCGATTTCTCGAACCTTCAACAGTGCATCAAACCTCTTCGTTCCCTTCAGCTTTCCTGGCTTCATCTCGATATCATGGATGGACACTTCGTACCAAATATCAGCTTTGGCCCTGGCATCGTGAACCAGATTCGCAAACTGGATCGCCAGCTTTACTTCGACGTCCATCTGATGGTCGATCATCCCAGAGACTTCGTGAAAGACTTTCTGGAAGCGGGTGCCAATCACATCACCTTCCATGCGGAAGCGGCGGAAGATGACAGCGAGCTGCTCCTGAAGTATATTCGCCGGCAAAAGATCAGTGCCGGTGTCTCAATCAAACCACGAACACCCATCTCGGCAATTCGCGATGTCCTCCAATGGGCAGATATGGTACTTGTGATGACCGTAGAGCCTGGATTTGGGGGTCAAAAGCTGATTCCCTCAACCCTCAACAAGGTTCGGGAGCTCGTACTCCTCCGTGAAGAACTCGGGCTGGAATACCTGATTCAGGTGGATGGAGGAATTGACCCCACGACAGCTCCTCTCGCCGTAGCCGCCGGTGCCGATGTCCTCGTTGCCGGGACATCCGTTTTCCGGGGCGGAAGCACGAAGATCCGCCAAAACACGCGTGCGCTTCGCAGCAGTATGACCGGCATCGCCTGAGAAACAGTCAGCCGTCAGAGAATTCAAAAAGAAAAGGCCCGCCGAAGGCGGGCCTTGTTGATCTCCATCACTGAACAATCAATCCTTCGCCTCTTCTACAGCAGGTTCCTCGACCGGAGCGGCGGCTGCTGCCGCTTTGGCCTCTTCAGCGGCTTTGGCTTCAGCAGCAGCGGCTCGTGCCGCCTCCGCCTGCTCGTGAATTGCAGCGTGCTGCATCAAAGCCTTTTGATCGGCCGCCGCCTCCGCGGCCAGTTTCGACTCATTGACCCGGCGTTCCGTCAGGCGAGCCTTCTTGCCGCGAAGGTCGCGCAGATAGTAGAGCTTTGCACGACGGGCACGTCCGCGGCGAACCACCTTGATGCTGTCGACACGGGGACTGTGCAGAGGAAAGATACGCTCCATGCCGACGTTGAAGGAAACGCGGCGAACGGTAAACGTCTCACGGAGGCCCGAACCGCGCCGGGCGATGCAAACGCCCTCAAAGTTCTGAATACGTTCCTTGCCACCCTCGACAATGCGAACAGCAACACGGATGGTGTCGCCAGGGCGGAAATAAGGGCGGTCGGTTTTAAGCTGAGACGCTTCGGCCTCGCGAACAAGCGGATGCATGACAAGTAACTCCTGCGATAAGACCCGGTACGGCTCGGTCACTGACAATCTTGAACTTGCAGGCCCGTTAATGGATGCCTCAAGGGCGACCAGGCACACTGCCCGGTGACCGGGACGCGGGAGTCAAAGCATCGGACCCTCCCATGGCAACGGAAAAGTCATGGCCCCCATCACTGCTGGCGTGGGGAATTCCGTTGCCGTCAGTCTTCTCTGCCGAGGACCGTCGTGCAAGTGCTCCTCAAGGTGGCCGTTGCAGATGGTGGAAATGGAACTGAGGGAAATTCAGATCAGCCACATCAGTCCGTACCACATTGTGGTCCTCGAGGAGAAGGGTGGAGGTGGCCGGTCGTTTCCAATTTATATCGGACAGAACGAGGCCAAAGCGGCAGATGACGCGGTTTTTGGCCGCCAGGCGTTTCGCCCACTGACCCACGACCTCATCATAAACGTCCTGACCGGTATGAACGCGGAGCTGGAAGGCATCATGGTGGATGCACTGGCCAAAGACACCTTCCACGGCAAGCTCCTCGTTCGTACCGACCAGGGAAAGCACGTCAAGATCGACTCGCGCCCTTCCGACGCGATTGTGCTGGCCATGAAAACAGGCGTCCCGATTTTCGTGGCCGAGGAAGTCCTTGAAACCGTCAGTTTTGACGGAGCGGACGAGGAACTGGAAGACGACGAGGACGACCTGTGACTCGGGCTGGAGAACCAACCGGCCCTCCCAAACGCCAGCCCCATGAGTGATGCATCGGCCGCCGCGGCGTCGCACCGAGAAGAACTGATCACCGGGCGAGGGGTTATCGCCGGTCTCGTCGCGATGGCGTTCCTGACGATCTATACCCTCAGTATCGCACTCGTTCCCATTCGCGCTGATAACGACTGCTGGTGGCATGTCAAATCCGGAAAGGTCATCGCGGAAGAAGGCCTGCCGGAGTTCGATGTTCTCTCCTACACGGCCTCCGACCACGAGTGGCACAATCATGAGTGGCTGACCCAGCTCGTCATGTGGAAAGCGTGGGAAACTGGGGAAGGCATGACACTTGGTGGCTGGCGCGCGGTCATACTGGTGAAGAGTCTCACTCTCTGCGCCTGTTACCTGACCCTGCTGCTTCTTGCTCGAAAGCTTTCGGGTTCCTGGTGGATCGCGCTTTTACTTCTGATCGTTGCGATCGGTATTGGACGTAGAACTTTCTATCCACGCCCACCCGTGGTTTCCAACCTGCTTCTTGCGGGTCTTCTTCTCCTTGTCACGAGTATACAGGAGGGTTCCTGGAAACGACACTGGTTGTGGATTCTGCCGCCCGCGTTCGCACTCTGGACAAATCTCCACGGTGCATGGATGGCGGGTGTTGTCGTGTTGGTCGCAATGGCGGGGCAGGATGGGGTTGCGTGGCTTGCTCAGCGACGCTGGAAAGACCGGACTCCTGAATGGATTGAGGGTTTCCTCAGCCGCCAGCCGGTTCCCGTGCCTCTTTGGCTCGGTGTCGGTGCCGCAACGTTTGTCGGCACCCTCTGCAACCCCTACGGCTGGAAACTCTATGAGTTGCCGGCGCGTGTCATGGGAGACAAGGCACTCGTTTCAAGTATTGGTGAGCTCATGCCTCCCGACTATCGCTTCGCGTTCGATATGCCGCTGGCGATTCTGTTGATGATACTGATGGCCGTATGGGTGCTGCTTTCAGGAAAGCGAAACACATTCATCCGCATCGGAGAACTTGGAGTCTTCGCGTTCTTTCTGTATCAGGGAGCCATGCACGTGCGGCATCTGCTCCTTCTGAGTGTCATGATGGTACCGCTTGGCGCACGAGTCCTTGGTGAGGCGTTTCGCCCGGGGACCGGGTCCTCGCCTCGGCGTCTTGCCATCGTCACGGTCGTAACGGCACTGTGGGCGACAATGGTCCTCTCGAACTGGCCGCAGCAGATGAGCTACCCGTCACGCAACCGGAGCTACATACGCGACCGGACCGGTTATGAGGAGTGGCGCTATCCAAAAGCGCTGTGTGATTTTGTGGAACTGGCGAATCTGGAAGGCCGGATGTATAACGAAAATCACTATGCCGGATACCTGATATGGCGATGGTCACCCGAAACCCACAGAGTGTTTAGCGATCCCCGATTTGATATCTTCGGCGGAAAAATCTGGCGGGAGGAAGTAACCGTTTCCCAGGGATTTATGCCGCAACCCGGCGAGAACTGGTATTCGTGGTCAGACGTTCTTGATAAGTGGGATATCCAGTGGGCCATTGTACAGAGCCCGCTGAACCGGCATGATAAACAGGGAAGACCCGACTCGGAACAGGGACTGCTTGAGCAGCGAATGGCGCGGCCAGATTCCGGCTGGAGACTTGTGGCCGACTGGAGCTCCCTTCCTCGTTCTGTCAGCGGCTTCCAGATTTGGGTACGCGACACCGAAGAGAATGCACTGATGATTCGGCGTGCCCTCCGTATGTTTCAGACAACCTACGGCCGGAAAATTTCGCCATGATGGATGCAGACCAACGCCAGTCATGGAAGCCCTGGTCAGCTCTCGTTGTCGCCGCGGCACTCTATATCGTCTTTCAAGTCGTTCCTCTTCTTCGTCATAGCCACCAAAACGACTTCAAACACATCTGGCTGGGAGCGCTGTTGCTGGCCGAAGGCCAGGCACCATACGCACCGGAAGTCATGCAGGATGCGGCACGGACCTTCGCGGCGGAGGATACTCGCTTTCGAACCATTCTTCCATACGTTTATCTCCCCTTCACCGGTATTGTCCTCAGACCTCTGTCCTGGCTGTCATTTCATTCCGCCTCGATTTTCTGGCAGCTTGTGAATCATGTTCTGCTTGTCGGTGGTCTTCTGCTGGCTGCACGGGCGGGCGGGTGGAAATGGCGGTGGCAGAGTATTGCCATCATCGCCACCGCTGTCGTGTTCAATTATACGGTCCTGCGCCAAAACAACGCCGGCCAGTTGAACATGGTCCTGGTCTTCGGGAGTGCTCTGCTGGCTTTCGGCATCACACGACGCTGGCATCCTGCGGCTCTTGGCTTCATTACCGCATTTCTGATGCTGTTCAAGCTCACGCCCGGCATCTTTATGATTTGGTTCCTCCTGACGAAGCGATGGCGCGAGGCGGGATGGACTCTTCTCATCGCGACAGGACTCATGAGCATTTCACTGCCGTTGGCAGGATTGCCCGCTCACCTGGAGTTTGTGTCGATTCTTGGGCAAATGGGATTCGGCAAGTCCACCTGGGCATCGGAGGGAATGACCTTCTGGCGCGATCCCTACAATCAATCCTTGAACTCCTTCTTCAGCCATATTCTCGAACCTGCTCCGGGCTTCGAACCCTGGATCGCCGCCAGTTCACGAGTCGCTCAGGCAACCACATGGGTTTTCGCTTTGGCCATTCTGCTGGTGTTTGTGCCAGTCTGCGTTCGCTCGGATTGTGACGGAAGCGACTGGAGACTCTCCTTTTCGCTCGCTGTTCTCACCTCCCTGCTCCTTCCAGGCATTCTCTGGGATCACTATCTCGTTCAAGCCGTTGTGCCTGCCCTCCTTGTTTGGAATACCGGTGAGTCGTCAAAGAAGCCTCTCCGTATTACCTTAATAGCCGCTTTCCTGATCTGGTCCGCCGGTGCGGGCCTCGACCAGGCATTCATCCACCCGGGGGTTTTGACAGCAGTTGGCCTCCGCTTTGAAGTCCCCCTTCCGTTCCGAAACGGACCTGTCGAGCTTGTTTGGATGTCTCTGAAACTCTGGCCACTCCTGGTCCTGTTCGGGGTGGTCGCATTCACAGCACTGAAATCGCCCTGGGAAAGCAATCCGGCAAGGCTTGACGCCTCCCGAACCACTTCGTCAGCGTAATCTCGTTTGCGGATTTGGAGATGAACGCCCCCGGCAGCAAGTCCCGGAAACGGCTTCCGTCTCCGAAACACAAACCGAACAAAATCAACAGACGGCCAGCGTTCGTGGAGTGATTTGACTCGGCGGCGCCGGAAGTCTCCCGCGCAGGACCACAACCAAACAACCCGCAAGGAAGCGCCCCGGATGAGCGAAACAGTCAAGGCAACTATCGGCGGAAAAGACGTCGAATTTCCCGTTCTTGAGGGAACAGAGCAGGAAAAGGCGATCAATATCTCGAAGCTTCGCGCTCAGACGGGTTACATTACTTACGACGACGGATTCAAGAACACCGGGTCCTGCCAGAGTGATATCACTTTCATTGATGGCGAAAAGGGTATTCTGCGCTACCGTGGCTATCCCATTGAAGAACTGGCTGACCAGTCCACCTTTCTTGAAGTCGCCTACCTTCTGACCAATGGTGAAATGCCGTCCGGTCCTCAACTCGAAGAATTCAAACGAGAAGTCACAGAGTACACGCCGGTTCATCACGACATGCGCCACCACTTTGCCGGCTTCCCCTCCACAGCCCACCCGATGGCTATTCTTTCCGCGATGTTCAATGCCGTCTCCTGCTACACGCCGCATCTGACGGAAGCAACATACGACAAGCAGAGCTTCGAGGAAGCAACGGCCCGTCTTCTTGGCGCCGCCTCCACCATCGCAGCCTATACCTACAAGAAGGCGAACGGCCGCCCCTTCACCTTCTCAAATCCGAAACTCGGCTACGTCGAGAACTTCCTTCACATGATGTTCACCGACCCGTACACTGAGTACGAAATCAATCCGGACATCGTGAAGGCTCTCGACCTGATCTTTATTCTCCATGCGGATCACGAGCAGAACTGCTCGACATCGACCGTTCGCATGGTGGCCAGTTCCCGCGCCAACCTGTTCGCCTCTGTTGCATCCGGCGTTTGCGCCCTGTGGGGACCTCTTCACGGCGGCGCCAACACAGCCGTCCTCAAGCAGCTGAAGCAGATTCACACCAGCGGTATGACGATCGAGGAGTGTGTACGCCTCGCCAAGGACAAGGACAGCGACTTCCGCCTGATGGGTTTCGGCCATCGCGTGTACAAGAACTTCGATCCCCGCGCAAGAATTCTGAAAACGGCGTGTGACCGCGTCTTCGAGGTTCTGAACAAAAAGGACCCCTACCTCGATATTGCCAAGCGTCTCGAAGAGGTCGCACTCACCGATGACTACTTTGTTGAGCGCAAACTTTATCCCAATGTGGATTTCTACAGCGGCATCATTATGCGAGCCATCGGCATTCCGGTAAATATGTTCACGGTGTTGTTCGCCATCGGCCGCATGCCCGGCTGGATCGCCAACTGGCGTGAAGTCCGCGAAAATCCTGATTCAGTGATCTACCGTCCGCGCCAGGTGTATCAGGGATCGACCAACCGGTCTTATCCGTCCCTCGATCAGCGCCCCTGAAAAACGTCAACTTTCCACTGGTGCGTGCCCCGGATTTTCTCCCGGGGCACGTTTGTTTATTGTATCACTTCAGGCCAACACTGTTGACAGGAGGAACCGGAGCTCAATTTCCCTTAGTTCATGTAGGGCATCTGTGGTTCCTTGCCAAGCAGCCGAATGTAGACGGAAAGTGCGCCGCGGTGATGGGCTGTGTGATCCACGATACCGTAGATTGCACCCAGCTTCGGCCCCTGCATGATGGCTCCCTCCGGGTAGGGCTCCATGAGATCCGATTCAGATTTGTCGCGAAGGATAGCGACTGCGCCATCCATGGCGGCATTAAACCGCGCTTTCGCCTCTTCGAGTGACTGACATGCCTTCGCAGCCCGATCATGTCCTTCAAAGTCCATGTCGAAGCCGGCGCCAAAAGTCCCTTCCTGAAACCATTCCACGGTCAAAGCGGTATGCATAACCTGCGCAGCGACGGAGTAGCTCCCTTCTGAAGGCTTGAATCCCGAATCCTCCTCGGTCAGGGGGCGTATCGCCCGGAGATAGAAATCGCGGATGGCTTCCAGCTCATGAATCAGTGCGTCTTTCATCGTATCCTCTCCTTATTTCGCAAAAGTTTCGTTTTTTTGCCCGGATATTATTGCCAAGTCAAGGAAAACTGTTTCGCCGAAACCTGCCAAGTCCTTGACGCGTCTCCGGTTAGGTGAATCATCATGCTTCCGATCATAGAGCGAGGTCTGAGTGGGCAAATCTGGAAAGCAAGAGCCACCACGGGTAATGATCCTGTGTGCCGTGGACTTCACGGTGCGGCAGTTTCTTGCGCCACTGGCCCTGAAACTGTCGGAGCGCGGGCTTGATGTCCGTGTCGCATGCACCCCCGGTCCCCATTGGGAGGAACTACAGAAGCGCGGTCTCCACATGGTTCCGCTCCGAATTTCGCGATCCTGGAATCTTCTTTCTCACTTGTTGAGCTGGCTGAGGCTGCTCTTCCTGCTAAGACGGCATCGTATCGAGGTTCTTCATGTCCACACTCCCGTCGCCGCCCTCATTGGACGGACGGCGGCGTGGATCGCACGGGTTCCGGTGGTCATTTACACTGCACACGGTTTCACGTTTCATGATGAAATGCCGAGGTGGAAGTACGGAGCTCACATGCTCCTCGAACGGTTCGGTGCGCTCTTCCACGATGCGCTGTGT
The DNA here is from genome assembly GCA_028284075.1 of Candidatus Sumerlaeia bacterium. Classification (GTDB taxonomy): domain Bacteria; phylum Sumerlaeota; class Sumerlaeia; order SLMS01; family JAHLLQ01; genus JAJFLJ01. Next base: position 8,899 of record JANQSL010000072.1, on the reverse strand, counting down.
TGTGTGAGCGAGGAGGATGCACGCACAGCGGAGCAAGTTTCCATAGAACGCCCTGCCCATATTTATCATACCCCCAACGGAGTTGATCCGGGACGTTTTTATCGTCCGGTCTCCATCAACAGCGGCAACGCGGTGCGCTCTGAACTCGGAATTCCGAAGGATTCCCCCGTAGTCACTATTACGGGGCGTCTGACCCGCGAGAAAGGATTCATCGAGTTCCTCGAAGCTGCGGAGTTGGTTGCGCATGAAAACGAAGCCGTTCGTTTTCTCATCGTTGGCGAGAGACTCCGAAGCGATCACGACAATATCGGCAAACTCCTGCGTCAAAAAGCGGAGTCGGGGATTCTGGCGGACAGGGTGATCTTTGCCGGTTTCCGTAGGGATGTTCCCGCCGTACTCGCGGCGTCGACAATCTTCTGCCTTCCCTCGTGGCGGGAAGGCATGCCGGTATCGATTCTTGAAGCCATGATGATGGAACTGCCGGTGGTTGCCACTCGGGTCCGTGGCTGTCGTGAAGCTGTGGTGGATGGCTCCTCCGGCTTTCTTGTCGAGCCCCGCAAGGCAAGGCATATCGCCGGTGCCTGTCTCTACCTGCTTGAACATCCGGACACGGCTCGCAAAATGGGTCAGGCAGGCAGACGGCGCGCTGAGCAACTGTACCGCCTGGATGCCGCACTGGATCGACAATGGCAGGTCTACAGCCACCTGCTGGGGCCGCGTCTCCGATGATTTCAACCTATCTTCCGCGAACAATTCTCGTTCTGGGCGGAACGGGTCACACCGGGGAACGCCTCTGCCGCCGGCTGGTGCGAAATGACGTTAAGGTCCGTGTACTGACACGCACGCCCGATTCGGCTGTCGCGGAATCGCTGGCAGCCGACGGGTGCGAAATCATGGAAGGAGACACCACGCGGCGATGGCTGCTTTGGGGAGCTTTGGAAGACTGTGAAGCGCTTGTCAGTTGTTCCCACATCCGGCATGCCGAGCCAATTGTGCAGGCATGCTATCGCTGCGGTGTCGAGCGAGTGATCTGCATGTCGTCGACGCGGCGCTTTTCGCGCGTTGAGTCCGGTTCGGTAAACGAGGTTCTGGGAGGCGAAGCGACAATCATGGATACCAGCCTGGACTGGACCGTTGTCCGTCCGGCGATGATTTTTGGAGGCTGTCGCGACGGGAACCTGACACGCGTCGTCGAGTGGATTCGCAAGCACCGCTGGATCCCTGTTATCGGAACAGGAAGGGCGCTCCTCCAGCCCGTCTTCGTGGAGGATGTCGTATCCGTCCTGATGGAATGTCTCCGCAGGTCCACGGCCCGACGAAAAGCCTATACCATTGCCGGTCCGGAACCCATGTCGTGGCGCCAGATGATTTCAACAATAGCGGATGAAATGAACCTGGCCGTCCGCACGGTGCCCATTCCCGCCAGTCTGGCTCTTGCGGGCACAAAGCTGTTCAGGCCGCTGGCGACGTGGAAGGGGATTACTCGAAACACAATTCTCCGGACGCAGGAGGACAAAGCCTATGACATCTCCGAAGCAATCCATGATCTCCATTTCGAACCCCGTCACTTCCGCGAGGCGATCCGTCTGAAGATCGACGGAGCTGCGGAAGTGGACTCATTCTATCAACCGGTATCGACCGATTCCAAAACGAAGATCGAAGACTCATGGAGTATCGAGGACCATTTTGCCGACATGTTGCATGAACGGAGCGAAGACGATGCCTTTGAGGATGACCGCGACATGTCGATCTAGGGCTCGTACTTGACGAACTCTACCGTTTCAGTTCTCTCACGTTGAATGCGACAACTCGTGAAGTTCTTTGCTCCCCGATATAGAGAATTCCCGATTCCCTGCCGATCGCAATTCCTCCGGGGAGAGCCGATGGGATCAGCCGGACAAGTTCAGCCTGACCACGCTGTGTCACATCAAACATGGCCACTGCATCCGTATTCTTGAACGTCGCGAAAATGAATCGCCCGTCTTCATCCTGCCAGGAACATGCATCCACGATCATGTCGGAAGGAAGGTCGACTTCGACCGGCGAGTGTTCTCGTGCCCGACGAATTTCCTCCCGAATGCGGAGCCGCTCATCGTCCGCCACGGGGTCGTTTTCGGGGAAGTAGCGGCTGATATCACCCTTTGTCGCCTCTGCAACTTCCTCCTCGTCAATACTGAGACTGAACTTCTCTCCGGAAGCATAAACGCGACGGATCGAATCCGAGCCATCCTCTCTGACCAGAATGTAAAGTGCCTCGCCATGGTCAATGCCTTCGCTCCACACGATACGCTCCAGCGCACCGGAGGTGGAGAGTTCAACCTCAGCCGGTCTGAGACCGGCAAGCGCGTCAAGCCGGACCCCATCCGCCCTTCTACTCAGCATGAACACCGTCACGCTGCCACGGGCGGGGTTTGCGGTCGCAAGAAACCGCTCCGAGGGGGACAGAGCGACGTCTGTGGCATTTCCCGGCGGTAACTGCGTATCGAGCACCGCAGACTGCAAAGGACCTTGCGAGGCGCAGCCGAGCACCAGCGAAAACAACATGAGAGAGCAGGTTCGTATCAACATCGTCCCCAATATCATCTTCGGGATTCTCTGAGGTGCCACTGGAAACCTCTCTTGCTTGCGCCCCGCTTTATCGGTGACAAGATGCACTCCAGTTCACACCGGATCGGACTCATGGACCTTCTCTCGAAAATTCGTAACGTCCCGGACTTTCCCAAGCCGGGCATTCAGTTCAAGGACATCACAACGCTCCTCCAGGATGTTGAAGCCTACAACCACGTTATTGCGAAAGTGGCGGATCGCTATCGCGACGCCGGACTGACAAAGGTCGTCGGCATTGAATCTCGCGGATTCATTTTCGGAGCCGCCCTGGCTCATGCCCTCGGAATCGGGTTTATCCCCGTTCGGAAAGAGGGAAAACTTCCCTCTGATCGCATCAGCCGCTCGTATGAGCTCGAATATGGTCAGGCCACGATCGAACTACACATCGACGCGCTTGGCAAAGAAGACCGCGTTGTGATCATCGACGACCTCCTGGCAACGGGGGGCACACTCCAGGCTGCCGCGGAGCTTGTCAGCCACACCGGGGCAACAGTGCATGAGATCTGGGTCCTGATTGAGCTGGCCTTTATTCCGGGGCGGGAAAAGCTCAAGGGGTACACCATTCATGCCGAGATTGTGGTGGACGGTGAGTAGATTTTCATCCGCCAGGACCCGCTGAATGAGGTGAACCATGGAAAAAATTTCAAACTTCCTCCGGGGTGTCCCTGTGCTTCCTTCTCTGGATGTCAGGAAGGCCACAAAGTTTTATCAGGAGACCCTGGATTTCAAGACTGTATTTCTCAGCGACGAGCCGTATGCGATTGTTGCTCGAGATGGAGTGGAAATCCATCTCTGGCAATGCGAGGATCCGGAGCTGCCTTCGCGTACCGGTTGCCGGATTATGGTGGAGGGCATAGACGAACTGTATCGCCAACTGGAACCAACGGGCGTAGTGCATCCGAATGCTCCACTGGAGGAAAAGCCGTGGGGTTCAAAGGAGTTCGCCATTGGAGATATGGATCGAAATCTGATCACGTTTGAGGAGTGCGGAAAGAAAAAGAAGTGAAAGAGCACAAGGTCCGGTCTCACTCGGTCTCAAAACCAGTGCGGTGTTATTTCCGCTTTATCCCGCTGTGCATCCCTGGCCCTGGTTCCTGCCGCTGAACGATTTCTGACTCAGCGGCAAGCATTTCCTCCCATCGCTCATCGACACCCATAGCCTGTGGAAGGTCCTTCGCAAGACTGAGAAAAACACGGTAATGCCCCGCTTCCGATTTCCAAAGCCCCGCGTAAAGCTTCTGTAGTTCCTCGTCACCACAAACCTCCGCCAGAATACAAAACCGCTCGCAGGAACGTGCCTCGATCAGGGCACTGACCAGCAGGCGATCAATAATCTCCTCGTTTCCTCGTCCCCGCCGGACAAGCTTGTGTAATTCCGCGGCGTATGGATTGGCATGCCAGCGGGTCAACTCGCCCCCCCGGCGGGCCAGAATACGTGTGACTGTCTGGAGGTGCGCCACCTCGTCGATGGAGATACTTGTCATTGCCTGAACCCAGTTCTCCGGCGGATTCGGCTCGGGCCAGCGCAAGAGCATATCCAATGCATTAAGGGCCGCTTTCCGCTCCAGGTGGGCATGATCGTTAAGAAGTGCCAGAGGCTCGGCCATGACCGAACCAACCCAGTCCTTTGGTGTTTTCCACAAAAGCGGCAGGAGATCACGATCGGCTTCGGACAGAATTTTAGTCATTATCCACTCTTTCTTCAGAGGTTTTTCACAGCTCCGGCCTGTGTTCGCTCAAGATTTGCAGACTTGAAGCGAGGGAGTTTATCTCCTGACCACAAAGTTTGTTACTGACAATTTTCACATCATTTCCAAGACCGAAGACACTTGACGTGGATGCCCGTGTGATGGTCCGGTCCTGACCTTGTAGTGGCGCAGGAAAAAACACGCCACAGGGGATCAAAGAGATGAGTACCGCAGTTGCACCCTCTCTGCAAACCGAGCTTCCCGAGGACATCCAGGCCAACCCGAATCGGGAATTGGTCATTTCCTTTTACGGCGACCGATTCCTCCGTCTGCCGGTTCGAACTCCGATCCTGTCCGGCAATTCGGACCTGATCGCCACAATTCAGGAGAATGCAGTGCCCAAGGCCAAGCAGGGCGATGTCTTGTTCATCTCCGAGAAGGCCGTTGCGGTCACCCAGGGACGTGCCATCCCCGAGAGTGAAATTCATATAGGCCTTACAGCCCGTCTGCTGTGGCGCTTCGTCAGCAAGGTCCCCTATGGAATCGGCCTTCGCCGCCCCAGCAGCATGCAGTGTGCGGTGGATGAATGCGGCGCGATGCGAATCTGGGCCGCGGCCTTTGTTGGAGCGATCGGTCGTGCAATCGGACGCCGAGGAGATTTCTACCGAATCGCGGGTCCACAGGCGGCAATGATCGATGCGGCTTCCACCTCGCCACTCCAGCCTGAGTGTGTGATCATGGGTCCTAAAGACCCCGATCACGTCGCGGCACTGATTTATGGAGCAACCGGCATTCCCACCGCAATCGTCGACGTAAACGACATTGGCGGTTCGTGGGTCATCGGTCACAGCGAGGGCGTCGACGTTCCGCTGGCCGAAGCGTGTCTGAAGGACAACCCGCTGGGTCAGGGCACCGAGTGCACGCCGATGGGTCTGCTCCGCCGGCTACCCTGAGCTTTCGACTTAAAGCACTGGTAGCCGTCCCGTTCTTGCGAAGTCGGTAATTTCGCGCACGAGGGCTTCGTTCATATTGCTCGCCGCGAAGGCATCCAAAGGGTTTTCCGACTCGGGATCCGCATCCGCAAAGAGACCGTTCACATCCATCACAAAGTCCACTCGTGCCGCGGAAGAAACGTCTGCCACGACCTCCATCCACTCCTCAGCATTTGCACGCATGCCGAGCGAATCATCTGACGGAAAATAGAGACGCGACCGAAAGGCTCCGGAGACAATGGTCCTGGCAGGATCGAGACGTTCAAGATCCTTCCAGACCGGAGCGGCGATTTCAAAAATGGATGCGGTTGAATCAAGACTGCCCTCTCGAAGAGCAATAGACTGCTCAAGCGTCTGCTGCCAGACTTCTCGCATTTCGTTGTTCGTCACCGCTGGAGACCGGAGATATTCATAGGCGCGCGATTCGATCCAAAGACTCACGGGAACGGGCCACGGCGACAACATGACGACACGCTGCGCATTAGTGCGCTCCGCCAGAACCGGCGCGAGAAACCCTCCAAGACCATGGCCCACGATGGTTGTCTTCTCGGCATCGACTTCAGGCCGCTCATGAAGCCATTCAAGAGCGAGCCGCGCAGGTTCGAGACGATAGTCTTCGAGGTCATAAAAAACATCAGGACCGAAGCTCTCTGCGGCGGAACGATCGGGAGTTTCAATCCGCAACGCCGCGACACCGCGGGAGGCCATTCCCAAAGCCAGGTCGCGGAAGGGCTTTGCCCGCCCAACCGTCATGTCTTCATCATAAGATCCAAGCCCCTGCAGCAGCAGCGCGCAGGGAACCGGAACCGCCTCACCGGCGGTGGCGGGAAGAACCAGTTCACCCTTCAACAACACCTCGCCAGCAGGAATATCGACCGGAATCCGCCGGATGGTCTCAGGGACAACGTAAACGGGAATATCCACTGGCAGCGACGAACCTCTGTCGTCCCTGACAACCGCCTCCGTATCCTGATCCCATTCATCCATGACGAAGCCGGAAATCTTTGCACGGGGCGTGAACTGTTCGAACGTAATTCGGGCGGCAATGGAATAGCGTCGGAGGCGAACGGGAACCAGAGCGCAAACCTCTCCGGTTTCCATCCGCTCCATAACAGGAAGACCGACTTCCTCGAGACCGCCACCGCGAATCAGCAGGTCACCAAAGAAAATCCGGGCCGTTTCAGGGTTTAAAGTCGGACGCAGATGAGGCAGCAGATCGCTTTGCACGGTGTGGCCGTTGCCACCCAGCATTGCGGTCATGAATTCAGAGGACCGTTTCTGCAGCTGTGAAAGAATCTCCGAATCGTCCCGTCCCGCGAAAGCCGACGGCCTCGCAAGAACGAGAAGGAAAAACAGAAAAACAAGCCAGCGGTACGGTCTCATGGAACACCTCCCTTGGCACATTGGCATTCGGTAGTGCCCCAGGTTGGCGGCAACAAGTCGAATCCGTGAGGATATCGCGAGTTGTCGGGTTTTGCTGGACCTGAGCGGTTCGTCTGGAACGAGATACAGGGTTCTACAAGGAGCCCTGAATGCATCTCATCATCCGTTACCTGGTCTTAATCACTCTCCTGGCAGGCTGTGCGAAGCAGCGTCCCGTCGATATTTCTCACGGTATGGTCACGCCGGCCTGGCATGTTCCCGACACCGACGACGTCATTACTGTGCTCACCTGGAATCTCGAACACTTTGTGGACGATACTGATAATCCGTATGTTAACAGCCGGCGGGAGAATTCAGCGCGACCCGATGAACAGGACCGCCGGAATCTTTTCGCCCAGGCAATGCGCGAGATGAATCCCGACATTGCCTGCTTTCAGGAAGCCGAGTCCGCGGAGTACATCAAGTCGCTTGCGGACGAGTTATTTCCCGACCTCGGTTATCTGTATGTCAGTTCAAGCGAGAGCACGACATGGTATCAGAACACGGTCGTGTTAAGCAGACTCCCGTTGGGTGTCCAGTATTCCTATGCCAGTGTAACCACACCGGTCAGAGGTTCACTGGACCGCGAAGGCAGAGCTGAAACACAGAATCACGTCAACACACGGATGTCCTGCATCGACGTTTACCACGACACAGGCTATACTTTCACGCTCTGCAACGTCCACTTGAAGGCAGGTACAAAAGAACGGGATCACTCCATGCGCAGAGGTCAGATCGAGTTTCTCCTCGGCCAGTTCGATCGGATGATGGCGGAACGCCCGGATCTGAATATTGTCGTTGCCGGAGATTACAATTCCGCTCCGGGATACGAGGAATTCGAGCTGTTCTTAACGCCCTGGAGACGAGTGGATTTCGACGATCCTCTGGATGGTTCAGGAGTCCTGACACATCCCTCGGATGAGCCGGAACGACGCATCGATCATATTATTCCGAACGACCGGATGATGCGGGAACTGGTTCCCGGATCGATTCGCGTCCCTCTGCTGTCGGACCCGTCGATTCTTCCCCGGACGAGTGATCATCTTCCGTTACTGGCGGAGTTTCGCGCACGGGATCGCTAGCAGCCGGATCAACAAAACGAACTTCAAACATTGCAGGCCACATCTTTCCCGTGATCAGGAACGTTTCCGTCGCGGCGTTCCACGCGATTCCATTGAGGACATTAACGCCCTGGCGTTCGTCTTCCGTCAGTAGTCCGGACGCATCAACGATGGCATGAACATGGCCGGTATCAGGGTCGATCTTTGCAATCTCGTCCGTCCGCCAGATATTTCCGTAAACGAAGCCATCGACGAATTCGAGCTCATTTACCCACTTCAACGGACGACCGTTGTAAATCACCCCCTGCCGGCGAATAATCTCGAACGTGTAGGGGTCACGAAAGGTCAGGTTCGGACTCCCGTCGCTCATGATCAACTGGCGGCCGTCGTGACAGATTCCCCAACCTTCTCCCTCATAACGGTATTCGTCCACCTTCTCGAGTGTGTAAACATCGTAGACGTGGGCGATGCCGTTCCGCCACGTCAGTTGAATAATGCGGTCGTCCACCACCGTCAGCCCCTCGCCGAAATGATCGGCGGGAAGTGAGATCACGTCCAGCACGTCGCCGGTTTCCGAGTCGACACGCCGGAGGGACGACTGGCCCGTCAGGCCCGTACTCTCCAACAGCTGGCCGTCATGAAACTCAAGTCCCTGTGTGAAAGCACTTCGATCATGGGACCGCTTGCTAATGACCTCGACCTTGAGGTTCTTGTGGGGAACTGAGGATACGGGCTTGAACTGCGCATTGGCCTGTCCTGCAATCAGGAGACATCCCAAGCCAATTGTTATCAGTAATCGAAGCATCGCGAGAACCCTTCACAAGCCTTTCTTGGACAAGCCACAAACCTCTTTTTGTTCCTGAAGGCAATCGTTGACGGCCATGGGGTCAATCTGACCCACCCTCTTCCATCACCCCTCATCTTCGCCCTTGACTTGGGGGACCGGCGCGCCGACCTTGCGCGTCCTTTTTTGGAGGTCTCTCACTATGCCGGTCCCAAGACGACGCCATTGCCGCTCCCGACAGGGGAAGGATCGCGCTCACAAGAAGCTGCATCCTCAGCAACTTGTGAACTGCGAGAACTGCAGCCAGCCCAAGCTGCGCCACCGCATCTGCCCGAACTGCGGCAC
>JANQSL010000172.1 GCA_028284075.1 Candidatus Sumerlaeia bacterium | reverse complement strand
CATAAATCGTATTGGTATAGACCCGGTTGGAAACCTCATCATTCAGCTTCAGACCGCCAATAATGTGAATATGCCCCGGAGTTGAAACCGCTGTAATCGTTGAGAGGCCCTCAGAATCGTACGGCTGGGATTCCGTCCAGGGCAGGAGCGTTCCGTTTGGCAGCGGGCGAGAGTACAAAGCCGTATTGTACCGCTTTCCCTGAAGCGTTTTGGAAGAGCCTCCGACGATATAAACCACATCGTCCAGAACCAGCGTGGCGTTTTCAATATAATGGCGCGGCTGAGGCATCGGAGTCGTTTCCTGCCACGGGCCCAGTCGGCCATCGGGAAGAACCGCCGCCTTGATCACGCTTGCCGTGGGAATTGGAGCGGCCGCTTTGGCTTCGGCTTTTTCGTACGACCCTCCAAAATAATAGGCGAAATCGCCCATAACGGCCGCTCCGCCAAAACCGCGTTTGGCGGGAAGATCGCCTGCACGGTAAATGAACTGACTGCCCTGAGCACGCACACCGACGGCACACGCAAGAAGGAGCGCGGCAACGACGAACGATCTTGAGACGATTGTATTGTTGAGCATCTACGATCCCCGCTTCCGAATGTTACCTTTCTGTACCGAACATGATGAGATGACAACCTCCGGCAAACGCCGTCAACCCGCAACAGGACACGGCCACTTCACCAAAACTCCACGGGATTTTCACTCGGCAGGGCTACTCCATGGTCCACCACTCATTTGACGCCGAGACCGGGAGAACAGCCTCCGTCGCGGCCTGCTGAAGAATCGCGGCGTCTGCAGAGGTGACACCCGGCGGGAAATAACTTGAGCCCGTGACAGGTGTGCCTGTCAGCGCGCAGTAAATAGTCAGAGCGGCGAGATAAGCTCCATTGACACTTGGATGGGAGCCATCGCCGTCATAGAGTGAAATCGCCGGATGGCTTGCTCGGACGTTTTTCCACGCAATCCCCACGGGAGCGAGGACGGCATCGTTCTCCTTCGCTGCCCGCGTATAGTTTGCTGTAATAACAGCCTGCATGGACTCGTAGTCGGGAAAAGCAAAGGTGACGCCAAAGTTCGTTGCAGTGTATCCGTCACGTCGGCCCCACGTCATGTAGAGCGCCGTTTCAGACCCTCTGTCCGTTATGAGCGCGTTGAGATTTGCAGCGTGCGGGAAGAGATGGATTCCCGCAAGGCCATCGTCGGCCGGAACCACGCTCTGTTCCTGTAGAACAACGAAGTCCCAGGCCTGTTGGTTGATGAGGCTCAGACTGGTTTCAGAAAAAAAATGAACCGAGAGAGTGGCACCTCCCGGTGTGTTGGACGCCACTTCGACATCAACTCCCGCGGATGAACCAATCGACTGGAAAATTCCCGGCACATTGTCCTGGCCGGTGTAGCTGTTGCCCAGGAAAAGAACCGACAGGTCCGCTGCCACGGCGGATGTACTGAAGCTCTTGAAGAGACAGATCAGAAGGAATAAGGAAATGCCGCGCACGAAAAGTCCCTCAACATAAAACTCTCTGCAACCATTGGTCTTCGTCCCGCCACCGTCAAGGTTCAATTCTGATTGAAGGCACTCAGTCCAGGCTATCCCGTTTTGCAAACGATTAAGCCATGATCGTTTGTCTCGAGCATCTGAAAAAGGGTTCCGCACCCGTGATGGCAATTCATGAACGGCTGCCGGTTTTGGTCGCTGTGTGATTGCCGCTTCAGACTTTTGCGAGACTCTCCGGGTATTCGTGGTGATCCATCTCACACGGGGTTTTGTTGATCTTTCCGAGCTCTTCATCGTGGGGGAGAGACCGTGGCTTTCCTCAACCACTCGCGGCTTCGTTGATTCAGATGGCTGAAGACCGCCGGATATTTCTCGCGAAATCCCCTTGGAAATGTTTTCATGCGATCCGCATCGAACCTCTTTCAGCAAACTCGGAAATCCCGTTGGCGGAGTGCATATTTTCACGACAATACATGTCCGCGAAGGACTTGAGCAGGGTTGGTTTGTTTCCGGAGTCTTCCGTTTGTGGGAGACTGGGTGCAGAATGACAGGAGGAAATAATGAAGCATCTTTTATTCAAAATTAGCACATGAAATGTAACAACGGGAACCGTCGCTGCTTGAAACGACAAGAGTTGGGCGGAAAGCTCCGAGAATGAGGGCCTTCCGTAGGGAAAGGCGGGGCTGAAAGGGCACAATCGAGCCTTTTTTTGGTACGATAAGAGGGTTTTTTATTGAGCATTTTTGGTTTGTAAGTCTTTTGTTTTCAATCATAAAGAGGTTGTTTTGGTAGGGTTTTCCCAGCCTGAAGCCCGGCAGCTTAAAGTGAAGGCTAACTGCAGCTTAATTATGCGTTGACAGAACCGGAACGTCGCCAGACCCTCTTTACAGTCTCCCGAGAAAGGACCATACGTCTTATGAAAAGAGCTTCATTTATTGCCGCAGTTGCGCTTCTCGCCGGCTCGGCGACCGCTGCGTCAACACTCTACGATTTCGAAACCGACCAAAGCGGCAGCTTCACCGCGGTGGAGTTTGAGGGCACAACCGCTGGTGCTGATACGGCGACGAATTATCAGTACGATTACTCCGGCGACGGCATTGGAACGGCCCCCAGCGGTTCCGGACAGACCGGTTTGCGGTCGGAAGCCAATCTCAGCCAGGGTGAGGGAAACTCGATCACATACTTTCCTGACACCACGGGCCTCAATGTTGCCGACGGAACCTGGGTTCTGACTTTCGATCTCTACGCCAAGTTCGGTGACAATGCCGGTGCCACGACTGAATTCTACGCCTTTGGCGCTGCTGCCAGCACGAGCGACTTCGCCGTTGGCAGTGACGGTGGCGACGGATTCAACTACATCTGCACCGTCGACGGTGGTTCATCCAACGACTACCGGTATTTTGACGGTACATCCTCCCCCATCACCAACGACAACACCATCCCGAACTGGTTCGGAAGTTCTCCGAACAACGACAACGGCTCCACCGACTGGTCCAACTTCTTCACGAGCCCGCCTTACGATACGGCAGGTTGCGCAGGCGAAGAGTGGGTCACCGTTCGCCTGACGGTTACCAACGGCGGTGCTGATCGTGAAGTGGCTTTCAGCCGCCCGGCCGACGCTGGTGTCTTCACCGTCGCCTCCACGATCACCGGCGGAACCGGCTCCGCAGCGAACCCGGCGGTTGGCCATGCTGACTTCTTCAGCAGCGTGAACACCAACCAGTGGATGATCTTCGACAACATCCTGATCGAAGACGATCCTGCCACCGCAGGCGTCAACGACTGGACGCTCTACAACAAGTAAGCGTTCGCGTTTCCCACAAGCGGAACATCAAAAGCGGCCCCTCTCCCGGGGGCCGCTTTTCTTTGTGCTTGCCGTTACCGGCCTGACCCTCTTCTGCACTGAACTCACCTGAATAACAGTCCGGAGCGAAAATCGAAGCGCTACCCGGCCGGGTAGTTGCCTTCCCAGCTGTTATGCACCATCTCGGCCCCGTTCGACCCCGGGAGCGAACACATGGAGATCACATTGGAAGACACAGTTTGAGGAGTAGAGCAGTATGGCACGTCTGTATCAATCCATCATCCACACCATTGGCAACACGCCTCTCATTCGCATCAACAAGCTGACCGCAGAACTCGGAATCAAGGCTCAGGTCTATCTGAAGGCCGAGTTCTTCAACCCCCTGGGATCAGTCAAGGACCGCATCGGCCACGCAATGATTGAGACCGCCGAGCAGGAGGGGCTGATCGAGCCCGGGAAAACCGTGCTGATCGAACCCACAAGCGGCAACACGGGTATCGCACTCGCGTTTGTGGCGGCAGCGAAAGGCTACGATCTGATTCTGACCATGCCTGAATCCATGAGCATGGAACGCCGCCGGTTACTCAAGGTACTGGGTGCAAAGCTTGTCCTGACGGAGGCCGCCAAAGGCATGAAGGGTGCCATTGCAAAAGCGGAAGAACTCCGCGAGCGGATTCCCAACGGGTACATTCTTCAGCAGTTTCAAAACACCGCAAATCCCGCTGTTCACAGCCGGACCACGGCCGAGGAACTCTGGCGGGACACGGATGGCAACATTGACATCCTCGTAAGTGGCATCGGAACCGGCGGGACTCTCACCGGCGTGTCGCGCGTGCTCAAACCACGCAAGTCCACCTTCCGCGCCGTCGCTGTCGAACCTGCAAAATCGCCGGTGCTTTCCGGGGGTGATCCCGGTCCCCACCGTATTCAGGGAATCGGCGCAGGCTTTGTTCCGGAGGTTCTCGACATGGCCCTGATCGATGAAGTCGTGAGCGTGGAGGAGGAGGCAACTCTCACCACCTCGCGGCGTCTCGCGAGCGAGGAGGGAATTCCCGTTGGCATCAGTACCGGTGCCATTACGTGGGCTGCCCTTGAGGTCGCTCGCCGGCCCGAAAACGCGGGAAAGCTTATCGTCGCCATCGCCCCCTCCTGTTCCGAGCGCTACCTCTCCAGTTGGTTGTTCGAGGGCATTTCCGTCGAAAGTGATTCAGTGGATCAATACTTCGAGTCGGTTGCCGTGTAGCCCCCTGCCCTGCCCGGGCGGGCATTCTCCTCATCGTGCCCGCCCGGGCCCTTTCCTTCCCTCCCTGTCGTTCCGCCGGCAATCCGCGCTCGACACGGCAGGGAGAGAAGCGAACGGTGCGCGCATGTCCGCTCGCTTCCTGCCAAATGACATACATCCCGGCCTTCTTGTGGCCGCAGCAGTGTTCTGCTTCCTCAGCGTGATCAGCCGGGCGCACTTCATGACTTCATCGGAAGGAATCGACTTTTTTCACTTCTGGGCCGTGCCGACGGCTGTTGAGATGGGAATGGGCGAAGACGTTTACAGCACGGAAGGAAGAACCCGCCTTGGTCAGGAGTTCATTGCGTTGTCCGGAGATGCTTCCCGGAACCTGCTTGCACGCGCTGCAAATCGCCGTCCCGTTTGGGATACGACGGCAACACCCGCCCTCTATGCCGTGATGTCGCCTCTGCGGCACATGGATTACGAGCGAAGCCTGACATTGTATCGCTATCTTCTTCTGTTTGCCGGAGTGGCGGGCATTGCATTCATCTCATACTTTGCTTTTCGTCAGCCGGTCGTTCTCACACTTGTTGGAACCGGTCTTGTCTGCCGCTTCAGCAGCGCCTTCTCCAGCGACCTTGATGTCGGGAACATCAACTCAATACAGCTGCTCCTGTTGGGAGTGCTGTTGTTCATCTCCTCATTGCAAAAAAAAACAGTCCGGCTGGTTTTGTTTCAGGGAGCGCTGTTGGGCCTGGCAATCGCGATAAAGCCGAATCTCTGCGCTGTGGCCCTGATGCTTGGACTCGTTTATGCAACGGCGGCTGACTTCCGCAGGCTTGGCATATGGATGGCGGGAGTATCCATCGGTGGAGGAGTAATGATTCTTGTCGGCGCCTGGTTTTTTGGAGGCCTCTTCGCATGGGGAGAGTGGGTCTCGATCCTGCGGTCTGTCGCGACCGAGGGGTATCCGAGTGATCTCGGCAACTACTCCATCGTTCGTGTGATTCTGGAGAAAACCGAAACGGATATTTCCCTGCCCGTTCTTTTTGCATTTCTCATCCTGTTTGCAATCCTGTTCCGAAAGACTCGAGAGACACTTGATGCCTTTCCCCGGGAAGCTCTGGCGGTTTGCATCGGAGCGGCACTTCCTCTCGTGACAACCGCGCTGGCCTGGGCACACTACTATCTGCTGGCAGTCCCGCTGATCTTTCTGTTGTTGAGCGCAAAGACCTCGTCACCGCTTCGTTCATCGATCCTTGCAGTGGCAGTGGCTCTTCACTTCGGGTGGCCGCAGCTTGCCCGGCAGCTCCGCGGGGCCGGTGGCAACGCATTGTGGGGTGCAAGCAACGCAAAATCCGTCATTCTGGTGCTGGCCATTGCAGGATGGGACGTTCTCGCGGG